>VEQY01000038.1 GCA_018882965.1 Mycobacterium sp. | reverse complement strand
GCCCCAACGGCTCGGTCGCGGTGGCCAACGCCCACGGCACCGTCACCGGCGCGGCCGGCGGGGTGCTGCTGCGCCCCTTCGCCCGGCTGATCTCCAAAGCCGGCGACAGCGTCACCACCTACGGCGCACCCTGGGACATGCAGTAACGCCCCTGGCGCGCTAGCCCGCCAGGCGTGAGGCCGCCGCGGCGACCCGCTCGTCGGTCGCGGTCAGCGCAATCCGGACGTGCCGGGCTCCGGCGGGTCCGTAGAAATCGCCGGGCGCCACCAGGATTCCCCGCCCGGCCAGCCACGCCACGGTGTCGCGGCACGGCTCGTCCCGCGTCACCCACAGGTAGAGCCCGGCTGCCGAGTCGTGCACGGTGAAGCCGGCCGACCGGACCGCCGCCAGCAGCGTTTCGCGGCGGCGCGCGTAGCGCTCCCGCTGCGCGCCCCGGTGTTCGTCGTCCTCCAGAGCGACGGTCATCGCGGCCTGGACCGGACCCGGCACCATCATCCCGGCGTGCTTGCGCACCGCCAGCAGTTCGGCGACCAGACCCGCATCACCCGCGACGAAGGCCGCGCGGTAGCCCGCCAGCGAGGAGGTCTTCGACAGCGAGTGCACAGCCAGGATGCCGGTGTGGTCACCCTCGCAGACCTGCGGGTGCAGCACCGACACCGGCTCTTCCTCCCAACCCAGGCCCAGGTAGCACTCGTCGGACACGACCAGCGTTCCCCGCTCGCGAGCCCACTCGACCACCTTGCGCAGGTGCTCGACTCCGAGCACGCGACCGGTCGGGTTGGCCGGCGAGTTGAGGTACACCAGCGCAGGCACCTGGGGCCCCAGCCCGATCAGCGCGTCGGTGGCCGTCAGCGGGCAGCCGGCCAGCCGCGCGCCGACCGCATAGGTCGGGTAGGCCAGTTCGGGAATCACCACCAGATCCTCGGGACCCAGCCCCAGCAACGTGGGCAGCCAGGCGATCAGCTCCTTGCTGCCGATCACCGGAAGCACGGCCCGCTCGTCCAGGCCGCTCACTCCGTGGCGGCGGGCCAGCGCGGATACCGCGGCCGCCCGCAGCCGGGGGGTTCCCGCGGTGAGCGGATATCCCGGGGCGGCGGCGGCGTGGGCCAGCGCCTGCTGGATCACCGGGTCGACCGGATCGACCGGGGTTCCCACCGACAGGTCGACGACGCCGTCGGGGTGTGCGCGCGCGACGGCGGCGGCGTCGGCGAGGGTGTCCCACGGGAAGACCGGCAGCGAAGCCGACACCGGTGCGCGCTGCGCGCGGCTGCGCGCCGTCAGTCGTCCTCGGCCTTGGGCGGGAGGTCCTTGACCACCTGCGGATCGTTCTCGGTCATCCCCACCTTGGACGCACCGCCGGGTGAGCCCAGTTCCTCGAAGAAGTCCGCGTTGATCTGGGTGTACTGGGCCCACTGGTCGGGGACGTCATCCTCGTAGTAGATCGCTTCGACCGGGCAGACCGGCTCGCATGCGCCGCAGTCGACGCACTCGTCGGGGTGGATGTAGAGCATGCGGGCGCCCTCGTAGATGCAGTCGACGGGGCATTCCTCGATGCATGCCTTGTCCTTGATGTCGACGCAGGCTTCGACAATCACGTACGTCACGCGGGCTCTCCTCGTTGGTCGGCGCGTTCTCGTTGCAGATACTAGCGGTGCATCCGCCATTTGCCGCCGGGGTCGCGCCCCCGGGCGGCCAGACCGTCAGGCGACGGGGCTGGCGTAGGTGGTGGTGCGCTGCCGGGCGGGCCGGCCGATGCCCTCGGCGATGGCGACCAGTTCGGCGACGCTCCTGGCTGAGCCGTGCCGGGAGCCGGCCATCCGGGAGATCGTCTCCTCCATCAGCGTCCCGCCGAGATCGTCGGCTCCCCCGGCGAGCATCACCTGACTGCCGCGCGCGCCGAGCTTGACCCAGCTGGTCTGGATGTGCGGGATGCGTCCGTGCAGCATGATCCGCGCGAGCGCGTGTACCGCGCGGTTGTCGCGGTGGGTCGGTCCAGGCCGGGCCGCGCCGGCCAGATACAGCGGGGAGGAGTGGTGCACGAACGGCAGCGGGACGAACTCGGTGAACCCGCCGGTCCGATCCTGGACCGCGCGCAGCACATTGATGTGGGCCACCCAGTGCACCGGGGAGTCGACGTGCCCGTACATCATCGTCGAACTCGACCGCAGGCCGACCTCGTGGGCGGTGGTGACGATCTCCACCCACATCGAGGTCGGCAGCTTGCCCTTGGTCAGCACCCACCGGACCTCGTCGTCGAGGATCTCCGCCGCCGTCCCGGGAATGGTGTCCAGCCCGGCCTCGCGCAGTCCGGTCAGCCACTCCCGAATGCTCTGGCCGCTGCGGGTGGCACCGTTGGCGATTTCCATCGGGGAGAAGGCGTGCACGTGCATCGCGGGCACCCTGGCCTTGACGGCACGGACCATGTCGGCGTAACCGGTGACCGGGAGATCCGGGTCGATGCCGCCCTGCATACAGACCTCGGTTGCGCCGGCCTCGTGCGCCTCCCACGCCCGTTCGGCGACCTCCCGGGTGGACAGCGCGAATGCGTCGGCGTCCCCCTTGCGCTGGGCGAATGCGCAGAACCGGCAGCCGGTGTAGCAGATGTTGGTGAAGTTGATGTTGCGGTTGACCACAAAGGTGACGTCGTCACCGACCGCATCCTGGCGCAGCCGATCGGCAAGGGCCGCAACGGCATCCAGCGCCGCCCCGTCAGCGGTGGCCAGAGCCAGATACTGCGCGTCGCTGCAGCCCGCCGGGTCGCGCTCGGCCGCGCGCAACGCGGCGGCGACATCCCCGTCGATCCGCTGCGGCGCCCGCGCACGCAATTCGCCGACCCGTTCGCGCACCGACTCCCAGTCACCGAAGGCACTGGTGATGTCGCTGCGGTGATCGGAACGGCGACCCTCGCGGTCGATCGCCGCGTGCAGGTCTGCGCGCCCGACGGAGTCGACCACCGCGTCGGGCTCCTGCCACGCGAGGCCGGCCGGCGTCACATCCCGGGCCAAACCGGTGACGGGGTCGGCGAGGGCGGCCACGTGCGCGGCCACACGGGGATCGATCCAGCCGGCTTCGGCGCGCACGTAATCGGGTTGGGCGGTCAGCCGCTGCACCAGCGCGAAGCCGGCGTGGGCGGTGACGTCCTCCAAATCCGCCACCGCCGGCCACGGGCGCTCGGGGTTGACGTGGTCGGGGGTGAGCGGCGACACCCCGCCCCAGTCGTCGACGCCCGCACCCAGCAAGGCGAGGCACTCCGCGTCCGAGACCAGGTTGGGCGGAGCCTGAATCCGCATATCCGGGCCGAAGACCAGCCGTGCCACCGCGACGGTCGCCAGGAAGTCCTCGAAACCGGCGTCGGGGACCATCGCCATCGCGGTGCGGTCCTTGGCGCGGAAGTTCTGCACGATTACTTCCTGAACGTGGCCGAACTCCCGGTGCACCCGCCGGATCGCGTGCAGGGTGTCGGCCCGCTCATCGAGGGTCTCACCGATGCCGACCAGCAGACCGGTGGTGAACGGGATGGAGAGCCGGCCCGCGTCGGTCAGGGTGCGCATCCGAACCACGGGATCCTTGTCCGGGCTGCCGTGATGGGCCAGCCCGCGGGTCTCGAATAGCCGCCGGGACGTGGTCTCGAGCATCATGCCCATCGACGGCGCCACCGGTTTGAGCCGCGCCAACTCCGCCCAGCTCATCACGCCCGGGTTCAGGTGGGGCAGCAGGCCGGTTTCCTCCAGCACGAGGATCGCCATCGCGCGCACGTAACTCAGCGTCGAGTCGTAGCCGCGCTGCTCGAGCCACCGGCGCGCCTCCGGCCAGCGCGCCTCGGGGCGGTCGCCCAGGGTGAACAGGGCCTCCTTGCAGCCCAGCGCGGCGCCGCGACGGGCGAGCTCGACGATCTCATCCGCCCCGAGATAGGCGCTCCGGCCCTCGGCGCGCAGCCTGCCCGGGGCGACCGCGAACGTGCAGTAGTGGCAGGTGTCGCGGCACAGGTGGGTGACCGGGATGAACACCTTGCGGGAGTAGGTGATCGCGAGCCGGCCGTCCGGGCCGCGCCGGTCCGCCGAGGTCAGGCCCGCGTCGCGGACCCGGGCGGCGCTGGCGCACAGGTCCGCCAAGTCCTGCCCGCGGGCGGTCATCGCCGCGGCGGCCTCGTCGCGGTTGAGCGCCACCCCGTCCCGGGCCCGCCGCAACACGCGGCGCAGGGCGGCCGGGGTCACAGAAGCTCCGGGCGGCACCGTCGGCGTGGGCAGTGGAACGCCCGCGGTCGACATAGCGACAACACTAGTACCGGCGTTCGAGCAGGGCCGCCAGCAGCGATCTGTAACGCCGAGCGGGCGCCGACGTACAGTGTTTATGTCGAGATCCGGCCGGTGCGGACGAGGCCATAGCAAAGCCATGGCAAAGTCGTAGCAAAGCCGTAGCAAACCCGAGGAGTCCCCGCGATGACCACCCTGACGCCGACGCGGTGCGCACGCTGCCTGCTCAGTGCTGGTCTGGTGGCGGGCCTCGTTGCGACGGGCGGCCAGGTGCTGGCGCCGGCAACCGACTACACGCCCACCCTCTCCGCGGCCGCGGTGGCGCTCAGCGCCGCCGCACTGCCGCTGGAGACCGATCCTGTCGAGCCTGTCGTGCCGACCACCCAGGTCGATGCCGCCCAGAGCTCCGGGGCGGGGGACTTCCTCATCGCCGCCTACAACCTGATCGAGCCCTATGTCCAGTGGGGATTCGAGCTGGCGGCCTGGGCGGTGAGTTACCTGCCCTGGCCGATCGGCTGGCTGGGCCAGCAGATCAACATCGCCTACGACTCGCTCGAACCCATCGCGCAGGCCCTCGTCTACAGCGTGGCCTTCCTGCTCGACGGTCAGTACGACCTGATCGTGCCCGTGCTGACCAACGGGATCAACGCGGCGGTCACCTACTTCGTCCAGGGCGAGATCGCCTGGGTGCTGAGCTTCCTGCCGCCGCTGCCGCCGGGCCCGCCGTTCCCGATCTTCCCGAGCGCGGCCGTCGCCCCCGCCGCGGCGGTCAGCGGGGCCGCCGACGAGACGACCCCCACCGCCGGGCAAACCCCCGCGCCCACCGAGGCCGCCCCCCGGGACTCCGCCCCGGGCGAGTTGCGCCGCGGTGCGGTGCGGGCGCAGCGGGCCGGCGCGGTGCGCGCCAACGGTGTCAGGACGGCCGAGGCGCCGGCCGAGCCGCTGGCCGCCCAAGCCACTCAAGCCACCCAAGCCACCGACACCGCCGCACCGGACGGGGAGGCGACCTCCCCGGCCGCGGGCGACACACCGGATCGCGACGCCGCCGCCGCGGCCGGCGGCTCGGCTGGCTCCCCCGCCAAAGCGGCCGCGGCCCGGACCAGCCGACGCGGCTGAGCGAGCCCGTCAGGGCATGCGCCGCAGAACCCACGCCGGCGGCAGCGCACCCAGGATCAGCAGCGCGAGGATCCAGTACCCGCCGAACACGACGTCACCTCCCGGACCACCGAGGCTCAGCACCGCGACCACCGCCAGCCACGCCCACAGCGGCAGCGCCGCCAGGTTGCGCGACTGCGTCCACTTTCCCGCCGCCCACACCAGGGCCGCGTTGACCGCCCCGCTGACCAGTGCGCTCACCGGCACCGGCACCGGCCCGACGTACAGCGGCAGCAGCAGTGCTGCGGCGATCGCGCTCAGGGCCCCGTCGACGGCGAGCACCGTCAGGACCGCCGCGGCAAGGACCGGCTCACGCGCCGGGTTCATCGCCTGCCGCGACGTCGACACCCGCGAGAAGGTCGGTTTCCCAACCGTGTTCGCCGTCGGCGTCTCCGGGCTCACCGGACACCAGCACGTAGTGCTCCTCGTCGAGCAGGGGCAGCGCGAGCTTGTTGGACAGCGCGAATGCGCGACGCGTCGGCCCGATCGTCACCTGAGTGGCGTGCGCGGCAATCGCTGACGCCTTGGCCCCGGCCTGCTCGGGCGCGCTGACGACCGCGGTGATCCGGTCGTCGGAGTAGCCGAAGGGCACCGCGGGCGGCACAATCCAGTCCGAGCCGACGTCCGCCGGACTCAGCGCCCGCACACCGCGGTCAAATGCGTTGCCCGACATCACCGTCCAGTAGAACTTCGCCACCCGCCACCGGTCGGCGACGGCGTCCACGGCCGCGGTCGTCGCCTGGTGGGCCCGGATGTGGTCGGGGTGACCGTAGCCACCGTCGGGATCGTAGGTGACGACGACATGGGGCCGCAGCGTCGCGATGACATCGGCGAGTTCGCCGACGACCTCGTCGAAGTCCGCGTCGATGAAGCGGGTTCCCCGCCTCGGCGGGCTGCCCGCCATCCCCGAGTCCCGCCAGCGCCCCGCACCGCCGAGGAACCATGGACCGGCCACACCCAGGTGTCCCAGCGCCGCGGTCAGCTCGGCTATCCGGTAGCCCCCCAGTTGGTCGGCACGGTCGGCGGCGAGCTGCGCCCACTGTTTGCCGATGACCTCGCCCTCCTCGCCGAGCGTGCAGGTGACGACGGTGACCTGTGCCCCCCGCGCGGCGTAGTGCGCGAGGGTCACCCCGTTGTTGATCGCCTCGTCGTCGGGGTGGGCGTGCACGAACAGCAGGCGCGGCGCAGGTCCGGCCGGGGCGTTCACCGGTCCACCTTCATCCACCGGCCGGCGTCCCCGACGATCCCGATCGGCACCGGGCCGCGCAGCGCCACGTTCTCCACACTCGGCCCGGCCGCGACGATCATGGTGTCCTGCATGATCGGAAGCACGGCGGCCAGTTCCCACAGCCGGGGCTCGACGGCGGCGATCGCCTCGTCGATCGCCATCGACCCGTCCAGCGCCGCCGCGACGGTCGGCTCCACCGACCGGTCGCAGATGCCGGTCAGGTTCGACGGCGCGCGCACCAGGGGTGCGGCATCCGGAGCCGGGCCCGGCGGCGGCGGTATCGGCGGGACCGTCTCCACCGGGGTGGCCTCCAGGGCGGGGCAGCCGTAGCGCGACGCCAGGACGGTCGCGAGATCCCCGCCGGCGGCATGCCAGCCGACGATCGCGTCGACCCGATCGTTGACCAGGGCGGGGCCGTAGAGCACGGGCGGTTCCAGCGCCAGCACGGTTGCCGCGATGCCGACACTGCGCAACTGGTCGGCGGCGGTGTTGGCGACCGCGACCGAGGCCGGGTCGTTGGCGGCCGCACCGATCACCAGAGCCAGCGCCTGGCCGTCCTTGCTGACCCGTCCGCGGGTGGTCTCCACCACCCGCTGCGAGGTCGGTGCGGGGCCCTCCGCCGGGGCGGGCAGCGGGCCCTGCTCGACCTGATAGCCCGCCTCCACCAGTAACTCCAACGCACGCTCGGCTCCCAGCGGCGGCGGCGCGGTCGCGACGTATCCGGGATCGCTCGGTGCCCGCACCAGAGATTGATCCAGGGTGACCGAGTTGTCGCCGCCGGCTCCGACCGCGGCCAGCAGGTCGACGTCGAGGATTCCCAGGATCGCTTTGCGGACAAGGGGATTCGCGAGGGTGGGCTTGCGGGCACGCAACGTCAGCTGCAGTGTGCGCGAAGTGATCAGTCGTGAGGTCCGCACGTCGGGGATCGCCGACAGCTGGGCGAAGGCGGCCGGCCCGCCGTGCACCTGGGCGACCTGGGTGTCGCCGTTGCGGATCGAGTCGGCCAGCACCGAGGGCGAACCG
This sequence comes from Mycobacterium sp., assembly GCA_018882965.1. GTDB lineage: Bacteria > Actinomycetota > Actinomycetes > Mycobacteriales > Mycobacteriaceae > Mycobacterium. The sequence continues at coordinate 26,040 of VEQY01000038.1, read as the reverse complement.
GCACGACGGAACAGGATCTGGTCCGGGGTGGCCGGCGGGCCCCAGTACCGGTCATTGCGCGCCAGCAGGATCTCGTCGCGCTGCGGATCGATGGTCTCGACCCGGAACTGCCCGCCGGTCACCGGCAGGGCCCGGGCCAGCCCGGCCGGAAAGCCCCCCGGGACGTCCTTGACGATGTGCGACGGCAACAGGTCGCTGAACAGTTCGCGCCAGGCCGGGTAGGGCTGGGCGAAGGTGACCACTGCGGTCTTGCCGCCGTCGACCGACTCCACCCCGGTGATCAGGTCGTACCCGGCGGGGTCCACCACACCGGGCTGACTGACCATCTGCCGCCACAGATACCAGAAGTCGTCGGCCCCGATGGGCGCGTTGTCGGTCCACGCCGCCTCGGGCCGGATCTTGTAGGTGACGATGAACGGGTCGGCGCCGGTCTCCTCGGCGGAGACCAGCAGCGTCGGGTCCATCTCCCAGCGCGAACCACTCGGCGTGGCCGGATCGGACACCGGCCGGAACGCGCTGGGCAGCACCAGTGCGCTGACGGCGGCGTTGACCGGCGACTGGTCGGAGAGCAGGTGCGGGTTGAAGCCGGCGCCGATCGAGTCGATCGCCATGATGATCTGCCCGACTGTCACCGGCGGGGCCACCGCCTGGGAGGTCTGGGTGCTCTGCGGAGCGGGCGGCGGGTCGACCGTGCACGCGCCGACCGCGACGACCAGCAGCACCGCCAGCGGTGCTCGTCGGCGCTGCGGCTTACGCGGTCCGGTGAGCACGCCCATCAGGGTAACGACCGGGTGCTGTTCAACCCGGTGTCACCCGTTCACGGCTTCTGCGCCTTGGCCCGCGCGCGGCTGCGGGCCCGGCTGGTGGCGTCGAGTTCGACTTTGCGCACCCGGATCGCCTCCGGGGTGACCTCGACGCACTCGTCGGGCGCGCAGAACTCCATCGCCTTTTCCAGGTCGAGTTCCAGCGGCTTGGCCAGGGTCTCCAGCACGTCGGCGGTGGAGGACCTCATGTTGGTGAGCTTCTTCTCCCGGGTGACGTTGACGTCGAGATCCTCAGCCCGCGGGTTGACGCCCACGACCATGCCCTCGTAGGTCTGCTCCCCCGGTTCGACGAAGAAGGTTCCCCGGTCGGCGAGCTGGATGAGGGCGTACCCGGTCACCATCCCGGTCCGGTCGCTGACCAGCGATCCAGAGTGCCGGGCGCGGATCTCCCCGGCCCAGGGCCGGTACCCGTCGAACACCGCGTTGGCGATGCCGGTGCCGCGCGTCTCGGTGAGGAAGTCGGTGCGAAAGCCGATCAGGCCACGGCTGGGCACCACGAAGTCCATCCGCACCCAGCCTGCGGCATGGTTCGTCATCTGTTCCATCCGGCCTTTGCGGGCCGCAAGCAGCTGGGTGATGGAACCCACGAATTCCTCGGGTGCGTCGATCGTCAGGGCCTCGTAGGGCTCGTGCAGCTTTCCCTCGATCGTCCTGGTCACCACCTGGGGCTTGCCGACGGTGAGCTCGAAGCCCTCCCGGCGCATCTGCTCGACGAGGACCGCCAGGGCCAGTTCGCCGCGTCCCTGCACCTCCCAGGCGTCGGGCCGGCCGATGTCGACGACCCGGATGGAGACGTTGCCGACGAGCTCGGAGTCCAGCCGCGAGCGCACCATCCGTGCCGTCAGCTTGTGGCCGGCCACCTTGCCCGCGAGCGGTGAGGTGTTGGTGCCGATGGTCACCGAGATGGCCGGCTCGTCGACGGTGATCCGCGGCAGCGCGTGCGCATGCTCCGGATCGGCCAGCGTGTCACCGATCATGATGTCGGGCAGCCCCGCGACGGCCACGATGTCCCCGGCGACAGCCTCATCGCACGGGTTGCGTTCCACGCCGACGGTCGCCAGCAACTCGCTGATCCTGGCATTGGCCACCACCGGCTGGCCGTCCACCTGGCGCATCCAGGCCACCTGCTGGCCTTTGCGCAGCCGGCCGTTGTGGATGCGGATCAGCGCCAGCCGGCCCAGAAACGCGGAAGCGTCGAGGTTGGTGACCAGCGCCTGCAGCGGCGCGTCCGGATCGCCTGCCGGCGGCGGAATATGTTGCAGCAGAACGTCGAACAACGGGTCGAGGTTGTCCCCGGCCGGGATCTCACCGTCGGCGGGCTGGGTGGTGCTGGCGACTCCGGCCCGGCCCGAGGCGAACAGCGTCGGCAACCCGAGTGCGTGTTCGGCGGCCTGCTGCGCGGCGTCGTCAAGGTCGGAGGCGACGTCGAGCAGCAGATCGTGACTGGCGTCGACGACCTCGGCGATGCGGGCATCGGGCCGATCGGTCTTGTTGACCACCAGGATCACCGGCAGGTGCGCGGTCAGCGCCTTGCGCAGCACGAAGCGGGTCTGCGGGAGTGGGCCCTCGGAGGCGTCGACGAGCAGCAGCACCCCGTCCACCATGGACAGACCGCGTTCCACTTCGCCGCCGAAGTCGGCGTGGCCCGGGGTGTCGATGACGTTGATCACCGTCACGCTGCCGTCGTGGTGGCGGTGCACCGCGGTGTTCTTCGCCAGGATGGTGATGCCCTTTTCCCGCTCCAGGTCACCGGAGTCCATGATGCGTTCGCCGGAGTCGCCGTGCTCGCGCAGCGCGCCGGACTGCCGCAGCATCGCATCCACCAGGGTGGTCTTGCCGTGGTCGACGTGGGCGACGATGGCGACATTACGGAAATCGCGGGGCGGGCCGGTCACCGCGCCGATTGTGGCAGGGTGGCCACCGAATCGCGAAAAGCGCGCGCTCCGCCGTCAGCCCCCCAGCGCCGCGCACAGTGCCGGCAGCCAGGCCCGATCGGCCGGAACCCACGGCAGTTCAGCGAGGTCTGCGACATCGACCCAGCGCAGTTCACCGTGGTCGTGAGCGCGCAGGTCTCCACTGACACGTGTCACCCGGTAGGCCCTCAGCAGGACGGTTTCCGCTGCCCGCACGTCCCCGCCGATCCGCTCGCCGACCACCACCTGCAGACCGAGTTCCTCGTGCAGTTCGCGCGCCAGTGCCTGTTGCTCGCTCTCGCCGGGTGCGACCTTGCCGCCCGGCAGTTCCCACAGCCCGGCCAGCTCCGGCGGGCGCCGGCGCTGCGCCACCAGCAGCGATGAGCCCGACATCAGGGCGCCGGCGACGACGACCTGGATGGCCATGCTCCGACGGTATACCGTCGGAGCATGGCCGTGTTGACCGATGATCAGGTGGACGCCGCTGCGGCGAAGCTCGACGGGTGGCAGCGCACCGACGGGGCGCTTCGGCGCGCGGTGACCTTCGGGTCCTTCCTGGACGGGATCGACGCCGTCCGGCGGGTGGCCGAGCTCGCCGAGCGGGCCGATCACCATCCCGACATCGATATCCGTTGGCGCACAGTGACGTTCGTGCTCGTCACCCACTCGCAGGGCGGTATCACCGATCAGGATGTTGAGCTGGCCGGCCAGATCGACGCTCTGCTGGCCGGCGGCTAGCGGCGATCCAGGCCAGGGTCATCAGCGTCGCCACGATATAGACCAGGCCGGCCCAGGCCAGGTACCACGGCCGGCCGATCTCCCAGATCGTGGGCTGGGCGAAGCTCAGCAGCCACGGCACCCCGACTGCGGTCAGAACCAGCCAGCCCCACCCCAGCGCGCGCGCGCCGCGACGATCCCGCCGCGGCCCGGTGAGTAGCCAGATGATCAGCGGTAGCACCCAGATCCAGTGGTGGGTCCAGGAGATGGGCGAGAGCAGCAACCCGAAGAGTTGCACCACCAGCAGCGAGCCCAGCAGATCGCGTCCGGCCGGGCCGGTCCACGCGTCGCCGAGGGCACGCCAGGCCAGCAGGGCCAGGGCGGCGGTGGCGGCGATCGCGGTCAGCGTCAGCGGCCCGAAACCGGCGTCGTAACCGAGGATCCGGGACAGCCCGCCTCGCCAGGACTGGTTGAACGACGTGCCGATCGGGCCGACCCGGCTCGCGTCGCCCAGAAGGTCGGTGAAGTAGTAGCGGGCCTGCTCGCCGATCACGGCGATCGACAGCGCGACCGTCGCGGCGAACACCGCGACCGCGGCCAGCACCGCTCCCCAGCGACGCACGCCCGCCAGGTACAGGCCGGTGATCGCCGGGGTGAGCTTCACTCCGGCGGCCAGACCAACCAGCGAACCCGACAGCCACCACCGGGTGCTGCAGGCCGCAGCCAGCGCGGCGAGCACGAGGATCACGTTCACCTGCCCGTAGTCGAAGGTGCTGCGCAGCGGTTCGAGCCAGATTCCTGCGGCGGTCCACAGCATCGCCTCGCGCCGCCCCGCGCTGCCCACCGTGCCCAGCAGTCGCTGGCTGAGCCGGATCACCCCGTAGAGCGCGGCCACGGTCAGCACCTGCCAGCCGAACGCCACCACGCCGAACGGCAGCCTGGTCAGCGGGTAGAACACCAGCGCGGCGAAGGGCGGATAGGTGAACGGCAGCGGGAAGTCGGGGGTCTGGTCGGCGTAGACGTAGGAGTACAGCGTTCCGGGCTGGTCGAGGGCCGCGGCTCCGCCGAGGTAGACGTGCAGGTCCACGAAGTTCGCACCGTTGGGCGACAGGTACGTCCAGGCCAGACGGGCCGCGATGCTGAGCACGAGCAGCACCGGCGCCATTGCGGCCAGCCGCGCGGTCAGGGCGGTGCGCACCGTGCGACTGTACCGACGCACCAGCGGACTTCGGCGCGCTCACGTGCGCTGGGCGCACGAAACCGCGCCGAACCCGTATCACTCGCGTAACGGTTGCATAACCGCCACACGTGTCCCTTGAGTAACTTCCGCAACTGGCTACCTTCGGGGTGACGGACCTGCAATCGAGGGAGTGGTATCACATGTCACGTTTCGCAAAGCTCTTCGCCGCCAACGCGATTGCAGCTGCCGGGTTGTGCTCGGCCGCACTCGCACTCAGCGCATCTGCCGCTGCCGACCCGGTGCCGGCACCGGTCGTGCCCCAGCTGCCGGCACTGAACATGATTCAGCAGTTCGCCACCAACCCCGCCAGCGTCGGCGCGGTGCTGCAAACCGCCGCGACCGCGCTCAACGGCGCCTCGGCTCTGGTGGGCGGCAGCCCGGCCAGCACCCTGCCGGTGTCCCCGATCGCGGGCGCGCCCGCGACACCCCCGGTCGCCGCACCCGGCCCGGGTGCGTCACTGCTGCCGCTGCTGAGCAGCCTGGGCGTGCCGGCCGATCTGGCCAACCTCGGCCCGTCGCAGATGCCCTTCCCGATCCAGATCGGCGATACCCTGGGCATCTCCCAGGCTCCGGTGGGCGCTGCCACGCCGGCCGCCGCGCCGATCATGCCGCCCGCTCCGCCCGCGTCGGGCGTCGGCGGGCTGCTGCCGCTGTCGGCTCTGCCCTGATCGTGTCGACGCCAACCAAGCCGTCCGCCGGCGTGCTGACGGCAGCCCTCGCCGCGTCCGTGGTGTCCGCCGTGGCGCTCGCCCCGGCGGCGGGGGCCGATCCCACCATCCTCGACCCCGGCCAGATGCCGGGACTGGCCGCCGTGCAGAGCCTCAGCCCGGTGGTCCAGCAGGCCGCGGTCAACCCGGCTTCCGCACAGCAGTTGCTGCTGGCCGCAGCCTCGCAGTTGGCCGGCAATGCCACCACGCCGGCGGGTTCGGCCGCACTGGCCGACGCGGTGACCAAGTTCGTGCAGCAGGGCGGGGCGGCCGATCCGGCGGCCGCGCTCTCGGTGCCCGGATCCCCGCAGGCGGTGACGGGCACCGCGCACGGCACGACGCCGCTGATGACCCCGGGCACCGGTAACGGGCCACTGCCGCTGGAGTCACATCTCCCGGCTGCGGGTTTTGTGCCCGGCGAGGTGCATCTGCCCAACGGGGTCAATCCGACGGGCGCTCTCGGGCCCACCCCGGAGGCGCTGGCGCAACTGGCCGCGCCGGTGGCCGAGGCGGCCGCCGCCGCTCCGGCACTAACCGCGGCCCCAGCCGCGGTCACCATCGTCGGTCCCCCGCCCCCGCCGGCACCCGCGGCGGCACCGCCGTCGTTCGATCCGAGCACCCCGCCGACCCAGGACTTCATGTACCCCTCGATCAGCAGCGGCTGCCTCAAGGACGGCGGCAATGTGATCGCAACAGCACTGTCGGTGGCCGGGCCGGCCAAGATCCCCGCTCCCGGCCCTGGTCCCGGTCAGACCGCCTATGTGTTCACCGCGGTCGGGACGCCGGCACCGGCAGCCGAGCAGAAACTGCCGCTCAACGTCACCTGGGTCAATCTGACCACCGGGCGATCGGGCACCGCCACGCTGCGGCCCAACCCCGACATCAACCCGCAGGGGCCGACCACGCTCACGGCGATCGTGGACACCGGCTCGGGCAGCGTGATGTCGACGATCTTCGGTCAGGTCACCACGCTGGACAAGCAGTGCACCTTCATGCCGACGATCGGCTCCACCGTCATTCCGTGAGCACCTCGCCGACCCCGGGCTAGGCTGCTCGGGCGTGGACCGGCTCGACCCGATCGACGCCCTGATGATGACCGCCGAAGTGGTCTCCAGCCCCATGCACGTCGGGGTCCTGTTGACCATGACGCCGCCGCCCGGCGAGGACGCCGGCTACGTCAAACGGCTCTATGAGCAGTCGGTGACCGACACGGCGCACGTCCTCGATCCGCGGCTGCGCCGCCGGCCGTACCGCGGCATCGACACCGGCCTGCTCTGGGTGTGGCGTGACTGCGAGGTCGACATACGCCACCATGTGCAGCGCCGGACACTGCCACCGGGAAGGGGCCCGGAAGCGTTGTGGACCTTGGTTTCCGAGTTACACGGGTTGCGGCTCAACCGCACCAACCCGCTCTGGATGGCCTACCTGATCGACGGGCTAGCCGGCGGACGCTTCGCGCTGTACATCAAGGTGCACCACTGCGTCATCGACGGCGTCGCCGGCCTTCGAATGGTTGCTGACTCGCTGAGTCCCGATCCGCAGCGACGCACCATGCCGCAGTTTTTCGCCGGGCGAACCCCGGTCTCGTCGCCACAGCCGGCCCAACTCCACGCTTCGATGACGCGAACCGCGGTGACCGCAGTGGCCTCCGCCGTAGGACTGGGCCGCCGAGCGCTGGCCGCCCAGCTGAGGGGACACAGCGTCGCTGCGCCTTTCGCCGCGCCGCGCACCTGTTTCAACACCAGGCTGGGCCCGCGTCGCGCGGTGGCCGGAATCAGCCTGGAGCGCAGCCGGATCAGCGCGGTCCGCGCCGCTGCCGGGGTCACGACCAACGACGTGGTCACCGCGGCGATCTCCGGGGCGGTTCGGGTCTGGCTGACTGAGCGGGGCGCACTTCCCGACCACAGCCTGGTGGCGATCTGTCCGGTGACCGTCCGCGGGCGCGACGACGACGTCTCCGGAGACCACGGCAACCGATTCGGCCTTGGACTATGCCCGTTGGGAACCGACCTGGCGGACCCCGCCGAGCGCCTCATACGGATCCACGCCGGTATGGCCCGCGTCAAACACGAGGTGGCCGAACGCGGGCCCGGGGCGATGCTGGTCGCGCTCGGCCCGGCGATCGGCCCCACGGTGCTGTTGCCGCTGCTGCCGTTCGACGCGAAGCTGCCGCCCAGTTACAACCTGCCGCTCTCCGGTGTACCCGGACCACCCGAGGTGAGGTACTTCAACGGAGCACGCGTCGACGAGATCTACCCGGTGTCGGTGGTCTACGACGGGATGGCACTCAACGTCACCTCGTGTTCGTACGCCGACCACATCAGCCTCGGCTTCGTCGCCGACCGCGACGTAGTCCCTGATGTCGCGGCACTCGCCCGGCAGACCGAGCGGGCCCTGACAGAGCTGGAGGAAGCCTTCGGCGTGCGCGCTAGTAAGCCATGAACAGGATGGCGTCCCGGTCGTAACTCAGCCCCGGGTGGGCCGCCGCGAGGTGGGCCTGGGTCAACTCGACCAGTTCGTCCTCATCCTTGGCGCTGATGGCCTCACCGCACGGACAGTTGATATGGGTCTTCATCGCGACTCCCGTTCTTTGGCCTGTTTGGCTGCTGCCTTCATCTTCTTCTTGTATGCCCGCACCGCGTCCAGCGACCCCTTGTCCACCACATCGGCGACCGAGAGGTGGGTGCCGGCCCGCCCGTAGTCCCCGGCGGTGGCACGCCACCCCCGCGGTGTCACCCCGTACTGCTTTCCCAGCAGCGCCAGGAAGATCCGGGCCTTCTCCTCACCGAAACCCGGCAGGGCTCTGAGTCTGCGCACCACCTCAGCCCCGTCCGGTCCACCGCGGGTCCACAGCGCCGCGGCGTCCCCGCCGTAGTCGTCGACGATCACCCGCGCGAGATCCTGGATCCGCTTGGCCATCGAAGCCGGGAAGCGATGAACCGCCGGACTTTGCGCGCACAACGCGGCGAAGGTATCGGGGTCGCAGTCGGCGACGCGTCTCGGATCGAACCCGCCGAGGCGCTCGGCGATCTTGCGCGGCCCGGCGAAAGCGGTCTCCATCGGCACCTGCTGATCGAGCAGCATGCCGACCACCAGAGCGAACGGATTCTCGCTGAGCAGCTGATCGGCCTCGGCATGCTGGGTCAGGCAGAGCTTCGCCGACGATCGGGACATAGGCCCATTTAACGCCTTCACGGTTTCGAGGGTGGCACGGGTGCGAGAGAAATTTCCTGGGAATCCTCCGAGGCCGAGGCCCCGCGGTGGACACTAGCGGTGACTACACCCTCGAACTCGGCCAGCTGTAAGGGCCGTACGGATAAGGAGGCAAACATGGGGCTTCCATTTTTGGCTGTGTTTCGCACGGTTGCTGTCGGGCTCTTCGGATGCGCGGTGCTGAGTGTGAGCCAGGCGAGCGCGCTGGCTGATCCACCCAGTTGCACCGCCGGTGATCTGGCACGGATCTCATCCGGTGTCTCCAATGCCACGGCGGACTATTTGTTCAGCCGTCCCGACGTCAACGATTTTTTCACGAGCCTCAAGGGCCAGGGACCGGAGTTGTTGGGCGTCAACGTGGAGAACTACCTCAATGCCAACCCGCAGGTGCGCGACGACCTGACGGCCATCCGGCAACCGTTGGCCGATTTCGAGACCAGCTGCCTGCAGACCTAGCCGCCCGCGACCCTACGAAAGGACGAACGTCATGGGATTCAGCCGGATTCTCCTCACTGCCAGTGCCGCTACCGTGACCGTTCTGGTCACCTCGATCGCCAGCCCAGCCCTGGCCGGTGCTGATCCTCAGATCAGTGGATGTGCAAGTGCTGTGGGAGTCTCGGCGTGCGCCAATGTCGGCGTCCCCGTTCCGAACATCAACGCGGTAGCGAACGCCATCCCGAACATCCCCGTCCCGAACATCAACGTTCCGCACATCAACCCGGTCCGCGGTCGCTACTAGGGCCCCGCCCGAAACGGTCCCTCGACCGTCCCCCGCTACCCGGATTCCCCGGCAGAAAACGGTCGGATGCGGAATCCTGGGCCATTGCAGTCGCCGCCCTGAACCTCGAGGAGGATCACTGTGCCCACCCAGGTACCCGCCCCCACGCCCGGCAACCGCGCGCCCTCCGGCGCCGACTACCTTGCGGTGCAGGCCAGTCCAGAGTTCCAAGCGCTGCGCAGCACCCTGCGGCGCTTCGTGTTCCCGACCACCGTCCTCTTTCTGGTGTGGTACGCCGGCTACGTCCTGCTCGGCGTGTTCGCCCACGACTTCATGGCCACCAAGGTCTGGGGCAATGTCAACGTCGGCCTGCTGCTTGGGCTCGGGCAGTTCGTCACGACCTTCGCCATCACCGGCGTCTATGTCCGCTTCGCCGACAGGAAGCTTGATCCCAAGGCAGACGCCATCCGCAACACGATGCACTGGACAGCGACATGAACCACGTCAGCACCCTGGCCGCGGCTACCGTCGGCAACCCGGCCGTCAATATCGCCATCTTCACGGGCTTCGTCATTGTCACGCTGGTGATCGTGATCCGGGTGAGCCGGCGCAACACCAACGCGACCGAGTACTTCACCGCCGGACACGCGTTCTCCGGCCGCCAGAACGGCATCGCGATCGCCGGCGACTATCTTTCAGCCGCGAGCTTCCTGGGCATCGCGGGGGCGATCGCGGTGTTCGGCTACGACGGATTCCTCTACTCGATCGGATTCCTGGTGGCCTGGCTGGTAGCCCTGCTACTGGTCGCCGAGTTGCTGCGGAACACCGGCAAGTTCACCATGGCCGACGTACTGAGCTTCCGGCTCAAGCAGAAGCCCGTGCGGCTGGCCGCGGCCACCTCGACACTGACGGTCTCGCTGTTCTATCTGCTGGCCCAGATGGCCGGCGCCGGCGGCCTGGTCGCCCTGCTGCTCGACGTGCAGGGCCGCCTCGCCCAGTCGGTGGTGATCGCCGTGGTCGGGGTGCTGATGATGGTGTACGTATTGATCGGCGGAATGGCCGGTACCACGTGGGTACAGATCATCAAGGCCGTACTGCTGATCACCGGTGCCGGCGTGATGACCGTGCTGGTGCTGGCCAAATTCGGCTTCAACTTCTCCGACCTTCTCGGTTCCGCGCAGGCGATGGTAAGCAGGGCATCTACCGCCGCCGTCGCCGAGCGCGACGTCCTCGCGCCGGGTGCGCAGTACGGCGGCTCGCTGACGTCGAGGATCAACTTGATCTCACTGGGCGTCGCGCTGGTGTTGGGCACCGCCGGCCTTCCGCACGTACTCATGCGCTTCTACACCGTGCCCACGGCCAAGGAAGCCAGGCGCTCGGTGGTATGGGCGATCGCCTTGATCGGCGCCTTCTATCTTTTCACCCTGGCACTGGGTTACGGAGCAGCCGCCATCGTCGGCCCCGACCGCATCCTGGCCGCGCCGGGCGGGCAGAACTCCGCGGCCCCACTGCTGGCCTTCGAACTCGGCGGGGTGATCCTGCTGGGTGTTATCTCGGCGGTCGCCTTCGCCACAATCCTGGCGGTGGTGGCCGGCCTGACGATCACCGCATCGGCCTCGTTCGCCCACGACATCTACGCCAGCGTGCTCAAGAACCACAAGGTCACCGAGGACGAGCAGATGCGGGTTTCCCGTATCACCGCGGTGGTGCTCGGGGTGTTGGCGATCTCGCTGGGCATTCTGGCGCTGGGGCAGAACGTGGCGTTCCTGGTGGCGCTGGCGTTCGCGGTCGCGGCATCGGCCAACCTGCCGACCATCCTCTACTCGCTGTACTGGCGGCGCTTCAACACCCGCGGCGCGCTGTGGAGCATCTACGGCGGGCTGATCTCCTGCATCGTGCTGATCGTGTTCTCCCCGGCGGTCTCGGGGTCCAAAACGTCGATGATCCCCGGTGCGGACTTCGCCTGGTTCCCGCTGTCCAACCCCGGCATCGTCTCTATTCCTCTGGGGTTCCTCCTGGGCGTCGTCGGGACCCTGTCATCGCGTGACACCGGCAATCCCGAGCTCAACGCCGAGATGGAGGTCCGGTCACTGACCGGCGTGGGCGCCGAGAAGGCCACTCACCACTGAGCGGCCGGGACGGCCGCTAGCCGCTCTTGCGGCGGAACTCGCGACGGTTGGCCACCGGGCCGTGTGCGCGGGGCTGCTTGGGACCGCCGTCGGCGTGCCCCGCAGCGCCGCCGGCCTTCGCGCGCTTGCGCTCCAGTGCCTCACGGAACTTGCGCTTGGTTTCGTCCTGCGGATCAGGTTCCGGATCGCTCATCCTGGCAGACTAGCTCAGCGTCCTGGCCGGAGTCCTCAGCGCAGACCCGGCGGCATCCCGTAGAGGTGGGCGATCCGCAAACGCAGCAGCACCCGCCGGTCGGTCACCATCGCCGCGCGGTAGTCATCCCAGTCCGGGTGCTCGCCGGCGACGGCACGGTAGAGATCCACCAGGGCGTCGACGGTGGCGTCGTCGGGTGCTGCGGCCGGCGGGCTGAGCTCCGCGTCACCCTCGGCGACAGCGTAGGCCCAGCCGTCCTCGGAGCTGACCAGAATCGACGCCCTGGGGTCGCGGCGCAGGTTGCGCGTCTTGGCGCGCGGTTCGGTCACTGACACCTCGATCGCCACGGCGCGCGGATCGAAGCGATAGGTGACGTTGGACAGCTGCGGACGTCCGTCGCGCTTGATCGTCGCCAGCACACCCAGGGAGTTGTCGGCGATCAGCGCCAGCAGTTTGTCATCGAACACCTGGCGGGTCATGCAGACGAGCCTACGTCCGCGGCCCGGGTAGGTTGGGCGGCATGGACCGCCCTTTGTTGACCGGCGTGTCGGAGACTGCGCTGCTGACCCTCAACGGGCGCGCCCATCAGGCGGGCTTGCCCGACGCCATCCTCACCGACCCGATGGCGATCGAACTGCGCGACGCCCTGGGCGGCGCCTTCGCCATCGACTTCGGCAAATTCGGGCGTCAGGGCCAGGAGATGGCACTGCGCGCGATCGCTGCTGACCGCTGCACCCTCGACTACCTGCGCACCCACCCCCGGGCCACCGTCGTCGCGCTGGCCGAGGGTTTTCAGACCAGCTTCTGGCGGCTGGACCAGGCCGTGCCCGAGCCCCAGTTCCGCTGGGTGTCGATCGACCTACCGCCGGTGATCGCACTGCGCGAGGAACTGCTGCCCCCGTCACCGCGAATCACCAACATCGCCCAGTCCGCGCTCGACTACAGCTGGATGGATCGCATCGACGCCACCGAGGGGGTTTTCATCACCGCGGAGGGTCTGCTGATGTACCTGCAGCCCGACGATGCGATGGATCTGATCGCGGCCTGCGCCGAGCGCTTTCCCGGTGGACAGATGTTCTTCGACCTGCCTCCCACGATCGTCAAGAAAGTCGCGCCGAAGGGTCTGCGCGCCTCCAAGCACTATCGCGTGCCGCCGATGCCCTTCAGCCTCTCGCTCGCCCAACTGCGCGCCCTGATCGGCACGGTGCGGGGACTGACCAGCGTGCAGGATGTTCCGATGCCCGCCGGGCGCGGCTTCTTCTTCAAGACAGCCTTCCCCGCGCTCTGGCGGTTCGGGCCGATGAAGAACTTCCGCGGGGTCTACGCCCTGCTCGAGTTCGGGTGACCGAACTCGGCATCGATGTAGCGGCGCGCCTCTGCCCTCCCGAGACCCAGTGACCGGACCTTCCGCGCATAGGTGCGCGCGGCCGTAGCCATCGCCGCATCCGTCGGATCCGAGCGTGCGACAAAAGTTCCTCGGCGACCCTGGGTTTCGATGACGCCGGCACTCTCCAGTTCGCGGTAGGCCCGTGCGACCGTGTTGGCCGCCAGCCCCAATTGCACGGCCAGCTCGCGGACAGTAGGTAGCCGGCTGCCCGGCATGAGCTTCCCGCCACGGACCGCAGCGATCACTCCGGCGCGCAACTGCTCGAAAAGCGGGGTGTCCGCGCCCGGGTCCACCTGCAGCCACACGCGTCTGAGTATCCCGCAGACGGGCTATCGTGGCGTGGTGCGTGTCGCGGTGCTCAGCGGGGCGGGGATTTCCGCCGAAAGCGGCGTGCCCACCTTCCGCGACGACAAGACCGGGCTGTGGTCGAAATACGACCCCTACGAGTTGTCGAGCACCGAGGGGTGGAACAGCCACCCCGAGCGGGTGTGGGCGTGGTACCTGTGGCGCCATCACCTGGTCAAGCAGGTTCAGCCCAACGCGGGCCACCGGGCATTGGCGGACTGGCAGGAGCACGCCGAGGTGACGGTGATCACCCAGAACGTCGACGACCTCCACGAGCGGGCCGGCAGCCGCGAGGTGCACCACCTGCACGGCAGCCTGTCTGAGTTCTGGTGCGCCAGCTGCGGTTCCCGCCACCACGCCCCGTTGCCCGACATGCCCGAACCCGAACTGGAGAGGATGCCGCCCTCCTGTGAGTGCGGCGGGCTGATCCGGCCCGGGATCGTGTGGTTCGGCGAGCCGCTGCCCGACGAGCCCTGGGCGGCCGCGGTCGAGGCGTTCACCGCCGCCGATGTCGTCGTGGTGGTGGGCACCTCGGGGCTGGTCTACCCGGCGGCGGGACTTCCCGAGTTGGCGCTGGTGCGTGGCGTGGCGGTCGTCGAGGTCAATCCCGAGCCGACCCCGCTGTCCTCCTCGGCCACCCTGGCGGTCCGGGAGGCCGCCGGAACGGCACTTCCCGGACTGCTGGGACGGCTGGCGAAGCTGTTGGGCTAGACGCTGCCGGACTAGGCGCTCTTGAGCGCCCGGCCGACCGCGACCTCCGAGACCGGTAGCGGCACCCAGGCCGGAAACGTCTGCTGATGGCGGGCGGCGGTGATGGTGAATCCGGCCGCACGGATGGCGCGCTCAGTGTCACGGTGGGTATGGCAGTTTCCTGCCATGCGCGGCCACAGCGTCGCATCCGCCAGTCTCTGCAAGCGGCCGCGCCAGCCGACACTGGCGACGTGCTCGAAGAAGCGAAGCTCCCCGCCGGGTTTGAGTACCGAGTGCAGTTGGCGCAGAACGGCTTCCGGGTCACCCACCGAGCACAGCACCAGCGAGCAGACCACCGCGTCGAAGGGTGCCGCCTCAGGCATGGTCTCGATCGTGGACTCGATCACGGTGACCGGAACATGAGCCGCCGCCGCGGCCTGCCGCGCCGTGGGCGCCAGCGCGACCTCCGGCTCAAGAGCAACCACCTCGTGCACGGTCTCGGGGTAGTGGGCGAAATTGGTCCCCGTGCCCGCGCCGACCTCCAGCACCCGGCCCGCAAGGCCGGCCAGATTCTCGCTGCGCAGCCGCCGCAACAGCGGGGTCTCGTGGGCGGACATCATCGTCCACACCCGAGCGAAGAACGGATGATCGAGGGTTTGAGGCATTGCCTGTCACCCTAGCCCCGGCTCAGTCGGGTCCGCGCACCGCGACCGCCGGGCGCGCGTCAGCCCCGACCGGTGCGCCAGGACCGCCCTCACTGAGCCCGAAGCGTTCGTGCAGCCGAGCCAACGGGCGGGGCGCCCACCAGTTCCACTTCCCCATCACCTGCATGAACGCCGGCAGCAGTGCCATTCGCACCAGGGTGGCGTCAACGAGGACGGCCAGGGTGAGCCCCAGACCGAAAATCCGCATGAAGGACACCTGCGCGGCGATCAGCGCGGCGAAGGCGATCGACATGATCAGCGCGGCGGCGGTGACCACCCGACCGGTGCGCGCCAGGCCCAGTGCCACGCTCTCGTCACTGTCGGCCCGGGTTTGCGCCGAGCCCTCCCAGAACTCCCGGATTCGCGCCAGCAGGAACACCTCGTAGTCCATCGACAGGCCGAAGGCGACGCAGAACAGCAGCACCGGCATGTTGGCCTCGGTGGTTCCGGTCGGAGTGGTGCCCAGCGCCCCGAGATTTCCGTCCTGGAAAACCCAGACCACCGCTCCGAAGGCCGCCGACAGCGAGAGCACGTTGAGGACGATCGCCTTCAGAGGCAGCAGCAGACTTCCGGTGAGCAGGAACAGCAGCACGAAGGTGACCGCACCGATCGTCCCCAGCACCAGCGGCATCCGCGAGGTGACCGCGGTCACGCTGTCACGGTAGGTCTGTGCACCGCCTCCGATGAGCACCTCCCGTCCGGCGGGCTCGGCGACGGCATTCAGCCGGTCGAGCTGCATCCGCGACGCCTCGGAGTACAACGGAGCGGTGCTGCGCACCGACAGCAGCGCACTGCCGCCGGCGATGCCCGTAGGCGCCGAGGGCGGGCCCACCTTCTCACCGCCGACGAATGTGCCGCCCGGGGATGACACCAGCGACACGTCTGGAATCCGGGAGAGGTCCGCGGCATACCGGTCGAGTTCGGCCAGGCTGGCGTCGCCGGCGTCGGGGATCACCATGCTCACCCCGGTGCTGAAATTGCTGGCGAAGTCGTTGCGCAGCTGGTCGCCGACCTGATGCGCAGACGCGCTCTTGGGCAGTACGCGGTCGTCGGGACTGCCGAACTTGATGTGCAGGAACGGCAGGCCGAGCAGCATCAGAACCACGACGATCGCGGTGCCGATCGGGATGGATCGCCGCATCACGAACTTCGTTGAGCGATACCAGAACTGCTGCTGCACGGGCCGGTCAGCGGGCTCCGGACGGCGCAGCACGCGCCGCATCAGCCTGCCGATGTCGAAGGAGTCCAAGCGGTTTCCGAGCACGACGATGGCAGCCGGGGTGACCAGGACGGCTGCAGCCGCCGCGAAAGCCACCGTCGCGATCCCCGAATAGGCGAACGATTTGAGGAAGTACATCGGGAACATGATCAGCGCCGAGAGCGACAGCGCGACGGTGACCGCGGAGAACAGTACGGTCCGGCCGGCGGTACACATGGTGCGCACCAGAGCGGTGGCGGAATCGGAGCCGTTGGCGACCTCGTCGCGATAGCGACTCAGGATCAGCAGCGTGTAGTCGATCGCCAGCGCCAGCCCGAGCGCGGTGGTGATGTTCAGCGCGAAAATCGACACCTCGGTGAAGTGCGTGATCACCCGCAGGACCGCCATCGCGCCGAGGATCGCCATCAAACCGACCAGCATGGGCAGCCCCGCGGCGATGAGTCCGCCGAAGACCCACACCAGCACGATGAAGCTCAGCGGGACCGCGATCGCCTCCATCCGGATCAGATCGCGCATGGTCTGCTCGTTGATCTGCTTGTAGACCATCGCCGCGCCCCCGGCCCGGATGCTCAGCCCATCCCGGTCGCCGCCGACCTGCTCGGCGAGCTCCGCGGCGTAGTCCTGCGCCTTGTCCTCACCACCGGCGATGGTGGCCACGATCAGGCCCGTCCTGCCGTCCCGGCTGAGCAGCTCGGCGGCGGCGGCCGGCGGGGACGTCCACGGCGAGGAGACCGTGAGCACCCGCGGAGAGGCGTCGAGGAGGCCGACGATCTGGGATCCAGCCGCGCGGGCGGGTCCCTCGGCGGCCGCCCCGCCGGGGTCGGTCACCGTGATCAGCAGCTGCTGGTCGCTCTGGCCGAATTTCTCGGCGAGCAACTGGGTGGCCTGCGCCGACTGCGAGGTCGGGTCCTGGAAACCGCCGGCCGAAAGGTGGTTTGCCACCGGGATGCCCAGGACGGCGGTCGCGGCCATGACCAGCGCCGCCAGGGCCAGAATACGCCGGGGCCAGCGAATGGCCAGCTCAGCGATTCGCCGCAGCACAGAAGCCGTCCTTCCCGCCATCCAGCAAACTAGCCGACATGGCCAGTCTGGACAGGCCCACCGGGGTGGTCAACCGATACCGGGCCCGGTAACCCGCCGGTAAGAATTGCCACCATTTTCCGAATCGTGACTCAATGATTCCTTAAAGGACACTAATAAGGTCAAACCCATGTGGATCGATGACTCCAGCGACGTGATCAAGGGCGACTTCGACGCTCTGTACCACGGCGACGTCCTCGTGGAGGGTGACACCTCCGAGCAGTTCGACGACGTCACCCCGCTGGCCAACGCCAGCTGACCGGTCGATAGAAGCCCCACCGGGGGCTCTGCGACACCCCGCGTACTCCGATGCCCGCCCTGTGGCGGGCATTTTTCATCCCCTGCAGACCGTGTCCCCGACGACCTGAGGAACGGTGACCTCAGGTGGGCACGCTCACGCCGGCCGAGACCATCCCGGCCAGGCGCCCGGTGATGATCTGCTCGGCCTCGGCGACGATCCGGCTGACCAACTCCCCGACCGTCGGGATGTCGTTGATCAGGCCCATCGCGGTGCCCACCGACCAGATGCCCGCGTCGAGGTCGCCCTCGTCGAAAACCCGCCGACCGCGGATACCCGACACCAGGTCCTTGACGTCGCCGAACTGTCCGCCGTTGTTGAGGATCTCCACCACCTCGCGCGAGACCGCGTTACTGGCCACCCGGGCGGTGTTGTGCAGGGTCCGGAAGATCAGGTCGGTGCCGCGCTCATCGCCGGCGACGATCGCCTCCTTGACGTTCTGGTGGATGCAGGACTCCTGGGTGCACATGAACCGCGACCCCATGTTGATGCCGTCGGCACCCAGCGCCAGCGCGGCGACGAGCCCGCGGGCGTCGGCGAAGCCACCGGAGGCGATCATCGGGATCTCGATCTTCTCCGCGGCCGCGGGAATCAGGACAAGCCCGGGTATGTCGTCCTCGCCCGGGTGCCCCGCACACTCGAAGCCGTCGATGCTGATGCCGTCGACTCCCAGACTCTGGGCCTTCACCGCGTGGCGCACCGAGGTGCACTTGTGCAGCACCTTGATCCCGTTGTCGTGGAACATCGGCAGGTGCGGAGCCGGGTTGGAGCCGGCGGTCTCGACGATGGTGATCCCGGCGTCGACGATCACCTGCCGGTACTCGTCATAGGGCGGGGGGTTGATCGCGGGCAGGATGGTCAGGTTGACCCCGAACGGCTTGTCGGTCAGATCGCGGGTCCGGGCGATCTCCTCGGCGAGGTCCTTGGGAGTGGGTTGCGTGAGCGCGGTCAGAAATCCCAGAGCTCCCGAATTTGCCACCGCCGCAACGAGTTCAGCGCGGCCGACCCACTGCATGCCACCCTGCGCGATGGGGTGCTCGACGCCGAAGGCCTCGGTGAACTTCGTGGTGATCACTGTGTCTCCTCTCTGCTGCGCGGCGCGGTTTAACGCGGGGCCATGCGGATGGCGCCGTCGAGGCGGATCACCTCGCCGTTGATCATCGGGTTGGACACGATGTGCGCGGCCAGCGCCCCGTACTCGGCGGGCTTGCCCAGCCGCGCCGGATGGGGCACCTGGGCGCCGAGGGACTGCTTGGCGGGGTCGGGCAGACCCGCCAGCAGCGGGGTGTCGAACAGGCCGGGGGCGATGGTCACCACCCGGATGAGCTTGTCGGCCAGGTCGCGGGCTATCGGCAGGGTCATGCCCACCACACCGCCCTTGGAGGCGGAGTAGGCGGCCTGACCGATCTGGCCGTCGAAGGCGGCCACCGAGGCGGTGTTGATGATCACCCCGCGCTCCTGGGTGTCGGCGGGACCGACCGGATCGGTCTTGGCCATCCGCTCAGCCCCCAGCCGCAACACATTGAAGGTGCCGACCAGGTTGATGTTGACGATGCGGGCGAACTTCTTGAGCGGGTAGACCCCACCCTTACCCAGCACCCGGATCGCGTCGCCGGTGCCGGCGCAGTTGACCACGATGCGCACCGGCCCCATCGACTCGGCCACGTCGAGGGCCTGCGCGACGGCATCCTCGTCGCAGACGTCGGCGGCGGCGAAGCGGGCCCGCTCTCCCAGTCCCTTGGCCACCGCCTCGCCATCGGACGTCGGCAGATCGAGGATGACCACCTTGGCGCCCTCGTCGAGCAGAGCCTTGGTGGTCGCCAGACCCAGGCCGGAGGCGCCTCCCGTGACGACAGCCACCGCGTCTTTGATCTCCATCGATGTCCTTTCGACCTACCGGTTGGTCGGGACTATACCCAGTCGCGCAACACGGCCTCGGTGTCGGCACCGGGGACGCCGGGCGCGCGGGGCATGTCCGGTGCCGTGCGGGAGAACCGGGGTGCGGGGAACGGCAGCGCGAACCCGCCCTCGGTGTAGAACGTGTTGCGTTCGGTGTTGTGCGGTTCGGTCTCGATCTCGGCGAACGACAGCACCGGGGTCACGCAGGCGTCGCTGGTCGCGAACACCTTGGCCCAGTGGTCGCGGTCGTGGGCCAGGAAGGTCTCGGTGAGCCGGG
Source organism: Mycobacterium sp. (assembly GCA_018882965.1). Classification (GTDB taxonomy): domain Bacteria; phylum Actinomycetota; class Actinomycetes; order Mycobacteriales; family Mycobacteriaceae; genus Mycobacterium. The sequence goes on along the minus strand of VEQY01000038.1, from coordinate 6,487 downwards.
CCCGCAGCTCCGGCCAGCGGGCGACGTCGTTCTGGGCCGGCAGTTCGGCGGGGTCCAGGCCGAGTTTGTCCAGCAGCTCGGCGTAGAACTGCGGTTCGATCGAGCCCACCGCGACGTAGCGGCCGTCGGCGCACTCGTAGGTGTCGTAGTAGGGCGCGCCGGTGTCGAGCATGTTGGTCCCGCGCACGTCGCTCCACAGCCCGGTGGCGCGGAAGGCGTACATCATCGCCGCAAGCACACTGGACCCGTCGACCATCGCCGCGTCGATCACCTGGCCCTTGCCGGAGCGCTCGCGCTCGTAGAGCGCGGAGAGGATTCCCACGAGCAGGAACATCGACCCGCCACCGAAGTCGCCCACGAGGTTCAGCGGTGGAACCGGACGTTCGCCGGCCCGGCCTATCGCGTGCAGCACCCCGTTGAGGGAGATGTAGTTGATGTCGTGGCCGGACTGCTGGCTGCGCGGGCCGGTCTGCCCCCAGCCGGTCATCCGGGCGTAGATCAGCCGCTCGTTGAGCTTCGCGCAGTCCTGCGGTCCCAGCCCGAGGCGTTCGGTGACTCCGGGCCGGAAGCCCTCGATGAGCACGTCGGCCTTCGCGATCAGCCGCAGCACGGTGTCGCGGTCCTGGACGTCCTTGAGGTTGGCCGCCACCGATCGGCGGTTACGCAGCACCTGATCCTTGCTCGGGCCGGGACGCGGACTCTTGCTCGGACGCTCGACGCGCACCACGTCGGCACCCAGATCGCCCAGGATCATCGCGGCGTGCGGGCCGGGGCCGATGCCGGCCAATTCGACGACCCGCAAACCCTGCAGTGGTCCAGCCATAGTTCGATCAACCCTTCCGCCCTGCGAACACGATCATCTTTGCATCGGATCTACTGGGTCTACTGTGCAGCCATGACCTATGCCGGCATCCCCGATCTGAAAGTCTCGCTCGACGGCCCTGTGCTGTCGGTCACCTTCCACCGGCCCGACAGCCTGAACTCGCTGACCGCACCCATGCTGGAGACCCTCGCCGACACCCTCGACCGGGCCGCCGAGGATCCGCGGGTGAAGGTCGTGCGGTTGGGCGGGTCCGGGCGCGGGTTCTGCTCGGGAGCGGGGATCGGCGCCGACGACCAGACAAGCCGGGCGGCTCAGTCCGCTTCGACGGCCGACTCGGTGCTCGCGGCGGCGAACCGGGCGGTGCGGGCGATCACCACAGTCCCCAAGCCGGTCGTCGCCGTCGTGCACGGGCCGGCCGCCGGCGTCGGGGTTTCACTGGCGCTGGCCGGCGACATCGTGCTGGCGGCGGAGTCGGCGTACTTCCTGCTGGCGTTCACCAGGATCGGGTTGATGCCCGACGGCGGGGCCTCGGCTCTGGTGGCCGCGGCGATCGGGCGCGTCCGCGCGATGCGGATGGCGCTGCTGGCCGAGCGCATCCCGGCCGCCGACGCCCTGGCCTACGGCCTGATCAGCGGGATGCACCCCGACGCGGAACTCGAGTCCGCGGCGGCCGCCGTCATCGATCGACTGGCGGCCGGACCGGCCGTGGCGCTGCGCAAGACCAAGCACGCCATTAATGCCGCGACGCTGACCGAATTGGACGCGGCGATCGACCGTGAGACCGAGGGCCAGCAGATCCTGCTGACGTCCCGCGATTTCGTCGAGGGCACCCGGGCGTTCCAGCAGCGACGGGCCGCGGAGTTCTCCGACACCTGAGCGGCCCGGTCTGCTGAGGGGCTGGGTACGGCTAGAGCCCGAACATCGGCGGCAGCGCCAGCACCATGATCAGTCCCCAGACCAGGTGAGTCAGGTAGGGCGCCAGCACTCCCCCCGTCGCGCGGCGCTCCAGCGCGCAGACGGTGCCCACGATCGCCGCCGCGAAACCCAGCATCAGGTTGCCGCTGGCCGAGGTAGCGATGACGTAAAGCAGTGTCGAGACCGCCACCGGGTAGAAATCACCCAGCGCCGTGTAGAGCGCCCCGCGGAAGAACAGTTCCTCGGCGACGCCGTTGACCAGTGTGATGAGCACGATCAGCGCCAGCGGTCCGGAGTTCGTGTACTGCAGCACCTGAGTGATCAGGTCGGCCACCGGCGGGATCTTCCTGGCGACCAGTCCGCCGGCCAGGAACACTCCGCCCAGCAGCAACCCGACCGCCGTGCCGGTGATCACCGGGCGCTGGTTTCGGCCCCGCCACTTGATCCGGCCCAGGTGTAGCGGCCCGGACAGAAAGGCGCCCAGCACCCACACCGCCGCCAACGAAAGCGTCAGCCAGAAGAACGAGGGGTCGCCGGGCCGGGTCCGCAGGGACAGGCCTAGCAGGATAGCCCCGGCCACCAGCACCAGACAGACGACGAGGCGCCGCCGACGGATGACCGACGGCCATTCCTGGTGCGGCCGCGCGACCTTGCCCGCGGCCTCGCGGATCTCGTCGAGCATGGTCAGACGGCCCGCCGGCGGTTCTGAATGCGCATTTTCCTCACTGCGAACATGGTGACACAGGACGCATCCCGGATTCCGCAGGGTGCCGGTCATCACCGGGTCGCCGATGTGGCCTGAGTCGCGTTTTTTGGGTAACGAATTGGGGCCGCCTTACGATCCCACAGTCAGCCCGGCAGACTGCCGCGGCGCTGAAACATCCCAGAAAACCCAGGAGAATCCGACGTGAGCAGTTCCAAGACCCTCGGCGTTGTCGCCGCGATCGCTGCGATCGCCGCCGCCGCGGTGATCCCCACGACGCTGACGGCCCACGCCGAACCGACCACTCCGGCCGAGCCGACGACCGCGGCCAGCGAGACCGAACTGGCGGTTCCGCCGCCGATGAACGTGCCGGACCCGCAGGGGCCGGGTTGCGACGCCTATCGCAACGAGATACCGGGCGGGGCCGGTTCGTTCACCTCGATGGCCAGCCAGAAGGCCTCCCAGGCCATCGCCAACAACCCCGATCTGAGCACGTTCAGCGCAGCGATCTCCGGCAGGCTGAACCCCGACGTCAACGTCATCAAGGCGCTCGACGGCGGCCCCTACGTCGTGTTCGCCCCGACCGACGCCGCGTTCTCGAAGCTGGACGCCGAGACCGTGGCGACCCTGAAGTCCGATCCGACGGTGCTGCTGCCCCTGCTCTACTACCACATGGTGCTGGGCTACCTGGGGCCCAAGGACGTCGCCGGCAAGATGCCCACCCAGGACGGACGGCTGGTCCTGGTCACCGGCGAGGGCGGGGACATCAAGGTCAACGACGTCGCCAAGCTCACCTGCGCCTACACCGCGCGGGGCGCCTACATCTACATGATCGACACGGTGCTCACCCCGCCGAGCGACGAAGACCCCACCTCAACGACGGCCACCTCAACGACGGCCTCCTCAACGACGGCCACCTCAACGACGGCCACCTCAACGACGGAGGCGACGGCGACCGAGACGGTCACCGAGACGGCGACCAGTGAGGCCACGACCAGCGCCAAGCCAGCCGCTTAAGCGCCGCCCTCAGCGCGCCTTCCACACCGGAGCGCGCTTCTCGGCGAAGGCGAGCGGTCCCTCGCGGGCGTCCTCGGAACGCACCAGCGCCCCGATCTCCCGGTGGGACCGCTCCCACAGCGCCGCCTCCGCGACGATCGCGCCGCCGTCGGCGCCGGCCGCGACCCGCTTGCTGGCCTGCACGGCCAGCGGTGCGTTGACGGTGATCCGCCCGGCCAGGGCCAGCGCGGCCTCGAGCACCGACCGGTCGTCCTCGACCACCTCGTTGACCAGGCCCCAGCGCAGCGCCTCCTCGGCGCCGATCGGCTCGCCGGTCAGCAGCAGCCGCATCGCCACCTTGCGGGGCAACTGGTCGACGATGCGGAACACACCGCCTGCTGCGGCGATCAACCCGCGTTTGACCTCCGGCAGCCCGAAGGTCGCACCGCGCCGCGCCACCACCAGATCGCTGGCCAGCGCCAGCTCGGTGCCGCCACCGAGCGCGGTGCCGTTGACCGCCGCGATCGTCGGCTTGTCGATGAAATGCGAGACGTAGCCGGCGAAGCCCCACTCGGGATGATCGGGGTGGAAGATGTTCTCTCGCCGCGCGAGGGCCTTGAGGTCCGCGCCCGCGCAGAACGACGCCTCCCCCGCGCCGGTGACGACCACCGCCCAGACCTCGGCGTCGTCCTGCGCCTGCTGCAGCGCATCGCCCAGACCGGTGCTGACCGCCTGATTGACCGCGTTGCGCGCCTCGGGCCGGTCGATCGTGATGACGAGGACGTTGCCCCGCCGCTCGGTGGTGACGGCCGGGGCGGCGGACTCGGACGCCATCAGAGCAGTTCGAGGATCGTCGCGTTGGCCTGGCCGCCGCCCTCGCACATCGTCTGCAGCCCGTAGCGGATGTTGTTGTCCCGCATGTGGTGCAGCAGCGTCGTCATGATCCGCGCACCCGAGCCGCCGAGCGGGTGGCCCAACGCGATGGCGCCGCCGTTGGGGTTGAGCTTGCGCTCGTCGGCGCCGATCTCCTTCAGCCAGGCCATCGGGACGGGGGCGAACGCCTCGTTCACCTCGAAGACGCCGATGTCCTCCAGTCGCAGCCCCGACTTCGCGAGCACCTTCTGGGTGGCCGGGATCGGCGCGGACAGCATCATCACCGGGTCAGCGCCGGCGAGGGTGGCGGTGTGCACGCGCGCGATGGGCTTGCAGCCCAGCGCTTTGGCCTTCTCCGCCGACATGAACAGCAGCGCCGCCGAGCCGTCGGAGATCTGCGAGGAGTTACCGGCGTGGATCACGCCGTCCTCCTTGAATGCCGGCTTGAGTCCGGCCATCTTCTCCAAGGTGGTGCCCAGCCGGATGCCCTCGTCCTTGAGCACCACATTCCCGTCGGGATCCTTGATGCCGACGATCTGGTCGTCGAAGGCACCCGAAGCCTGTGCGGCACCCGCTTTTTCGTGCGAGTCCAAGGAGAACTGGTCGAGGTCGGTGCGCGACAGCTTCCATTTCTCGGCCATCATCTCCGCGCCGATACCCTGATTGGGGGTGCGGTCGTAGCGGGACTTGAACCCGGCCGAGTACGGGTTGCCGCCGTTGGCCAGCGAGGCGCCCATCGGGGTGCGCGTCATCGACTCCACTCCGCCGGCCACCACCGCGTCGTAGTGCCCGGCCACCACGCCGGCGGCGGCGAAGTGCACCGACTGCTGGCTGGACCCGCACTGGCGGTCAACGGTCACCCCCGGCACCGTCTCGGGCCAGCCCGCGGTCAGCACCGCGGTCCGGGCGATGTCCAGCGCCTGCTCCCCGGCCTGCATGACGCAGCCCCAGATCACATCGTCGACGACCTCCGGGTCGATCCCCGCGCGCTGCGCGAGGGCGTTGAGGACCTGTGCGGACAACTCCGCCGGGTGAACGCCGGCCAGGCCGCCGTTGCGCTTTCCCACCGGTGAGCGCACCGCTTCGACGATTACCGCTTCGGCCATCGGGCCTTCTCCTTCGTTGTCGGGGTTTCGGTTCGATTCTGACGACCAACCAACCGTTGGGTCAACGCGGGTCCGGATGCACCGGCACGTCGTCGTCCCATGGCTGGCGAACCACCATGTCCGCGACCTCGACATAACCGCTCTCGAACTCCCCGGTGGCGGCGTCGACCAGCCGGTAGCGCTGGGTGCGCCGGTGGATCGGCTGGGCGTCGAGGAGGACCACCCGGACCTCGCCGGGTTCGAATCTGCAGCGCCGCTGCAGGGCGGCGATCAGGTGTTCGTTGTGCAGGTGGCCGTCGCCGAAGTTCCAGCCCATGGCGGTGCTGCAGATGCGCTCCCCGTCGGTGATCGAGTAGTCGTCCTCGTCGTGCCCGGCCATCGCCCGGTGCACCAGGGTGAACAACGCCTTGCCGTGGGTGTTGAAGCCGCGGAACGCGTACCCCATGAAGATGGGGATCTGGGCGGCTTCGCGGCTGCCGTAGAAGCGCTCCAGCTGGGCGGCCGGCATGCTGGCGATCGCCACGACATTGGCGGCGATCTTCTGTTCGGCAGAGGGCTTGACGCACCACATCGAGGTGTCCCAGTTGCCGGCGTAGTAGCGCATTCCGGGCAGGAAGGACACCTTGCGCGGTGCCAGATTGCCGGTGATGACGATGCCCGCCATCACCGCGACGAGGATCACCGGCAGCGGATTGCTCATCTGCGAGAGCCCGACGTCGGCGTGCCCGACGAACAGCGCCAGCACGCAGAAGATCATGAAGACGTTCCACTCCAGCGGCACCCCCATCGGGATGGCGCTGAGGATTCCGAGATGGAAGCACACCATCACGAAGGCGGCCGCCGCCGTCGGCCAGCCGCCGTGGGAGAACAGCAGGATCAGCGGCACACACATCTCGATCGCGGTGCTTACATGGGCGACGGTGCGCGACAGCCGGCCGGGCCGGAGGTCGTCGGGGAAGCGTTCGAAGAATCTGCGTTTGAGCGCCCGCGGCCGGATCACCGGACTGTTGGACATCATCGTGGAGATGACGAACGGAAAATGCTTGTTCAGCTTGGAGGTGGCCGCGCCCA
>VEQY01000037.1 GCA_018882965.1 Mycobacterium sp. | reverse complement strand
ACCGTCGGTGGGGCTCGGAGGCGCGGCCGGACGTGGCGGCGGGGGCGGCGGCGCCGGAACGCCCGCGTAACCGCCGACCTCGGTCGGTGTCGGGAAGGACTCGAAGTCGGTGCCCCTCAGGGCGCCGTCCATGGTGGCCTTCCAGATGTCGGCGGGAATGCCGGCGCCGTAGACCGGTCCGCCCCACCGATTGACCAGCGGCCGGTCACCCTGGACCGTGCCGACCCACACCGCGGTCGACAGCGACGGGGTGAAGCCCACCATCCAGGCGTCGCGGTTGGCGCCGGTGTCGCCGAGCTGATGGGTGCCGGTCTTGGCGGCCGACGGCCGGCCGCCGGCCAGGTTGTGCCCGCCCGACCAGCCGGCGATGGGCTGCATGGCGGCGATCACGTTGTCCGCCACCGGCTTTTCGATGCGCCGCTCGCCGGCGTTCTCCTCGGTGGCCGCATCGAACAAGACCTCGCCCTGGGCGTTGGCGACCCGTTCGACGAAGTGCGGTCGGTGATAGGTCCCGGAGTCGGCGATCGTCGCGTAAGCCGAGGCCATGTCGATCACCCGGGTCTCGTACTGGCCCAGGACCACGCCGTTGCCGGGCGGGCCGCCCTGACCGTCCTCGGAGAGGGTGAAGTCCACCCCGGGGAAACTCTCGGCGATGCCCGCGCGGTGCGCGGCGTCGGCGACGTCGGACGGGCCGTTGCGCAGCTTCAGCATCAGCCGGTAGTAGCTGGTGTTCAGCGAGCGCTTGAGCGCCTCGGCGATGTTGCAGGTTCCGCAGCCGTCGCCCTCCACGTTGTTGATGGTCAGCTTGTCGCTGATTTTCAGCGGCGAGCTGTCCACCTGGTAGCCCAATCCCATCCCCTGCTCGAGGGCGGCGATGAGGGCGAACACCTTGAACGACGAGCCGGTGGGCAACCCGGCCTGGGCGAAGTCGAAGCCCTGCGCGTCCGACCCGCCGTAGTAGGCCCGCACCCCGCCGGTGCGCGGATCGATGGAGACCACCGCCGAGCGCATCTCGGGCATCTGGCCCGACAGGTAGGTGGTGACCGCGTCCACGGCGGCCTCCTGCGCCTGCGCGTCGATGGTGGTGGTGATCTGCAGGCCCTGGGTGTTGAGGGTCTGCTGGTCGATGTTGAACAACTCGAGCAGTTCGTTGATCACCTGCCGCTCGATGAGACCGTTGGGTCCGGTGGTCAGGTTCTCGGTCTTGGCCTTGTCCGGTGGCACGGTCGGCGGGAAGCTCTGCTGACTGCGTTCCTCCGGCGACAGCGCCCCAATGGTGACCATGCCGTCGAGGACCCAGTTCCACCGGGCCGCCGCGGCGTCGGGGTTCACGGCGGGATCCAGCGCCGAGGGCCGCTGGATCAGCGCGGCCAGCAGCGCGCCCTCGGAGACGGTCAACTGGTCGACCGGCTTGTCGAAGTAGGCCTTGGACGCCGCGGAGATCCCGTAGGCGCTGCGGCCGAAGTAGATGATGTTGAGGTAGGCCTGCAGCACCTCGTCCTTGGACCACTGCCGGGACATCTTGGTCGAGATCACCAGTTCCTTGGCCTTGCGGATGAGCCCGCCGATGCCGGTTCGCTGGTCGCCGACGAGCGCGTTCTTGACGTACTGCTGGGTGATCGTCGACCCACCCTGCAAGTCCCCGCCGAACAGGTTGTTGCGCACCGCGCGGGCGAAGCCCGAGAGCGAGAAGCCGGGGTTGGTGTAGAAGTCCCGATCCTCGGCCGCCATGACCGCGTTGCGCACGTGCACGGGAACCTCGTTGATGTCGACATCAACCCGATTGCCCTCCGGCGGAACGATTTTCGCCAGTTCCGATCCGTCGCTGGCCAGGATCGTCGAGACCTGATTGGTCCGGATGTCACCGGGCTGGGGGACGCTGACGATCAGGTAGGCCATGCCGAAGGTGACCATCGGCAGCACCAGGAACACGATGGCCGCCGTCGTCAGCCAGCGACGCCGGCCCCAGCCCGCCAGACGCTGCCACAGCCGCGCCGGCGTGGATTGCGCCCCGCTGCGATCGGGGGGACGAACCGGCGGCGGTGGCGGCTTGGCCGTGGTTCCGTCCAGAACCGCCTTGACCGCCTCGACCGGATCTCGGGGCACCAGCGGGGTGTTCTCGGCGCCGGCCGCCGGCAGGACGGTCGTGCGCTGATCGTCCGGCGGGACTGAGCCGCGCGCGGGTCTGCGGTGGGCCCCCGGCCGGTCCGGACCTCCGCCGCTAGTCACTGCCCGAGCGCGCTGTCCGGGTACCCGACGCGCCCTTGGCCGGCCGCGGAGCGCCGAGCACGTACGACTTCACCAGATGGTTCCAGCTGCACGTGCGGCAGACCTCCACGACGTGCACCGAGAACTCCGCGAAACGGGTGGCCAGCAGGACCAGTTCCTCGGCAGTGCGCGCCGATCCGGACACCGCGCCGAGGTGGTCACCGAACACCCAGGAGACCAGGGTGAGCTGCTCCTTGCGGCAGATCGGGCACATCACCGCACTTGGCCGGCCGTGGAACTTCGCGGCACGCAGCAGATAGGGGTTGGCGTCGCAGACTTCGGAGACGCCGGTGCGACCGCAGTAGACCTCGGCCAGCAGCGAACGCCGCCGCAGGGCGTAGTCCACCACGTGTCGCTGCAACCGCACGGAGAACAGAGTACGTGGGCCCCCGCCGAGCCGATGTGCGACCGACCGTGAACTTCTGCGATCGCCTTCTACGATCAGCGGGTGGCTAGCGCTCAGACGGCCAACACCCGGGCCAAGGACAGCGACCGCACCGACACCTGCCAGATCCTCGACACGGCTCTGTCGGAGGGACAGCTGTCGATGACCGAGCACGCCGAGCGGGTCAAGGCCGCGACCAGTGCCGCCACCCTCGGCGAGTTGCGCATGCTGGTGGGCGACCTGCAGACCGCCAACGCGCCGGTGCAGTTGCCCACCCTCACCGCACCCCGGTCCCCGGCGATCCCGCGAACGGCGACCGGGTGGGGCCTGCGGATCGCGGCCGCTGCGGTTCTGGTGCTGCTGGGCATCGGAATCGGCTGGGGGCTCTACGGGAACACCGGCTCGCCTCTGGACTTCACCTCCGATCCGGGCGCCAAATCCGACGGTGTGGCACCGGTCGTCCTGACCCCGCCGCGCCAACTGCAGTCCCTGGGCGGACTCAACGGACTGTTCGAGCAGATGCGCACGAAGTTCGGCGACACCCGCGGCTACGAGCTGACGATCTTCGCGGATTACGCCATCCTCGACCGGCCGGACTCCTCCGATGAACGGCGCACGCTGAGCTACACCTACCGCGGCGGCTGGGATGACCCTTCCACCGGGGCGCGGGGCAGCGACGACGTCGCCGTCGACCTGGCGAAGATGGACACCACGGCGATCGTCGGGGTGCTGCGCGGTGCGCCGGAGACGCTCAACATCAAGCCTGCCGAAGTCCAGAACACCTATCTCATCGTGCGGCCGGCACGCGACCCGACCACCCCGGGCGCGCTGAGCGTGGCGATCTACGTCTCCAGCGAGTTCGGCAGCGGCTACATCGAGGTGGGCCCGGACGGATCGGTGAAACGCATCAGCTACCCGTAGCCGATCGGTGCCGGGCCGCCTGGCGGCGAATATATCGCTCCGATACTATTGCGTGACCTGTCGAGATGCCGTAACTCACCCGCAAAGGAGGTGGCTCGGTGCTGGAACTCGCCATCCTGGGACTTCTGCTCGAGTCGCCGATGCACGGCTACGAACTGCGTAAACGCCTGACCGGCCTGCTCGGTGCGTTCCGGGCGTTCTCCTACGGCTCGCTGTACCCGGCACTGCGCCGCATGCAGGCCGACGGGCTGATCGCCGAGGACGCAGCACCCGAGGGAACGCCGGTGCTGCGCCGCGCCCGGCGGGTCTACCAGCTCACCGAGGCCGGCCGGCAGCGGTTCGCCGAACTGGTCGTCGACACCGGCCCGCAGAACTACACCGACGACGGTTTCGGCGTGCACCTGGCGTTCTTCAACCGGACTCCGGCCGAAGCGCGGATGCGCATCCTGGAGGGCCGCCGCCGTCAGGTCGAGGAGCGCCGGGAGGGCCTGCGCCAGGCCGTCGCCCGGGCCGGTAACTCCTTTGACCGCTACACCCGCCAGCTTCATCAGCTGGGCCTGGAGTCCAGCGAGCGGGAAGTCAAATGGCTCAACGAACTCATCGCCGCCGAGCAGGTGGCACAAAGCAGATCCGAACAAGGACTCTAGGGCCGGGATCGTCCCCACCCGAAGTTGTACGAAAAGGAGTACGCCCATGACCAAGACCGTGTCGACTCCCAATGGGTCGAGGGAAGTGCGCGTCGCCATCGTCGGCGTCGGCAACTGCGCGTCCTCTCTGGTGCAGGGCGTGCAGTACTACCGAGACGCCGACCCGAACTCGACCGTCCCGGGCCTGATGCACGTCACGCTCGGCCCCTACCACGTGCGTGACGTGAAGTTCGTCGCCGCGTTCGACGTGGACGCCAAGAAGGTGGGCTTCGATCTGTCCGAGGCGATCTTCGCCTCGGAGAACAACACCATCAAGATCGCCGACGTGCCGCCCACCAACGTGGTGGTGCGCCGCGGCCCGACCCTCGACGGGATCGGTAAGTACTACGCCGACACCATCGACCTCTCCGACGAGGACCCGGTGGATGTCGTCAGGGTGCTCAAGGAGAACAAGGTCGACGTGATGGTTTCCTACCTGCCGGTGGGCAGCGAGGAGGCCGACAAGTTCTACGCGCAGTGCGCGATCGACGCCGGCGTGGCGTTCGTCAACGCACTGCCGGTGTTCATCGCCTCGGATCCGGTGTGGGCCAAGAAGTTCGCCGACGCCGGTGTGCCGATCATCGGCGATGACATCAAGAGCCAGATCGGCGCGACGATCACCCACCGGGTGATGGCCAAGCTGTTCGAGGACCGCGGCGTCCAACTCGACCGGACGATGCAGCTCAACGTCGGCGGCAACATGGACTTCCTGAACATGCTCGAGCGCGAGCGCCTGGAGAGCAAGAAAATCTCCAAGACCCAGGCCGTCACCTCCAATCTCCAGAAGGAGTTCAACACCAAGGACGTCCACATCGGCCCGTCCGATCACGTCGGCTGGCTCGATGACCGCAAGTGGGCGTACGTGCGCCTGGAGGGCCGCGCGTTCGGTGACGTGCCACTGAATCTTGAATACAAGCTCGAGGTGTGGGACTCGCCGAACTCCGCCGGGGTGATCATCGACGCAGTGCGGGCGGCGAAGATCGCCAAGGACCGCGGTATCGGCGGCCCGGTGGTGGCCGCCTCGGCGTATCTGATGAAGAGCCCGCCGCAGCAGCTGCCCGACGACGTGGCGCGCGCGCAGCTCGAAGAGTTCATCGAGGGCAGGTAGCCCTCGCGCGTGGACGAGTTCGGGTTCCTTCCCGCGAACGCCGAACAGGCCGGCGTCTCCGGCCCGCTGCCCCCGGTCGAGCGCATCACCCGCGGCGACATCAGCGCACTGCGCTGGAGTGCGGAACCCGCCAAGGTGGTGTTCCTGCACGGCGGCGGCCAGAATGCGCACACCTGGGACACCGTGATCGTGGGCCTTGGGTTGCCGGCGCTGGCGATCGACCTGCCCGGCCACGGACATTCGGCCTGGCGCGAGGATGGCGACTACGGGCCCAAGCTCAACGCCGACGCGGTGCGCCCGGTGATCGCCGAGCTCGCGGCCGATGCCGATCTGGTGGTGGGCATGTCTTTAGGTGGGCTGACCGCGATGCGCCTGGCCGTCACCGCACCGGAGTTGGTGCGCAGGCTGGTCATGGTGGACGTCACCCCGTCGGCCCCGGAGCGCCACGAACAGATGACGCAGGCGCAGATGGGCGCGGTTGCGCTGGTGCGCGGTGATCGCGAGTTCCCCAGCTTCGAGGCGATGGTCGAGGTCACCGTCGCCGCATCCCCGCACCGCTCCCGGGAGTCTTTGCAGCGCGGGGTCTTTCACAACTCCAAGCAACTCGACGACGGCACCTGGACGTGGCGGTATGACACCTTCCGCAAGGGTGACGGATTCGAGGGACTCTGGGAGGACGCGCTGATGCTGCAGACGCCCACCACGCTGGTGCGTGGAGCCAACTCGTTCTTCGTCAACGACGACGACGCTGAGCGGTTCGCCCGGGAGGCGCCGGGTTTCCAGCAGGTGATCGTGGTGCCCGACTCCGGACACTCGGTGCAGGGCGATCAGCCCCGGGCCCTGGTGGAGATCCTGCGCGCCCTGCTCGGCTCGGCCTAGTCTGAGCCGATGACCTTCCCCATCCGCATCGGCGTCCAACTGCAACCCCAGCACTCCAGCCACTACGGCTACATCCGCGACGCGGTGCGCCGCTGTGAGGACATCGGCGTGGACGTGGCGTTCAACTGGGATCACTTCTATCCCCTCTACGGCGATCCCGACGGCGCACACTTCGAGTGCTGGACCATGCTTGGCGCCTGGGCCGAGCAGACCTCGCGCATCGAGATCGGCGCGCTGGTCAGCTGCAACTCCTACCGCAATCCCGAACTGCTGGCCGACATGGCGCGCACCGTCGACCACATCGCGCCGGGCCGGCTGATCCTGGGCATCGGCTCGGGCTGGATGCAGAAGGACTACGACGAGTACGGCTATCCGTTCGGCACGGCGGGAAGCCGCCTCGACGACCTCGCCGCCGCACTGCCCCGCATCAAATCCAGGCTGGCCAAGCTCAACCCGCCGCCGACCCGGAAGATCCCGATCCTCATCGGGGGCCAGGGCGAGAAGAAGACTTTGCGCCTGGTGGCCGAGCACGCCGACTCCTGGCACTCGTTCACCAACGCCGACACCTACCCGGGCAAGGCGGCGGCTCTGGCCGCGCACTGCGAGGCGGTCGGTCGCGACCCGGCGACCATCGAGCGCTCGTCGGGGGTGGAGGGCCGCACGCCCGAGGCACTGGCGGCCAACGCCGAGGCACTCGCGCGGCTGGGGGTCACCCTGATGACGGTCGGCTGCGGCGGCCCCGACTATGACCTCGGACCGGCAACAGCCCTGATCCGTTGGCGCGACAGCCGTTAGACTGGCGAACTATGCCGCAAACCGAGACGCCGGTCACCGAGTTGGCCGGTGATCTGCAGCGGGTGCTGGCGAAGCTCTTCGCGGTGCTGCGCCGCGGCGACCCCAATCGGGGTTCCCGGCCCGATCTGACTTTGGCACAGTTGTCGATCCTGCTGACGCTGCTCGACCACGGCCCGTTGCGGATGACCGAACTGGCCGCCATCGAGCGCGTGCGCACACCCACCACGACGGTCGCGATCCGGCGGCTCGAAAAACTCGGTCTGGTGCGGCGCTCCCGCGATCCCTCCGACATGCGCGCGGTCCTGGTGGAGGTGACCCCGGAGGGGCTGGTGCAGCACCGCGAAGCGCTGCACGCCCGGCGCGCGCACCTCGCGACGATCCTCGACCGGCTCACCGACGAGGAGAAGGCCTGTCTGACCAAGGCGCTGCGGCCACTCGAGCGCCTCGCCGACGCTGAGAATCCCTGAGCTCAACCCAGCCAGTCCAGCACCGCCGCCGCGGTCCACGACTGCTGCATGCTGCCCAGCGGTTCGCCGGTGAACGGCTCGTAGTATTCGGCGAAGGTGCCGTCGCCGGCCTGCAGCAGGCCCTCCCGGCGCAGGGTCAGCGACCGTTCCGCCCACCCGCGGCGGGCAAAGGCCCAGGAGAACAACCACGTCACCACCGGCCACACCGGGCCGCGCCAGTACTCACGAGCCCGGAAGTCCTTGGCGACCGGCGAGGTCGAGGGGATCAGCGCGAATTTCATGTCCGGGTGGCCGCAGAACCGCGGACCCTCCAGGATTCCGATCAGCGTCCGTTCCCGTTGATGGTCGAGTCCGCCGCAGAGCAGCGGCGCGAACTGCGCGAGGGTGTCGGTGCTGATCCAGGAGTGCGCTCGGATATCGAAATCGCGGGCCGCGCCGGTTCTTTGATCTGTCGTCTCCACCACGCCGTTTCGGAACCGCTCGGCCCAGCGGTAGAGATCGCGCACATCGGCGTGCGGCCGTTTGTAGTCCTCACCGATGGTGGCGAGGACGTCACACGACAACGCGAAGACCGCCGAGACGAACACGTCCTCGACGGCGAAGCTCATCACCGCGGCCAGGCGATCGTCTTCGTAACCCACCGACTTCATCTCTTCGAGCAACCAGAGATAGCGGTCGTACTCGCGATCGGAGGGGCGCTGGCTGGTGTCGGTGATGATGGTGCTGTCGGCGCGCTCGTAGGGCGGCACCTCGCCGGCTTTGACGTTGGCGTAGGCGGAGTCCCAGCGCGGCGAGTTGTCCATGCCGGATTCCCACCCGTGGTAGAGCGTGATCCGCCCGTGCTGATGCGGATCGCGGGCCTCGGCCAGCCACCGGTGCCAGCGCAGCAGGTCGTTCCAGCGACGGTCCAGGAAGGCCTCGGCCGCCGCGCGGGTGGAACGTCCGCGCTGACGGGCCCGGTCGAGGATGCGCTGCACGGCGATCGCGTGCACCGGCGGCTGGGTGATGCCGGAGGTCTGCCGGCCGGGCGGGGCGGCGGCGGCCAGCTGCGAGCAGGCCCACCGCTCGGGGCCGGGGAAGTAGCCGTCGATGCCGGGAGCGAAGACGATGTGCGGGATCATCCCGTTGGACCACTGCGCCGACAGCAGGGTGTCGAGTTCGACGATCGCGCGCTCCACGCTCAGCGAGGCCAGCCCGACCGCCACGAACGCCGCATCCCAGCTCCACATGTGCGGATAGAGCCGGGGCGCCGCCGAGGTCATCACACCCAGGTCGTTGCCGCGCAACAGGTACGCGGCGCGGGCGGCGAGCTGGGTCGGGGCGAAGCCGGCGTCGAA
This sequence comes from Mycobacterium sp., assembly GCA_018882965.1. Taxonomy (GTDB): domain Bacteria; phylum Actinomycetota; class Actinomycetes; order Mycobacteriales; family Mycobacteriaceae; genus Mycobacterium. The sequence goes on along the minus strand of VEQY01000037.1, from coordinate 25,234 downwards.
GGCCATGGGTTCATTCTGCGGCCAGCGCCGCGTCGACGGGCGATCGGTAGGGTTGCCCGCATGCCGGGCACAGCGCTGATCACCGGCGCCGGCGGTGGATTGGGTGCTGCGATCGCCGAGGCGCTCGCCCCCGACTACGCGCTGCTGCTGGCCGGAAGGCCCTCGCCGCGACTCGAGGAGGTGGCGGCCCGATTCGGGGCGACGGTCTGGGCGATCGACCTGGCCGACTGCGACGCGATCACTCCCCCGGCGGGTCTGACCGCACTCGACGTTCTGGTACACAACGCCGGTGTCGCGTTTCCGGGCCGGGTCGCCGAATCCACCCCCGAGCAGTGGCGCACCAGCTTCGAGGTCAACGTGACCGGCGCGGTGGCGCTGACCGTCGCGTTGCTGCCCGCGCTGCGCGCGGCGCGCGGGCAGGTGGTGTTCATCAACTCCGGCGCCGGTCTGAGGGCCAGCCCGGGGCTGGCCTCGTACTCGGCGAGCAAGTCCGCGCTCACGTCGTTCGCCGACTCGCTGCGCGCCGACGAACCCCTGCTGCGGGTGACCAGCATCCACCCCGGCCGCATCGACACCGCGATGCAGCGCGGCCTGGTTGCCTACGAGGACCGGCCCTACGACCCCGCGGAGTTCCTCTCACCGCACACCGTCGCCGCGGCCGTCGCGGCCGCCGTCGCGACCCCGCCCGACGGCGAAACCCAGCAGGTGGTGCTCCGGCCGCGCGGCCGGCGCCCCTGACGTTGGCGCGGTTTCGTGCGCAGAGCGCACGTTTGCGCGCCGAAGTCGCTAGAGCACCAGGTTCACCAGGCGCCCCGGCACCACGATCACCTTCTTCGGTGCGGCGCCGTCGAGGAATGCCCGCACCTTCTCATCAGCCAGCGCGGCGGACTCCAGGGCGGCGCTGTCGGCGTCGGCGGCCACGCTGATGTGCCCGCGCACTTTGCCGTTCACCTGCACCGGGTACTCCACGGTGTCGGTGACCAGATAGCGCGGGTCGGCGACTGGGAACGGGCCGCGGGCCAGCGACTCGGCGTGGCCCAGCCGGCGCCACAGCTCCTCGGCCAAATGCGGCGCGAGCGGCGCGAGCATCAGCACCAGGGGTTCGATCGCCGCGCGCGCACTGACGCCCGCCTTGGTGAGGTGGTTGGTGTATTCGATGAGCTTGGCCGCCGCGGTGTTGTTGCGCAGGCTCGCGTAATCCTCCGAGACCCCGGCGATCGCGCGATGGAGTTCGCGCAGGGTCTCCTCGTCGGGATCATCGTCGGAGGCCCTGGTGCTGCCGTCGTTCTCGTCGACGACCACCCGCCAGACCCGCTGCAGGAATCGGTAGGCGCCGACCACGTCCTTGGTGGCCCACGGCCGGGAGGCCTCCAGCGGGCCCATCGACATCTCGTAGACGCGCAGGGTGTCCGCGCCGTAGCCGTCGCAGATCTCGTCGGGTGAAATCGAGTTCTTCAGGCTCTTGCCGATCTTGCCGAATTCCTGGAAGACCTCCTGCTCGCCGTCCGGCCCGGGCAGGAAGAACCGCCCGTCGCGTTCGACCACCTCGGCCGCAGCCACGTAGCTTCCGCGGTCATCGGTGTAGGCGAACGCCTGGATGTAGCCCTGGTTGACCAGGCGGCGGTAGGGCTCGCGTGAGGTGACATGGCCGAGGTCGTAGAGCACCTTGTGCCAGAACCGCGAGTACAGCAGGTGCAGCACGGCATGCTCGACGCCGCCGACGTAGAGGTCCACCCCGCCCGGGTCGTCGGGGCCGTGCTCGGCGGGACGCGGTCCCATCCAGTAGGCCTCGTTGGGCTTGGCACAGAACTGTTCGTCGTTGAGCGGATCGGCGTAGCGCAGCTCGTACCAGGAACTGCCCGCCCACTGCGGCATGACGTTGGTGTCGCGGGTGTAGGGCTTGGGCCCGTCGCCCAGGTCGAGCTCCACGTGCACCCAGTCGGTCGCCTTGTTCAGCGGCGGCGAGGGCTCGCTGTCGGGATCATCGGGGTCGAAGAGCACCGGTGAGTAGTCCTCGATGTCGGGCAGTTCGACCGGCAGCATGTCGTCGGGCAGCGGGTGCGGGCGGCCGTCGGTGTCGTAGACGATCGGGAACGGCTCACCCCAGTAGCGCTGGCGGGCGAACAGCCAGTCGCGCAGCTTGTACTCCACCCGTTCGCGGCCGCGGCCCTCAGCTTCCAGCCGCTCGGTCACCGCCTTCTTGGCCTGCTCGACACCGAGACCGTCGAAGTCGCCCGAGTTCACCAGCGAGCCGTCGCCGACGTAGGCCTGCTGCGCGACATCGCCGCCGGCGATGACTTCCACGATCGGCAGGCCGAATTCGGCGGCGAACTCCCAGTCGCGCTGATCGTGGCCCGGCACCGCCATGATCGCGCCGGTGCCATACCCGAGCAGAACGTAATCGGCGATGAAGATCGGAATCGGCGCGCCGTTGACCGGGTTGGTGGCGTAGGTGCCGAGGAATACACCGGTCTTGGTCTTGTTCTCCTGGCGCTCCAGATCCGACTTCGCCGCGATCCCCGCGCGGTAGGCCGACACCGCGTCGGCGGGGCGGGCCGCGCCCCCGGTCCAGCGGTCATCGACGCCGTCGGGCCACTTCGCGGCGGTGAGGAGGTCGACAAGTTCGTGCTCCGGCGCGAGAACCATGTAGGTCGCCCCGAACAGGGTGTCGGGGCGCGTGGTGAAGACCTCGATGTCCGCGGGAGTGTCAGCGCCGTCGGCGGCGAACAGCACCGACGCGCCGGTGGAGCGCCCGATCCAGTTGCGCTGCATGGTCTTGACCTTCTCCGGCCAGTCCAGGACGTCGAGGTCCTCGAGCAACCGGTCGGAGTAGGCCGTGATCCGCATCATCCACTGCTGCAACCGCTTACGGAACACCGGGAAGTTGCCCCGCTCGCTGCGCCCGTCGGCGGTCACCTCCTCGTTGGCCAGCACGGTGCCCAGTCCGGGGCACCAGTTGACCATCGAGTCCGCGCGGTAGACGAGTCGGTGTCCGTCGATCACGTCGGCGCGCTCGCCCGCGTCCAACTGCGACCACGCGCGGCCGTCGGAGAGGGTCCGCTGTCCGCTCTGGAACTCGGCGATCAACTCGGTCAGCGGGCGGGCCCGGTTGCGGTCAGGATCGAACCAGGAGTTGTAGATCTGCAGGAAGATCCACTGCGTCCACCGGTAATAGGACACATCCGTGGTGGAGAAGCTTCGCCGCTGGTCGTGTCCGAGTCCCAGCCGCGCCAACTGGCGGCGGAAGTTGACGATGTTCGCCTCGGTCCGGGTGCGGGGGTGGGTGCCCGTCTGGATGGCGTACTGCTCAGCCGGCAGCCCGAAGGAGTCGAAGCCCAACGCGTGCAGCACATTGCGTCCGGTCATCCGGAAATAACGGGCGTAGACGTCGGTGGCGATGTAGCCCAGCGGGTGACCGACGTGCAGGCCCTCCCCCGAGGGGTAGGGGAACATGTCCTGGACGAACATCTTGTCCTCGGGCACCGGCGATCCGTCGGCGGGTGCCAGTGCGCCAACCGGGTTGGGCACGTCGAAGGTGGCCCACCGGCGCCAGTTGTCCTGCCACTCCCGCTCAATCCGGCCCGCCAATTCCGCGGTGTAGCGGTACCGCGGTGTGTCGGCGTCGGATTCGCTCACGCTCACAGGGTAACGAGACCACCGCGGCGGGCAACGGCTCGGTATCGGTTGCGTTGCAGGGCGGTCAGGGCTTGGTTCCAGGTCGATTCCGGAGCCGGGCCAGGCCACGTCGGGTGAATACAGTCGGAGTCGGACTGGCCTTTCCGGTCCGACCGTATTCGAAAAGGAATTGTCGCGATGAACACGATTGCCCGTTCTTGGCGGGTCGTGATTGGTGGGCTCGCTGCCGGGTCGGCGGTGCTGATCGGCTCCGCCGGAAACAGCGCATGGGCCGAGCCCGTCGTGCCCGCGCCGCCGGCGCCGGCGACGGTCACCGTCACCGTCACACCGGGGGCCGCCACGGCAACCCCCGCCCAGGCCGAACCCGCCGCGGTGACACCTGCCCCGGCGGCGCCGCTGCCCCCGGCGACCTCGGGAACGCTGCTGGAGTTCCTCCGGGACAAGGGTGTGACGCTGGAGGCTCAGCGGGCCGACGGGTTCACCGCGCTCAACATCGTGCTGCCGATCCCGACCGGCTGGGGGATGGTCCCCGACCCCAACGTTCCCGACGCCTTCGCCGTCATCGCCGACCGCCAGGGCGGCGACGCGCTCTACACACCCAACGCGCAACTGGTCGTCTACAAGCTCGTCGGGGAGTTCGACCCGCGCGAGGCCATCAGTCACGGTTACGTCGAAAATCAGAAGCTGCTGGCCTGGCAGTCCACTGCCGCGTCGATGGTCGACTTCGGCGGGTTCCCGTCCTCGGTGATCGACGGCACCTACCGCGAGAACGACCAGACGCTGAACACCTCGCGACGCAACGTGATCGCGCAGTCGGGCTCGGACCGCTACCTGCTGACGCTCTCGGTTACCAGCGCGGCCAATCAGGTCGTCGCGACCGCGGCGTCCACCGATGCGATCGTGAACGGGTTCCGGGTCACGACCCCCGAGACGCGCGCCGCGGCGACAACCGGCGCGACCGCAACGACGGGAGCGACTCCGGCGACGGGCTCGACCGCAACGGGCTCGACCGCAACGACGGGAGCCACACCGGCGGACGCAGCTCCGGCGACCACCGCCGCGGTGGCCGCGACTCCGGCCTCCTAGCCGCCGGTTCCGTTTCGTATTGTGGCCCCATGATCGTCGGGGCCGTCGTGAGCCTGTGTCTGGCCGCGCTGATCGGATTCTCCGGGCTGTGGACCCTGGCGCGGCGCTCCGGCGTCGACGTGACCGGACAGGTTCTGCGCTCGGTCGCCCCGACTCAACTCGCCGCCGCGGTGATGCTGACCGCCGGCGCGGTCAGCACCCTGGCCGCGCCCGCTCGCATCGGCTGGGCGGGCTTGGTCATCGGCGGTCTCGGGGCGCTCGGCACGATCGCCGCCGGGTCCTGGCAGGGGGCGCGGTTCGCGGCGCAGCGGCGCGGGCAGGTTGACTGCGGCAGCGGTGACGCGTGCGCGGGCTGCACCCGGCTGTGCCGCTAGCCCGTCAGTTACGACTGATGTCGATGGGGTGGGTCGCCAATAGCGACATCGGCAGCGGCTGGCGTCGGATCACCCGCGACCACAGGTCGACGCGCGGCTGCACGAGCACATCGGAGGGCAGCGCCGACAAGACGATCCAGTCGTCGCGCTCGATCTCCCCCTCCAGCTGGCCGATGGTCCATCCGGCGTAGCCGGCGAAGATCCGCACGCCCTCCACGCCCGCGGCGATCAGCGCCGGGTCGGCGTCCAGGTCCACCATCACGATGCGGCCCGCGACGTGGCGCAGCCCGCCGATTTCGCCGGGGTCGGTGCCCACGCGCAGCGTGCCCAGGCACAGCGCCGCATCCCGCTTGACCGGACCTCCGATGAACATCGTCTTCGGCTTGGCGGCCAAGTCGGACCACTGCGGCAGCACGTTGTGGACCGCGGTCTCGCTGGGCCGGTTGAGCACCACACCCAGTGTGCCGCCGTCGTTGTGTTCGACGACGTAGACGACGCTACGCCGGAAGGTCGGCTCGAGCAGATTGGTGTTGGCCAGCAGCAGACTGCCCGCCCGCACCCGGTTCGCGGCGGGTGCGAGGAAATCCTCGGGATCCTCCGACTGCCCCACCCGACCATCATGGCACGCTCCGCACCGGCGAACGGGCTCGAACGCGAGCGGTGTCCTGGTGCGGTGTTTGTACTGTGAGCCCGTGGCCGAGCCCTGGGATGCCCGCGCGCCCGGTTCGCTGTGGCAGGCGGTGCGCGGCCTCCCCGACTTCTGGCAGCTGTTGCGACTGCGGGCCGCGAGCCAGTTCGGCGACGGGCTCTTCCAGGCCGGCCTGGCGGGGGGTTTGTTGTTCAACCCCGAACGGGCCGCTGACCCGTGGGCGGTGGCCGGGGCGTTCGCGGTGCTGTTCCTGCCCTACTCGCTGCTGGGGCCGTTCGCCGGAGCACTGCTGGACCGCTGGGATCGCCGCGCGGTACTGATCGGGGCGAACGCGGCCCGACTGATTCTCGTCCTGGGCGTGGCCGCGGTGCTGGCCTCCGGCGCGCGCGACCTGATCGTGCTGTGCGGGGCGCTGGTGGCCAACGGCTTCAGCCGCTTCGTGATCTCGGGACTGTCGGCCGGGTTGCCGCATGTGGTTCCGCGCGAGCAGATCGTCACGATGAACTCGGTGGCCACCGCGACCGGCGCCACGGCGACGTTCCTGGGCGCCAACTTCATGCTGCTGCCGCGTTGGCTCTTCGGCGACGGCGACACCGCGGCGGCGACCGTCATCAGCCTGGTGGCCGTTCCGGCCGCTCTCGCGCTGATCTTCTCGGTGCGGCTCGCGCCGCGCGTACTCGGACCCGATCACGGCGCGAGCGGGTCGGTGCTGGCCGTCGTGCTGGCCGGGTGGGCCGACGGGGTGCGCACGGTGGTTGCCACCCCCGCGGTGGCCGCGACCCTGTCCGGTCTGGCCGCCCACCGCATGGTGTTCGGTATCAACTCGCTGCTGGTGCTGGTGCTCGTGCGCCAGACCGGCGCGTCGGGATTCGCCGGGCTGGGCATCGCGGTGCTGTTCGTGGCGGCCACCGGCGGAGGCTCGTTCCTGGCCAACTTCGTCGCTCCCCCGGTGGTGCGGCGCTGGGGTCGCTACCTGACCACGAACGTCGCGCTGCTGTGCGCGGCGGTCATTCAGCTCGCCGGAGCCGGCCTGCAGCTGGCGGTCATGGTCGGCTGCGGGTTCTTCCTCGGCTTGGCCGGGCAGATGGTCAAGCTGTGCGCGGACTCGGCCATGCAGATCGACGTCGAGGATTCGCTGCGCGGGCACGTCTTCGCCGTGCAGGACGCGTTGTTCTGGATGGCGTTCCTGCTTGCGGTGACCGCCGCGGCGGCGGTGATGCCTGCCGACGGGCATTCCGCCGCGCTGGTGCTGGCCGGTTCGGCGCTGTACCTGGCCGGGCTGGCAACGAGCTCCCGCATCGGCCGCCCGCGGGTCTAGGGTGGCGCGCATGAGCGCGGGCAGCACGGCCGGTCCGATCATCGACGACCTGCGCGCCGAGAGCGACACCCTCGACGGCATCGTCGCCGGCCTGGCCGACCAGCGCTGGGCGCTGGCCACCCCGGCGCCGCGGTGGACCGTCGCGCACCAGATCGGGCATCTGCTGTGGACCGACCGGGCGGCGCTGACCTCCATCACCGACGAGTCCGGCTTCGCGGCCCTGGTGGCCATCGCCCAGGCCGACCCGCAGGGCTTCGTCGACGCCGCCGCCGACGAGTTGGCCGCGCTGGAGCCCGCGCGCCTGCTCGACCAGTGGCGGTCGACCCGCGCCGCGTTACACGACGCGTTGACTGACGTCGCCGCCGGCCGCAAACTGCTCTGGTTCGGGCCCCCGATGAGCGCCGCGTCGATGGCGACCGCCCGGCTGATGGAGACCTGGGCGCACGGTCTGGATGTGGCCGACGCGCTGGGCGTTGAGCTGCCGGCGACGGCGCGGCTGCGGTCCATCGCGCACCTGGGAGTGCGCACCCGCGACTTCGCCTTCGCCGTCCACGGGCTGCCCGCCCCGGCGGAGGAGTTCCGGGTGGAGCTCACCGCGCCCGGCGGCGAGGTGTGGACGTGGGGTCCCGAGGACGCCGCGCAGCGGGTGCGCGGCTCCGCGCTGGACTTCTGCTTTCTGGTCACCCAGCGCCGGCCCCGCGCCGCGCTGGACGTCGAGGCCGACGGCCCCGACGCGCGGCGCTGGCTGGAAATAGCGCAGGCCTTCGCCGGCCCGCCCGGGCCCGGACGCTAGGGCAGACCGGCGCCGTCGGCGGCGCTAGGGCAGACCGGCGCCGTCGGCGGCGCCGTCGCCGTCGGAATCGGTGAGTTCGAGGTCCCAGCGCCCGTCCCGATCGGTGTCGACGTAGCCGGTGGCGACCCGGCCGTCGGGGCCGGCCAGCAGCGCCCGGTCGGCCAGACCGTCGCGGTCGGTGTCGCCCAGCCGGTCGGCGACCCCGTCGCCGTCGAGGTCGGGCGGCACATCGGTGTGCTCGACGCCATCCAAGCCGAACCAGCGCAGGGGGCGCGGCGGCGCGGCGGCGCTCAGCGCCCAGGCGCCGGACCCGTCGTCGGAGTAGCGCGCCTCGGGTGTGCCGTCGTCGTCGAGATCGAACACCGCGTGATCGGCCAGACCGTCGTCGTCGACGTCGGCGAGCGCGTCGTCGAGGAAGCCGTCGCCGTCCAGATCCAGCCGTACGCCATCCAGCTCGCCGTCGCCATCCAGATCGATGTCGGGATGCCCGGTGAGGATCGAGGCGGTTCCGTCACCGGCGTCCAGGCAGTAGTCCATGCCCTATTCGACGTCGCCGGAGCCGGACGCGTTCCGTTCCCGCCACCAGGACAGCAGTTCGGCGGTCGCTTCCTCGGGAGACAGCGGACCGCGGTCGAGGCGCAGTTCCTTGAGGTACTTCCAGGCCTCGCCGACCTGCGGACCGGGCGGGATGTCGAGTACGGCCATGATGGCGTTGCCGTCGAGGTCGGGGCGGACCCGGGCCAGATCCTCCTTGGCGGCCAGCTCGGCGATGCGGTTCTCGAGGCTGTCGTAGTTGGCCTGCAGCAGCGCCGCGCGCCGCCGGTTGCGCGTCGTGCAGTCGGCCCGCACCAGCTTGTGCAGCCGGGGCAGCAGCGGGCCGGCGTCGGCCACGTAGCGGCGCACGGCCGAGTCCGTCCACGCGCCGTCGCCGTAACCGTGGAACCTCAGGTGCAGGTACACCAGCTGCGACACGTCGTCGACCATCTGCTTGGAGTACTTCAGCGCGCGCATCCGCTTGCGGACCATCTTGGCGCCGACCACCTCGTGGTGGTGGAAGCTCACCCCCCCGCCCGGTTCGTGGCGGCGGGTGGCCGGCTTGCCGATGTCGTGCAGCAGCGCCGCCCAGCGCAGCACCAGGTCGGGCTGGCCGGGATCCTCCAGGGCGACCGCCTGACGCAGCACGGTCAGTGAATGCTGGTAGACGTCCTTGTGCTGGTGGTGCTCATCGATGGTCATCTGCATGGCGCCGACCTCGGGCAGGACCACCTCACCGAGCCCGGTCTGCACGACGAACTCGACCCCGGCCACCGGATCGAGACCGAGCAACATCTTGTCCAATTCGACCGCCACCCGCTCGACGGTGATCCGGTCCAGTTGCGGGGCCATCGCCACGATGGCCTCCCGCACCCGCTCGGCCACGCCGAATTCGAGCTGGGACATGAACCGCGCGGCGCGCAGCATCCGCAGCGGGTCGTCGCCGAAGGAGACCGCCGGCTCAGCGGGGGTGTCCAGAATGCGCTGGCGGACCGCGGCCAGCCCGCCGAGCGGGTCGAGGAACTCCCCCGGACCCTCGGCGGTGATCCGGACCGCCATCGCGTTGGCGGTGAAATCGCGGCGCACCAGGTCGTCTTCGAGCCGGTCCCCGAAGCTCACCGTGGGGTTGCGCGACACCTGGTCGTAGCTGTCGGCCCGGAACGTGGTGATCTCCAGGCGCCGGCCTGCCTTGCCGGCCCCGACGGTGCCGAAGTCGATCCCGGTGTCCCACAGGGCATCAGCCCACGGCCCGAGGATCTGCTGGACCGCCGCGGGCCGGGCGTCGGTGGTGAAGTCCAGGTCGGCGGTCAGCCGTCCGAGCACCGCGTCGCGCACGCTGCCGCCGACCAGGAACAGCTGATGGCCCGCCGCCTCGAACAATCCGCCCACCTCGGCCAGCAGCGGAGCCTCCGCGTGCAGCGCGACGGCAGCCCGAACACGCAGCTCGTCCTCGGAGGTGGCTTCGGACACGTCCGATGAGCCTAGTGCTCGGATTCCGCGGCGGCGGCGGCGAGTGGGGGCCGGGTACGCCGGTGCCTGCCAGCTACTATCGCTTGGGTGTCGGAGGGCGAACAGGCCAAACCACGACGGCGCCGCGGACGGCGCCGCGGACGGCGCGTGGCCGGCCAGCCCGACGGGGGCCCGCTTGCCCAGCCGGAGACCCCGACCCAGGTCACGCCGGCCGCCGCGAAGATCGCTCCGGTGAAGCCGCGGCGCGGACCGGCCGGGCAGCTGCGCACGGTCCACGAAACCTCCGCCGGCGGACTGGTGATCGACGGCATCGACAAACCCCGCGACGAGCAGATGGCGGCATTGATCGGGCGCGTCGACCGCCGCGGCCGGACGCTGTGGTCGCTGCCCAAGGGCCACATCGAGCAGGGCGAGACCGCCGAGCAGACCGCCATCCGAGAGGTCGCCGAGGAGACCGGCATTCACGCGCACGTGCTGACCGCCCTGGGCAGCATCGACTACTGGTTCGTCACCGAGGACCGCCGCGTTCACAAGACCGTGCACCACTATCTGATGCGGTTCTCCGGCGGCGAGTTGTGCGACGCCGACGTCGAGGTGAGTGAGGTGGCGTGGGTGCCTGTCGCCGAGCTTCCGCGCCGGCTGGCCTACGCCGACGAGCGCCGGCTGGCGCGGTTGGCGCACGAACTCATCGACCGGCTGCAGACCGACGGTCCGGCCGCGCTGCCACCGGTGCCGCCGGGCGAACCCCGCCGGCGCCCACAGACCCATTCCCGCAGCCGCTACCGGCCTCCCGATCACGCGTCCGGCGACCCGCGGGCGAACGGCGGCGGTCCAGGGGCGTGACTGTGCTGGTGCGGGTCGCTGCCTCACTCGCCGTGCTGCTGCCGTTGCTGGGCCCGCCCGCCGCCGCCGAACCGGGCGCGCCGGAGTTCCTGCGGGTCCGCATCGACAGCGTCACCCCCGACATCGTCACCACCTCCAGCGATCCCGTCGTCACCGTCACCGGGACCGTGACCAACGTCGGCGACCGCCCGGTTCGCGACGTGGTCGTCCGGCTGGAGCGGGCCGCTCCGGTGGAGTCGGCACCGGCTCTGCGCACCAGCCTCGATCCGGCTGACGGCACCCCCTTCGAGCCGGTGGGTGAATTCACCTCCGTCGCAACCGAACTCGATCGCGGGCAGGCGTCCGGGTTCACGCTCACCGCGCCGATCCGGCCGGGCCCGCCGGCCTCCCTGGGCGTGCAGAGCCCGGGTGTCTACCCGCTGCTGGTCAACCTCAACGGCACACCCGACTACGGCGAGCCGGCCCGCCTCGACGACGCCCGCCTGCTGCTGCCGGTCACCGGGGTGCCGTCCGGCGACGCGTCGGCGAACCCGCTGACCGACGTGGTCGCCCCCGACACCACCCGCCCGGTCGCCACGACCATGCTGTGGCCGCTGGCCGACAGGCCGCGGCTGGCCCCCGGCCAGCCGGGCGGCACCACCCCGGTGCGCCTGATGAACGACGACCTGGCGGTGTCGCTGGCCACCGGGGGCCGGCTGGACACCTTGCTCGCCGCCGCGGAGTTCGCCACCAGTCCGGGGGCGATCGATTCGGAGAGCGGCGTGGACCGCGCGCTGTGCCTGGCGGTCGATCCCGACCTTCTCGTCACCGTCAACGCCATGACCGCCGGCTATGTGGTGTCCGATTCGCCCGACGGTCTGGGTACCGCCACCAAGCCAGGTTCCGGTCAGGCCGCGGCCACCGCGTGGCTGGAGCGGTTGCGCGGCCTGGCCAAGCGGATGTGCGTGATCGCCACCCCGTACGCGCAAGCCGATCTGGGGGCGCTGCGCAGGGTCGGCGACCCGGGCCTCAGTGCGGCGGCGACCAGGGGCGGCGACATCGTCGACGGCATCCTCGGGGTGCTCTCGGCGCGCGGTGGCACCGTCCTGGGCGACGCCCCGCTGACCGCGCCGGCCGCCGAACTGCTCGAGAGCCAGGATCCCACCGTCGTCATTGCAGCGGCGGAACAGCCTGCGCCCCAGCGGATCTCGTCGCAGGTCGTGCTGGCGCCATTCGATCCCGCGGTGGGTGCGGCGCTGGCCGGGGTGGGGACCGACCCCAGCCTGCCCAGCTATCTGGACCCCGCGCTGTCGGCCCCGGTCGACCGGGATTCCACGGTGGCCCGCCGCCAGGACGCCGTCGCCGCGGTGCTGTGGCGCGGCCTGCAGCCCGGCGCCGAACCGCGCCAGCAGATCCTGCTGCCGCCGCTGAAGTGGAGCCCGCAGCCCGACGACGCCCGGGCGATCCTGACCGCGCTGGCCAACGCGATCCGGTCCGGGCTGGCGACCCCGCGTCCGCTGAGCGCTCTGCTCACCGAGGCGGCGGCGGCGGGACCGGCCGACCCCGCACCGGAACTGCCCGCCGATGTGCGCGGCGGCTTCGACGACGCGGTGATCGCCGCCATCACCGGTCCACTGGGCCGGCTGGCGGGCCTGGGCGTGGCGCTGACCACCGACACCCGTACCGGGCTGACCGGCACCCAGTACACCGCCCCGCTGCGCGAGGACATGCTGCGGGCACTGAGCCAGACCGAGGCACCCGACATCCGCAACGAGCTCGCCCGCCAGCGCCTGTCCGTGGTCGGCAGAACAGTCGAGGATCTGTTCCGGGCGGTGACCGTGGTCAACCCCGGCGGTTCCTACACGCTGGCCACCGAGCGCAGCGCGCTGCCGCTGGCGTTGCGCAACGACCTCGCCGTCCCGATCAGGGTGCGCCTGCAGGTGGTCGCACCGGCCGGGATGACGGTGACCGACATCGGCGAGCAGGAGGTGCCGCCGGGCTACCTGCCGCTGAAGGTTCCGGTGGAGGTGCACCTGAGCCGGCGCGTCGCCGTCGACGTCACCCTGCGCACCCCCGACGGCCTGCAGCTGGGCGAACCGGTCCGGCTGTCGGTGCACTCCAACGCCTACGGCAAGCTGCTGTTCGCGATCACGCTGGCCGGCGGCAGCATTCTGGCGCTGCTGGTGGGACGCCGGCTCTACCACCGCTTCCGCGGCCAGCCCGACCGCGCCGACCTCGACCGGCCTCGCCATCCCGCGGAGATCGACGCGTGACAGCCCCGCAGCAGCCGGCCGGCACCGCCCGCGCGGAGTTGTCCGACGCCGCGGTGGTGTCGCGCTCCTGGGGCATGGCGCTGGCCACCCTGGTCAGCCGGCTGACCGGCTTCGCGCGGATCGTGCTACTGGCGGCGATCCTCGGTGCGGCGCTGTCGAGCGCGTTCTCGGTGGCCAATCAGTTGCCCAACATGATCGCGGCACTGGTACTCGAGGCCACCTTCACCGCCATCTTCGTGCCGGTACTCGCGCGTGCCGAGCGCGACGACCCCGACGGCGGCGAGGCGTTCGTGCGGCGGCTGGTCACCCTGGCCACGACGGTGCTGGTGGTCGCGACGACGCTGTCGATCATCGCCGCCCCGCTGCTGGTGCGGCTGATGCTGGGCAGTGATCCCCAGGTCAACCAACCGCTCACGACGGCGTTCGCCTACCTGCTGCTGCCGCAGGTGATCTTCTACGGCTTGTCGTCGGTGTTCATGGCGATCCTGAACAACCGCAACGTGTTCGGGCCGCCGGCGTGGGCGCCGGTGGTCAACAACATCGTTGCGATCGCCACGCTCGGGCTGTACCTCATCGTGCCGGGCGAGCTGTCGGTCAACCCGGTGGAGATGGGTAACGCGAAGCTTCTGGTGCTCGGCGTCGGGACCACCTTGGGGGTCGTCGCTCAGGCGGCGGTGCTGCTGATCGCCATCCGCGCCGAGCGGATCTCACTACGTCCGCTGCTGGGAATCGACGCGCGCCTCAGGCGCTTCGGCACGATGGCGGCGGCGATGGTGCTCTACGTGTTGATCAGCCAGCTCGGCCTGGTGGTGAGCAATCAGATCGCCAGTACGGCGGCGGCGTCGGGTCCGGCCATCTACAACTACACCTGGATGGTGCTGATGCTGCCGTTCGGCATCATCGGGGTGACCGTGCTGACGGTGGTGATGCCGCGGCTGAGCCGCAACGCGGCCGCCGAGGATCTTCCGGCGGTGCGCGCCGATCTGTCGCTGGCCACCCGGCTGACGATGGTGACGCTGATCCCGGTGGTGGCGCTGATGACCGTCGCCGGTCCGGCGATCGGCAGCGCGCTGTTCGCCTACGGAAACTTCGGCTCGGTGGACGCCGGCTACCTCGGCCGGGCCATCGCGCTGTCAGCCTTCACCCTGATCCCCTACGCGCTGGTGCTCGTGCAACTGCGGGTGTTCTACGCCCGCGAGCAGCCCTGGACCCCGATCCTGATCATCGTCGCAATCACCGCCACCAAGATCGCGGCGTCACTGGCCGCCCCGCATCTGACCGCCGATCCCGAACTGGTCGCCGGGTACCTGGGCACCGCCAACGGGCTGGGCTTCCTGGTCGGTGCGATCCTCGGGCACCTGCTGCTGCGCCGGTCACTGGGTCGGCCATCCGCACCGGTGGGCGGTGGCGGGCTGCTCGACGCCGGGGCGAACCGGACGATCGTCGTCACCCTGGTGGCCGCGACGCTGGCCGGGCTGACTGCCGCGGGCCTCGATCGGCTGCTGGGCCTGGCCGCGTTGACCGACGAGCACGGCGGCGCCGGATCGATGCTGCGGCTGATCGTGCTGGCGGCGATCATGGCGCCGATCGTCGCCGGGGTGCTGCTGGCGGCGCGGGTGCCCGACGCGCTGGCCGCGCGGGCGGCCGTGTCGCGCCGGCTGGCGCGGGCCCGGCACGCGCCCGCGCAACCCTCTGTGCGGGTCCCGGTCACGTACCCTGATTCCGGCGGACCGTCGGCGTTCACCGAGCCCCGGACCGCGCCTGTCCGGACCGACACGGGGAAAGGACCGCAGCTGAGCGACCAGCCTCCGGGTACGCCTCTGGAGCCGACGGCGTCGGGGCCGACGGGGCAGACCGGGCCGACGGGGCAGACCGGGCGGGTGCCGCGACATGCCGCCGACGATTTCCAGCCGGACGTCAGACCGGGCCCCGGCCCCGACCTCTCCGCGCCGCCGGTTCGCTCCGGTGCCCGCCACGCCGCCCGCGCCGACACCGTGCCGGTGCCCGGCGGCAGTGTGGCCGAGGGCCGCTATCGGCTGCTGGTCTTCCACGGCGGCCCGCCAGGTCTGCAGTTCTGGCAGGCCCGCGACACCGCGCTGGGCCGGCAGGTGGCGCTGACCCTGATCGACCCCGAGGGTCGGCTGCCCGACGCCGAGGTCGAGGCGATACTGGGGCGCACACTCAAGCTCAGCCGCATCGAACGACCGGGCCTGGCCCGCATCCTCGACGTCACCACCGCCGGATCCGGCGGGCTGGTGGTGGCGGAGTGGATCCGGGGCGGATCGCTCAAGGAGGTCGCCGACACCTCACCATCGGCGATGGGCGGGGCCCGCGCCGTCCAGTCGCTGGCCACCGCGGCCGAGGAGGCCCACCAGGCCGGGGTAGCCCTGTCGATCGACCACCCGAGCCGCATCAGGGTCAGCGTCGAAGGCGACGTGGTGCTGGCCTTCCCCGCCACGACCGCTGCGGCCACTCCCGAGGACGACGTGCGCGGGATCGGGGCAGCGCTCTACGCGCTGCTGGTCGACCGGTGGCCGCTGCCCGAAACGGGCACCCCCAGTGGCCTGGCCCCGACCACCACCGACCCCTCGGGTGCGCCGATCGAGCCGCATGCGATCAACGCCGCGATCCCCTTCCAGATCTCGGCGGCGGCAGTGCGTGCGGTTCAGCCGAGCGCCGGCATCACGACCGCGGCGACACTGGCGAACCTGTTGCGGCAGGCCACCGCCGCGGCCGATCGCACGGTCCAGATCGAGCCGGCCGCCCCCGCACCGCCCGCCCCGCCACCGGACGGGGCCGCCGCGCTCGCCCTGCGCCGCCGCAACCTGCTGATCGGCATCACCGCCGGTGCGGCGATCCTTCTTGTCGCACTTGTGGTGCTGGCATCGCTGCTCAACCGGATCTTCGGGGACGTCGGCGGCGGTCTGCGGGGCGATCAGCTCGGGCTGAACACCACCACGCCGACGACGACGGAGACCGCGACCGGGGAGATCGTGAAACCCGTTGCGGCAACTGTGTTCTCACCGGACGGCGGGGCTGACGCACCCGAGCTCGCCGGTCGTGCGATCGACGGTGACCCGACGACGGCCTGGCCGACCGACACCTATTCCGACACGGTGCCGTTCCCCGACTTCAAGAACGGGGTGGGTCTGATGCTGCAGCTGCCGCAGCCCACGGTGGTCGGCAACGTCTCGATCACACTGTCCAGTTCGGGCACCAAGGTGCAGATCCGGTCCGCCTCGACCCCCGACCCCGCCAATCTGGAGAGCACCCAGGAGCTGACCCCGCCGACCGAGCTCAAGCCCGGCTCGAACACCATCGCCGTCCCCAGCGCCGCGCCCACCTCCAACCTGCTGGTGTGGATCTCGACGCTGGGCAAGACGGCCGGTAAGAACCAGGTGGACGTCTCCGAGATCACCGTGCGCGCCGCATCCTGAAGGTGAAGTGCCGCGCGGCCTCGCGCTGGCTACTGTCCGGGCCGTGCCGGATTCGCAGCGCCTCAGCGACGCCGAACTGCTGGCCGCCCACGCCTCCGGCGACCGCGTCGCCTTCGAGCGATTGCTCAGCCGCCACGGCCCGGCACTGCACCGGCTGGCCCGGCTGCGCAGCACCAGCGCCGAGGAGGCCGAGGACGCACTCCAGGACGCCCTGCTCTCGGTGCACCGTGCCGCGGGAACCTTTCGGCGCGACGCCGCAGTCGGCAGTTGGCTGCATCGCATCGTCGTCAATGCCTGCACCGACCGGCGGCGGCGCGCCGCGCTGCGCCCGACGACGGTACTGCCGGACGAGCCGGGCCCGATCGGCGACCGGAGCGGCGAAATCGACACCGCGATCACGGTCCGGCGCGCCCTGATGCGGCTACCCGCCGGCCAGCGCGCCGCCGTCCTGGCCGTCGACATGCTGGGCTACTCGGTGAGCGAGGCCGCCGCACTGCTCGGCGTCGCCGAGGGCACGGTGAAGAGCCGGCGGGCCCGGGCCAGGGCCCGGCTCGCGGTGCTGCTCGCCCATCTCGCCTGACCGTTCGGCAGCCGCCTCCGGGCGCGTGGCAGGCTGGCCGGATGGATGTCCTCGCCCACTGGCGGAGTTGCGCGACCGAGGTCCGGTGGCAGTCGACCACACCGGAGAACGGCGGACGGGAAGTGCGGCTCTTCAGCCGACGCAGCGGCACCCCGGGCGCACCGGGGTTGGTGTTCGTGCACGGCTTCCCGACCTCCAGCGTCGACTTCGCCGCACTGGCCGGCGAACTCGACGCGGAGTTCGACATCTGCACGGTGGACTTCCCCGGGTACGGGCTTTCGGAGAAGCCGCCGGCCCCGTACCGCTATTCGCTGTACGACGACGCCCGGCTGCTCGTGCACCTGATCACCGAGGTGTGGCAGCTCGGTGACTACCGCATGATGACCCACGATCGGGGCAGCAGTGTGGGCATCATCGCCTTGGGGATGCTGGCCGATTCGCAGCCGGCGAGGCTGCCCCTGGACATCTTCGTCACGAACGCGAACATCTACCTTCCGCTGGCCAATCTGACGGCCTACCAGCTCGCCCTGCTCGATGACGCTACGGGCCGGCAGACCGCGGCGGCGACAGCCCCGGAGATGCTGGCGGCGGGCCTGGGACAAAGCGCGTTCATGCCGCGGCGGACCCCCGACGATCCCGAGATCGCCGCGCTGGCACAGTGTTTGGCGTACAACGACGGGATGGCAGTACTGCCGGACACCATCCAATACCTCCATGAGCGGGCGGGCGGCGAGACGGGCTGGCTTGAGGCACTGGCCGCGATCCCGGTCGATACGACGATCATCTGGGGCTTGCACGACGCGATCGCGCCGCTTCGGGTGGCCGACCACGTGTGGCGGACCTACATCAGGGACAAGCCGGGCCGCAGCCGTTACTGGGTGGTGCCCGGCGCCGACCACTACGTGCAATGCGACGCACCCGGCCAGCTCGCAGCGATCATCCGCATGACGGCTGCCGGTGAATCCACCGATCTGCACACGCTGGGCAACACACCGGACGGAGCCGTCCTCGTCGACCAACACGAGCGCTGACTGATGCTGAGCCGGACGCGTGGCTCCTGAGCGCGACGCGACGCCACGGCGGCCCGGTGCCGCGGCACATGCCGCGCGCCCCGGCATCAACGTGCCGAGGCGGCCGGTGGTCCTCGCCGGGATGGCCGCAGTCGCGGCCGCCGGAGCGGCGCTCGCCCTGCTGACCGCCGCAGACGACGGCGCCAGCACTGTGGTCAGCGCCAAGCCGATGACCGCGGCACCGCGGGTACCGCTGCCCGCCGGGGAGGTCCTCGCACTGACCGCAAGTCCCGCCCAACTCGGCCCGCTCACCGATCCGCAGCGCCGGGCCGCCTGCCTGGACAGCCTGGGATACCCGGCGGCGACACCGGTGCTCGGTGCCCGCCAGCTCGACGTCACCGGCCGGCCCGCCCTCGTGCTGGTGCTCCCCGGCCGGCAGCCGGCGGAACTGGTCGCTGTGGCGGTACGGCCCGGCTGCGGTGAGTCCGGCACCGCGGAGATCGCCCGGACCACCGTCAGCCGCGGCTGATTGCCCGCCGGGGAACACCCGCGCCTACCCTGATGTTGCGTCTGGTTGACCCGCAGAGAGGCTTGGCATGGCAGAGAAGGACGACCCCGGGGTCGTGCACGAGGTCATCGTCGTCGGATCCGGCCCGGCCGGATACACCGCGGCGATCTACGCCGCCCGCGCGCAGCTGCGCCCGCTGGTGTTCGAGGGCACCGAGTTCGGCGGTGCCCTGATGACCACCACCGAGGTGGAGAACTATCCCGGTTTCCGCGCCGGCATCACCGGGCCGGAACTGATGGAGGAGATGCGCGAGCAGGCCCTGCGGTTCGGGGCGGACCTGCAGATGGAGGACATCGAGTCGATGTCGCTGGGCGGTCCGGTCAAGGAGGTGGTGACCTCGGGCGGCGAGACCCACCGGGCCCGCGCGGTGATCCTGGCGATGGGAGCCGCGGCGCGCTACCTGGGCGTGCCCGGCGAGCAGGACCTGCTGGGCCGCGGGGTGAGCTCGTGCGCCACCTGCGACGGATTCTTCTTCAAGGACCAGGACATCGCCGTCGTGGGCGGCGGAGATTCGGCGATGGAGGAGGCGACCTTCCTGACCCGGTTCGCGCGCAGCGTCACCCTGGTGCACCGCCGCGAGGAGTTCCGCGCCTCGAAGATCATGCTGGAACGGGCCCGCGACAACGAGAAGATCACCTTCCTGACCAACACCGTGGTACTCGGCGTCGAGGGTTCGACCTCCGTCACCGGCCTGCGGGTACGCGACGTGATCAGCGGCGCGGAATCGGTGCTGCCGGTCACCGGCGTGTTCGTGGCCATCGGCCACGACCCCCGCTCGGAGCTGGTGCGCGACGTCCTCGACGTCGACCCCGACGGGTACGTGCTGGTGCGCGACCGCACCACCGAGACCTCGCTGCCGGGGGTGTTCGCCGCCGGCGACGTCGTGGACCGCACCTACCGCCAGGCGATCACCGCGGCCGGGAGCGGCTGCGCGGCGGCCATCGACGCCGAACGGTGGCTGGCCGACGCCGGCGAGGACGCCGGGCACGCGATGATCGGCGCGCAGCGCGGAGCCGGACAGTGAGCGAGTCTTCGGCGGCGGTGACCGTCACCGACGATTCCTTCGCCGAAACCGTCCTGGCCAGTGAGGTTCCGGTGCTCGTCGACTTCTGGGCGACCTGGTGCGGACCGTGCCGGATGGTCGCGCCGGTGCTCGAGGAGATCGCCGTGGAGAAGGCCGGGTCGCTGACCGTCGCGAAGGTCGACGTCGATGCCAATCCGGCCACCGCCCGCGACTTCCAGGTGGTCTCGATCCCGACCATGATCCTGTTCAAGGCCGGCCAGCCGGTCACCCGCGTCGTCGGCGCCAAGAGCAAGGCGGCGTTGCTGCGCGAACTTGCCGAGCACCTGTGACCTGGGCGCGCTGACCAGCGCTCAGCGCACGAAATCGCGCCCGAGCAGCGCTGTCAATTCGTTATCGCGGTTCGGCCGAGAGGTTTCCGGAAACCGCGCCGCTTCTGCGACAATGCCTTGCATGTCGAGTCCCGCTCCCGGCGATGCGCTGCGCCGCGGGGACCGCGGGCCGGCGGTGGTCGAGATCCGCGGGGCGCTGACCTCGCTGGGGTTGCTGACCTGCCCGGACGAGGACCCGACCACCGGCAGTCAGGTGGCCCTCGATGTGTTCGACGCCGCGCTCGACGAGGCGGTGCGCGCATTCCAGCAGCAGCGCGGCCTGATCGTCGACGGCATCGTCGGGGAGGCCACCTACCGGGCGCTGCGCGAGGCGTCCTATCGGCTCGGTGAGCGCACGCTGGCCCACCAGTTCGGCGCGCCGATGTTCGGCGACGACGTCGCGACCCTGCAGTCCCGGTTGCAGGAACTCGGTTTCTACACCGGCCTGGTGGACGGATTCTTCGGGCTGCAGACCCACAACGCGCTGATGTCCTACCAGCGCGACTACGGCCTTGCCCCCGACGGCATCTGCGGCCCGGAGACGCTGCGGTCGCTGTACTTCCTGAGCTCACGGGTGACCGCCGGCTCCTCGCTGCACGCGATCCGCGAAGAGGAGTTGGTCCGCCGGTCGGGACCGCGGCTGTCGGGCAAGCGCATCATCATCGACCCGGGGCGCGGCGGGGATGACCACGGCCTGATCGTCCATGGTCCCGACGGCCCGACCAGCGAGGCCGACATCCTCTGGGATCTGGCCTGCCGGCTCGAGGGCCGGATGTCGGCGATCGGCATGGACACGTTCCTGTCCCGGCCGGCTGGGCGCTCACCGGCCGACGCCGAGCGGGCCGCCACCGCCAACACCGTCGGTGCGGATCTGATGATCAGCCTGCGCTTCGAGCGCCAGCCCGACCCGACGGCCAGTGGTGTGGCCTCGTTCTACTTCGGCAGCCCGCACGGATCGGTGTCGACGATCGGGCGCAACCTTGCCGACTTCGTTCAACGAGAAGTGGTGGCGCGCACCGGATTACCGGACTGCCGGACTCACGGGCGCACCTGGGACCTGCTGCGGCTGACCCGGATGCCCACGGTGCAGGTGGACGTCGGCTACATCAGCAGTTCGCGCGATCGTGACCTGCTGGTCACCCGCGAGTGCCGCGACGCGATCTCGGAGGGCATCCTGGCCGCCGTCAAGCGGCTCTACCTGCTGGGCAAGAACGATCGCCCGACCGGGACCTTCACCTTCGCCGAACTGCTGGCACACGAGCGGTCGGTGGACCAAGGCCGTTCGGCGGTCTAAACCGAGGCCGGGGCGGGCTGGCGCAGCCGCTCGCTCTCCAGCAGGCGGTCCAGGGCCGCCTCCACCGCGGCCTTCCAGCCCAGGCCTTTGTCGAGTTCCAGCCGAAGCCGCGGAAAGTAGCGGTGCGGAGCGACGACGGTGAACCCGACGCTCCGCAGGAACTCCGCGTCGATCATGCACAGGTCGAAGGAGCACTCGCCGAGCGCCTCGACGCTGGATCGCAACTCGGCGGTCTCGGCGACGCCGAGATCGGCGGCCTCGGGCGTGCGGCCGAACGCTTCCAGCGCCCGCACGCCCCGGCGCACCAGTTCGTTGATCACCGCGGCGATCAGCATTCGCGACAGGTCGTCGGGCTGGCCGGGTTCGACACCCATCGAGGTCAGCAGCACCGCGTCGGCGCTGACCGGTCCGGTGGGGAAGCGCTGCGAGCGCGGCACGGCCCGCGGCGGCGCGTAGAAGGCGTAGCCCAGGCATGGGCGGTCCTCGCCGTCGTCCGCCCGGTCCTGGTCGGGTACGGGTTCGGCAACCTGCCCGCAGGAGCCCCATTCCAGCATGACCATCGACAGCCAGGCTTCCTTCTCGAACTCGGGGTCCGGCAGCTGCCGACCGGCGCCCAGGGTCTCCGGGTCGACCTCCCAGAACACGCAGCGTCGGGCGTGCTTAGGCAGCTGCTCGAACCCGTCGAGCCGCAGCGGCCGGACCCGGGCGGACACTACGACCCGGTCCTGCCGGTCAAGGGCAACGAAATATATTGGGGCCCTTTGGTTTTCGTGCGCGATACCATCGCGTAAGCCTGCTATCCGCGATCCATCAGGCCCACGATGCGCTGCAGGTCGTCAACCGAGCCGAACTCGATGACGATCTTGCCCTTGCGCTTGCCCAGGCTCACCCGAACCCGGGTGTCGTAGGCGCCGGAGAGCCGTTCGGCGATGTCCTGCAGGCCCGGCATCGTGATCGGCTTGCGGCGCGGCGGGGCGGGCTTCTCGTCGCCGCGGTTGGCCAGGGTCACCGCCTCCTCGGTGGCGCGCACCGACAGGCCCTCGGCGACGATGCGCGCCGCGAGTTCCTCCTGCTCCTCCGGGCCACCCTCCAGGGCCAGCAGGGCCCGCGCGTGCCCGGCCGACAGGACGCCGGCGGCGACTCGCCGCTGCACCGGAATCGGCAGGCGCAGCAGCCGGATCATGTTGGAGATCACCGGTCGCGAGCGGCCGATGCGGGTGGCCAACTCCTCGTGGGTGACGTCGAATTCGTCGAGAAGCTGCTGATAGGCGGCCGCCTCTTCCAGGGGGTTGAGCTGGGCGCGGTGGATGTTCTCCAGAAGTGCGTCGCGCAGCAGATGCCCGTCGGTGGTCTCCCGCACGATGGCCGGGATCGTCGCCAGCCCGGCCTGCTGCGCCGCCCGCCAGCGCCGCTCCCCCATCACCAGCTGATAGCGGCACCCCCCGGGTTCCTCCCGGACGGCCTCCCGCACGACGACGGGTTGCATGAGCCCGAATTCGCGAATCGAGTGCACCAGTTCGGCCAACGCGTCCTCGTCGAAGATCTGGCGGGGCTGGCGCGGGTTGGGCTCGATCTGGGCGGGGTCGATTTCCCGGTAGACCGCTCCCACGCCGGCGACCCCGCCGTCGGCGGTCTGGCCGCCGATCACGACGTCGGCCGCGGACTCGCCCATCCGCGGCCCGCCGTCGGCGGGCCCGGTGGGGATCAGCGATGCCAGCCCGCGGCCGAGGCCGCCCCGCCGTCGCGACTGCTGGGTCATGACCGTTCCTCCTCCGGTGCCGGGCTCACCCGGTGTGCCAGTTCACGGCTGGCGTCGAGATAGCTCATCGCCCCGCGCGAGCCCGGGTCGTAGTCGATGATCGTCATGCTGTACCCGGGCGCCTCGGACACCTTAACGCTGCGCGGGATCACCGTGCCCAGCACGGTGTCGCCGAAGAAGCGGCGGACCTCCATCGCCACCTGGTCGGCCAGCTTGGTGCGGCCGTCGTACATGGTCAGCACCACGGTGCTCACGGTCAGCCGGGGGTTAAGGTGGGACCGGACCATCTCGATGTTCTTCATCAGCTGCGAAACCCCCTCCAGGGCGTAATACTCGCACTGGATCGGGATCAGCACCTCCGCGGCTGCTACCAGCGCGTTGATCGTGAGCAGCCCCAGCGAGGGCGGGCAGTCGATGAACACGTAGTCGAAATCGGTCCGGTCCAGCTCGGCCAGCGCGTTGCGCAGCCGGTTTTCGCGGGCGACAAGGCTCACCAGCTCGATCTCCGCGCCGGCCAGGTCGATGGTCGCGGGCACGCAGAACAGCCGTTCGCTGTGCGGGCTCTGCCGGATGGCGGCGTGCAGGGGGATCTCGCCGAGCAGGACCTCGTAGGACGACGGTGTTCCGGAGTGGCGGTCGGCGATGCCCAGCGCCGTGCTGGCGTTGCCCTGCGGGTCCAGGTCGACCACCAGTGTCTTGAGTCCCTGAACGGCGAGCGCGGCGGCGAGGTTGACCGCGGTCGTGGTCTTGCCGACACCCCCCTTCTGGTTTGCGACGGTCAGCACGCGGCGCTGTGCCGGGCGCGGCAGCCGGCCGGTCGCGGTGTGCAGGACGCGCATCGCGCGCTCGGCCGCCGCGGCGATCGGGGTATCGGTCTCGGTTTCACGTGAAACATCGGGTGCCGCGCCTGCCGGGGGTTCGGCGATCATGGGCGTCTCCTTTCTGGCACCCGTTTCGCGGACCGGGCCCGCTGGCCCGGCAGGGCCCGCTGGACCTTCCGGGCCACCACAACAGTGACCGGCGGCGTCGAGTCGTGCCCACATCTCACCACCTCGATGGCCCCCGCGCCTAGTGCTGCCATCCGTGTTCTCGCCTGAGCCACTTCGGCCTCCGCTTGCTCGCCCTTCAGTGCCAGCATGAGACCCCCGGAGCGGAGCAGAGGCAGGCTCCAGCGCGTGAGCTTCTCGAGGTCGGCGACCGCGCGCGAGACCACCGCGTCCGCGTCGGCCAGGCGGGTACGGACCGCCGGGTCCTCCGCTCTCCCCCGCACCACGTCAACCTGGTCCCCGGCCGCCAGGTCGTCGACCACCCACTTCAGGAAGTCGGTTCGCCGGCGCATCGACTCGACGAGGGTCACCTTCAGATCCGGGCGGGCAATGGCCACGGGCAGCCCGGGCAGGCCCGCGCCGCTGCCGATATCGATCACGCGGGCACCCGGCGGGATGAGGTCGGCGACGGCGGCGCAGTTGAGAATGTGGCGCTCCCAGATCCGCTCCACCTCCCTCGGCCCGATCAGACCCCACTCGACGCCCGCGCCCGCGAGCGCGTCCGCGTAGCGCTGGGCGAGATCGAGCCGGGGACCGAACACCTCTGCCGCGTCCGGCGGCGGAGCCGGGGCGGGATGTTTCACGTGAAACGCTCCCTTCGCCCGCCATAACTACAGCCGTGTAACTTCAGTCCTTCAGGACTACAACGCGCCGGGACGGCTCGACGCCCTCGCTCTCGCTGCGCACGCCCGGAACCCCGGCCACCGCATCATGGACGATCTTGCGCTCGAAGGGCGTCATCGGGGCCAGTTCCTCGCGCTCGCCGGTCTCCTGCACCCGACGGGCCACCTTGTCCCCCAGCGCCGTCAGCTCGTCCCGGCGACGGCGGCGCCAGCCGGCGATGTCGAGCATCAGCCGGCTGCGCTCTCCGGTCTTCTGGTGCACCGCCAGCCGGGTCAGTTCCTGCAGCGCGTCGAGAATCTCCCCGCGCCGGCCCACCAGCTTGGTCAGGTCGTCGCCACCGTCGATGCTCACGATCGCCCGGTCACCCTCGACGTCGAGGTCGATGTCGCCGTCGTAGTCGAGCACGTCGAGCAGTTCCTCCAGGTAATCGCCGGCGATTTCACCCTCGGCGACAAGCCGTTCCTCCTGGTCCTGTCCTTTGGCCCGGCGCGGCGCCGGAGCGTCGTCCTCAACGGAGTCGGTCTGCTCTGCTTGGGTCTCGGTCACCTCGGTATCTCCTTCTCCCGCAC
>VEQY01000094.1 GCA_018882965.1 Mycobacterium sp. | reverse complement strand
CTACGTCGATCAGGTGCTGCGCCATCGCGGTCGGTCCGGCCCGGCGGTGATCGGCGTGGACGAGGACGGCACCCGCACCGAGATCGGATGGTCGCAGCTGCCGGGCCGGGTCGGGGCGCTGGCCGCCGAGTTGCGCCGCCTCGGCGTCGGCCCCGGCGACCGGGTCGGCGCGTACCTGCCCGACATCCCCGAGGCGGTCACCGCGTTTTTGGCGACCGCCGCGATCGGCGCGGTGTGGTCGGCCTGCGGTCAGGACTACGCCCCGGCCGGTGCCGCCGCCCGGCTGGGTCAGCTCGCGCCGACCGTATTGTTCAGCTGCGGGGGCTACCAGCTCAACGGACGCTGGATCGACAAGCGCGGCGACACCGACGAACTGGCGGGGCTGCTGCCCGGCCGGCCCCATCTGGTGTTGCTCGACAGCGAGCACTACCGGGACCTGATCGCCCGTCCGGTCGAACCCGAGGTCACCGCCGTCGACTTCGACCACCCGCTGTGGGTGCTGTTCACCTCCGGCACCACCGGCCGGCCCAAGGGGCTCGTCCACGGCCACGGCGGGGTGATCGTCGAACACCTCAAGGCCGCCGCACTGCACGCCGACCTCGGCCCGTCCGACATCTTCTTCTGGCAGACCGCGCTGAGCTGGATGATGTGGAACTTCCGGCTGGCCGGACTGCTGTGCGGATCCACGATCGTCGGCTACAGCGGGCACCCGCTGCATCCCGGGCCCGAGCGGCTCTGGACGCTGCTCGAGACCGAGCGGGTCACCTACTTCGGCACCAGCCCCGGCCACCTGCTGGCCACCCGCAAAGCCGGCCTGCGCCCCGGCGAGGCCTACGACCTGAGCGCGCTTCGCACCCTGGGCAGCACCGGCTCACCGCTGGCGGCCGAACTGTTCGACTGGGCCACCGCGGCCGCCGGCGGGGCGGCGGTCTCCTCGATCAGCGGCGGCACCGACGTGGTGACCGCCTTCGCCGGCGGCACCGCGGGCGTCGAGGCACGGGCCGGCGAACTGGCCACCCGCTATCTCGGGGTGGACCTGCACAGCTGGTCGCCGACCCGGCAACCGTTGATCGGGCAGGTCGGCGAGCTGGTGATCACCGCGCCGATGCCCTCGATGCCGATCACCTTCTGGGATGATGCGGACGGATCCCGTTATCGCGCAGCCTATTTCGACCACCCGTGGGCCGACGGCCCCGCGCCGGGAGTGTGGCGCCACGGCGACTGGGTGACCCTGACCGAGCGCGGCTCGGTGATCATTCACGGTCGCAGCGACGCCACCCTGAACCGCCACGGCATCCGGATGGGATCGGCCGACATCTACGAGGTTGTCGAGGCGATGGACGCGGTCGCCGAGGCCCTCGTGGTGGGCGTGGACCGCCCGGGCGGTGCCTACTGGATGCCCCTGTTCGTCACCCCGGCCGAGGGCCGGGTCCTCGACGACGATCTGGTCGCGGCGATCAAGGCCGAGATCCGCACCCGGCTGTCGCCGCGGCACGTGCCCGACGAGGTGATCGCCGCCCCGGGCATCCCGCACACCCGCACCGGCAAGAAACTCGAGGTGCCGATCACCGCGATCCTGTCCGGCCGCGACACCTCGCTAGATCTGCGCGCCGTCGACCGCCCCGACCTCATCGACTGGTTTCGCGGGCGTGCCCGCGACCGGGTAGACAGAACAGATGGCTGACTCGGCTCCCACGATCCTCATCACCGGCGCGGCCGCCGGGATCGGCCGCGCGACCGCGCTGAGGTTCGCCGGGCACGGCTACCGGGTCGGCGCCTACGACGTCGACCTGGCGGGGCTGGCCAGCCTGCGCGAGGAGATCACCGCGCGCGGCGGCGAGGCCGCCATCGGCAGTCTCGACGTCACCGACGCCGAGGACTGGGCAGCGCAGCTGGACGCGTTCACCGGCCGGTCACGCCGCCTGGACATCCTGGTGAACAACGCCGGGGTGCTCAGCTCGGGGCACTTCGAGGACATCCCCCTCGAGGCGCACCGCAGGATGGTCGACGTCAACGTCCTCGGCACGGTGACCGGGCTGCACTGCGCCTTCCCCTACCTGCGGGACACCCCGGGATCGCAGGTCGTCAATCTATGCTCGGCCTCGGCCATCTACGGCCAGCCCGAACTGGCCACCTACTCGGCCACCAAGTTCGCCGTTCGCGGACTCACCGAGGCGCTGGAGCTGGAGTGGCGCCGCCACGACATCAGGGTGATCGCGATGTGGCCGCTGTTCGTCGACACCGCGATGGTCGACGGACTGCACACCCGCAGCACCCGGACGCTGGGGGTGCATCTGAGCGCCTCAGACGTCGCCGACGCGATCTATGCGGCCACCCACCCCGGCCGCTCCCCGCTGGCGCGGGTGCACTACCCGGTCGGCAGGCAGGCCCGCGTCCTGGCCGCACTGGCCCAGATGGCGCCCAACCGGGTGCAGCGGTTGCTGAACAAGGTCGTCACCGGGACCTGAGGATCAGGTCGCGCTCATCCGACGGTGGACTGCGGGACCCGCGGGGGTTGCTGATTCTGCACGAACGACTGGCACAGGCCCAGATTGCTGGGAATGCACGGGATGCCGTTGATGGTCGGGGTGCTCACCGGCGCCAGGCACTGCGAATTGAAGGGGTTGGGCACGAAGCCCGGGGGGCAGTTCTGCGCAGTTGCCACCGGCGCGGCGACGATCAGCCCCGCTGCGACGAGCAGGGTGCTCACCGCCGTGGCCCACGGTTTGCGCAGATCACGCGATCGCCTCATGGTTTCCAGGGTACGCGGGCGGGGCGCGTAGCATCTTCGCCATGTCCGAACCGCCGTACTATCCCGTCCCGGTCGCCCGGCCGTCCGCGGCCCGTTGGATCGCGCCGCTGGCCCTGGTCATCGCCCTGCTCGCAGCGGGCGCGGCCGGGTGGTCGCTGCTCAAGCCCGAGCCCAAGCCCGAGACGCCCGGTGCTGTCGCCGACCCCAAGGCGGAGGTCTGCGGCGCGTTCAAGATCGTCTCGGAGGCGGTGTCGCTGCGGACCAACATCACCCCGCCCACCGACCTGGGCCCGGCGACGGCCTTTGCCACGGAGGCGATCGCGGCCAACGCCCGGCTGGCCATGGCCGGCGGTGCGTCCTATCTGTTGGAGAAGCTTCCGCCCAACACCCCCGCGGAGTTGGCCGGCGACGTGCGCTCGCTGGCCGACGACCTCAACACCATCGCGATGAGCGCCCTGGCCGGGGTGTCCAACGACACCCCGGACCAGTCCTCGCGGCTTCGGTCCGCCGAGGCCACCAGCAAGAAGATCGCCTCGGTCTGCAAGCAGTAATCACCATGGGGGCACACAACGGTCGGCTGGCGCTGCTGACGGTCGCCGCCGCCGGCACCCTCCTGGCGCCCGCGGCGGCATCGGCCGAACCGCTGCCGACACCCCCGCCGGCCCCGCCCGGACTGATCCCCCCGCCCG
Source organism: Mycobacterium sp. (assembly GCA_018882965.1). GTDB lineage: Bacteria > Actinomycetota > Actinomycetes > Mycobacteriales > Mycobacteriaceae > Mycobacterium. The sequence continues at coordinate 5,021 of VEQY01000094.1, read as the reverse complement.
CGGCCATCGGCGACGTCCTGGCGCAGGCCGGCCAGCCGCCGACGGGACCGTTCGGGCTTCCCGACCTGTCGGCCTACGGCGCCAACCTGCTGCTCGGCCAGACCCCGTTGCCGCAGGCGCCAGCGCAGGGCGACCCGGCGGCGATCCCGATCCTCAACGCGTTCTCCCCCGAGTACCTGATGCCCCAGAACGTCGCACCCGCCGCGCCGGGCGAGGGAACCCCGGCCCCCGGGATCGGTCCCGATCCCGACGACCCGGGCCTTGGGCGGATCGCCTTCCTGCAGCGCCTGTACGAGATGTACCGGGCGGGCGACCTGCGGGGCGCCCTGCTGGGCCAGGCGCCGCCCGACCAGATCCTGCCCGCACCCGCGGCCAACTGATCGACGCGGTGCGAGTCGACGGGCGCGAGGTCAGCGTTACGGGCAGCCTGTTGCTGCCGCTGACCCGCCGCACGACCGACATTGTGCGCCTGACGCTCGCCACCGCGTTTCTCGCGCTGATCATCACCAGCTCGCTGATCACCCGCAGCGACTGGATCGGCCTGGAGAGATCGATCTCCCGCATCGTCGGCGTGCTCACGCCCACCCAGTCCAACCTGGTCTATCTGTGTTACGGGATCGCCATCATCGCGCTGCCGTTCGTGATTCTCATCGGCCTGATCACCGGACGGCAATGGAAGCTGCTCGGCGCCTACGCCGCCGCGGGATTCGTTGCGGTGCTGGCGTTGTCGATCACCGGCGAGGGAATCGCCGCGCCGCGGTGGCACTTCGACCTCTCCGACCGGCTGTCGACCAACCTGTCCCAGTTCCTCGACGACCCCCGCTGGATCGCCATGCTTGCCGCGGTGCTGACCGTGTCGGGTCCGTGGCTGCCGGCCCGGTGGCGGCGATGGTGGTGGACGCTGCTGCTGGCGTTCGTTCCGATCCATCTGGTCGTCAGCGCGGTGGTGCCCGCCCGCACCCTGCTCGGGCTGGCGGTCGGCTGGTTCGTGGGCGCGCTGGTCGTGCTGCTGGTGGGGACGCCCGCGCTGGAGGTGCCGCTGGAGGGAGCGGTGCGCGCGCTGACCCGTCGCGGGCTGGCACCCGACGCGCTGACCGTCGTGCGTCCGGCCGGACACGGCCCGCTGGAACTCGCGGCGGCCACCGACGCGGGATGCGCCGCGGTGATCGAACTGTACGGACCCAACCAGCGCAGCGGAGGGGCGCTGCGCCAGTTCTGGCGCTGGCTGGTGCTGCGCGACACCGAGACCGGCCCGCTGCAGACCTCCATGCACCGCGCGATCGAGCATCGCGCGCTGATGACCATCGCCGTCGGTGACCTCGGCGTGGCCAACACCAAGACACTGACGGTGACGGGTCTGGAACGGGGCTGGACGATGTTCGCCCACACCCCGGCCCGCGGGGTCCCGCTGGATCAGCTGCCCGACGAGGGTCTGGCGGTCGCGGCGTGGGAGTCGCTGGCGACCCTGCACCGCCATCAGATCTCCCACGGCGATCTGCGACTGGGCGAGATCACCGTCGAGGACGGGACGGCGCTCTTCGGTGGTTTCGGGAACGCCGAGTACGGCGCGTCGGCGGAGCAACTGCATTCCGACGTGGCCCAGTTACTGGTCACGACCACGGAGTGGTTCGGCGCGCAGGACGCGGTTCGTGCGGCGATCAGCGCCCTGGGCCCGGAGGCGGTGCTCGACGCCTCACGCCGGCTGACCCGCTCGGCCATCCCGGCGCGGGTCCGCCGGGAGGTCGGCGACTCCAAGGCGGTGATGGCCGCCGCACGCGAGGAGGTCAAACGCCAGACCGGTGCCGACCAGATCCAGACCGCCACGATCACCCGGTTCACCCGCAAACAGGTGATCCAGTTGGTGCTGCTGGTCGCCCTGGTCTACGTCGCCTACCCGTTCATCAGCACCGTGCCCGCCTTCCTCAACGAGCTGCGCACAGCCAACTGGTGGTGGGCGCTGCTGGGCCTGGCCGTCTCAGCACTGACCTACGTCGGAGCGGCCGCCGGCCTGTGGGCGTGCGCGGGCGGCATGGTGTCCTTCCGCAACCTGGTGATCATGCAGTTCGCCAATACCTTCGCCGCCACCACCACGCCCGCGGGAGTCGGTGGTCTGGCGCTCAGCACACGGTTCCTGCAGAAGGCCGGACTGGGCACCGTTCGCGCGACCGCGGCGGTGGCCGTGCAGCAGGCCGTCCAGGTCATCACCCACATCGCCCTGCTGATCTTCTTCAGCATCGCCGCGGGGGCGTCGGCGGATCTGTCGCACTTCGTGCCCAAGACGACACTGCTCTACCTGATTGGAGGCGTCGCCCTGGGAGTCCTGGGCGCATTCCTGTTCGTGCCGCAACTGCGGCGCTGGCTCGACACCGCGATCCGGCCCAAGATCACCGAGGTCGGCAGCGACCTGATCGAACTGGTCCGCGAGCCGAAGCGTTTCGCGATCATCGTATTAGGTTGTGCGGGAACGACTCTCGGTGCGGCTCTGGCGCTGTGGGCCAGCATCGGGGCGTTCGGCGGCGGCACCAACTTCGTGACCGTCACCGTGGTCACGATGGTGGGCGGAACGCTGGCCTCTGCCGCACCCACCCCCGGCGGGGTCGGAGCGGTGGAGGCCGCACTCATCGGTGGTCTTGCCGCCTTCGGCGTGCCGACCGCGATCGGGGTGCCGGCGGTGCTGCTCTACCGGGTGCTGACGGTGTGGCTGCCGGTGTTCGTCGGCTGGCCGATCATGCGCTGGCTCACCGAGAAGGACATGATCTGAGTGGCCGGTAGGGTCGGCGGGTGACCGAATGGCATGACCTGACCGGGCATGTGGCACTGGTGACCGGCGGCAACAGCGGCATCGGGTTGGGCATGGCCCGCGGCTTGCACCGCGCGGGCGCCGCGGTGGTGATCTGGGGTACCAACGCCGAGAAGAACGCCGCGGCGGTGTCGGCGCTGACCGAGCGGTCCGGTGCGCCGGTGGCCGCCTACCGGGTCGACGTCAGCGACGAAGCGGCGGTGGCCGACGGAGTCGAGCAGGCCCTGTCGGCCTTCGGTCAGATCGACTCGTGCTTCGCCAACGCCGGCGTGGCCGGCCGGCCCGCTGCGGTCGACGCGATGAGCACCGAGGAGTGGCGCCGGGTGATGGCGGTCAACCTCGACGGCCAGTTCTTCACCGCCCGCGCGGTGGCCGGGCACATGAAAAGCCGGGCGAGCGGGTCGATCGTCTTCACCAGCAGCGTGTCGATGAGCGACGGACTGCCCTTCGCCACGCACTACGCCGGAGCCAAAGCCGCCCTGGCCGCGATGGCCCGCGGGCTGGCCGTGGAACTGGCGCGGGAAAAGATTCGCGTGAACGCGATCGTGCCGGGCTGGACGCGGGCCGCGATGACCGAGGACCTCCTGGACTCCCCCGCCGCGCAGGCCAAGATCCTGCCGCGGATCCCGCTGCGGCGGTGGGGAACGCCGGAGGACTTCGAGGCGGTCGCGGTCTGGCTGGCGGGCCCCGGATCGAGCTACGTCACCGGCCAGACCCTGGTACTCGATGGCGGCTACAGCGTGTTCTGAGTGGCCCGCCGTGGGCTTAGCTGACCGATTCCCGCCGGGCCGCGGCCGGCCATGGTCACCCTGGCGAAATATGGTTTGCTGTTCTTAGAATAAATCATCTTCAACAGCATGAATATCTTCGTGTATGTTAACCATGGGCCATGGCGGGTGTCCCCGATGTCCGTTGGCTCCCGGTCTTTCAGATTTTGCGACAGACGAAGGCTATGACAGCTAATGTGGGTCGGCAGCCGCCGGATAACGAGAGGACATCCCCCATGGGCACGCAAGGCCAGGTTTCACCGCGTCGGACTCCAGTAGCGGGTCGGGTGCGCCCGATCGAGGCCGGATTCCGGACGGCGACGGCCGCGAGCGACTCCAGTCCGGCGAACTACGTGGGCCGGGTCGGGTCACTGGCGGTGGCGCTCGGGGTGGGTGCGGTGATGATGTGGCTGCCGTCGGTGGCCGCAGCGGACACGACGGGCTCGCCCGGGTCTTCGGCTTCACCGTCGGATTCGGCAGCGGACACGGCATCGACGTCGTCGGCGGACTCGGCGACCCGGCGAGGGCAGCGTCCGGCACGCCCCCAGCAGGTGGACGCGGCTCCCGACGGCGTCGCTGTGGAGAGTGCTGCGCCGACGGCGCCGAATGGGTCGCGGGCGGCGACCTCGCCGTCGGATGCGGAAGCGGGTTCAGGCTCGGATCGATCCCCGGTTGCCCGTGTGGGTGTCGAGCGCGCTCAAGCCGGAACATCGAGTCGGGAGGGCAGGCGCCCATCGGCGCCGCTCGCCGCGGTGACTGCTGAGGCGCCGCCGGCGGCGGGCGAGTCGGCCAGCGCGGCCGCGCCCGCTGATGCGGCGCCGGGCGCCGCTCCGGAGATCAGCGCAGCCCCGCAGGCCGCACCGGCTTCAGGGTCGGCGAGCACGTTGGGCGCTGACGTAGTGTCGTGGCTGGGCGCGGGCAGCGGCGACGGTCCGGGCTCGGGGGCCCTGGTGTGGGCGGCGGCGGCAGTGGCCCGCCGCGAGACCGAGGGCGCACCGGTGGCGGTGCGCACCCCGGCGGCCGGGCAGGCGGGGCAGAACCCGATCGCTGATTTCATCCGGATCTTCATCGGCAACGGCACCGCAGAGAATCCCAACGGTGGTCTGCTGCTGGGCAACGGCTACTCCTGGAACGCCGCGTCGTGCACCGGCGGGCAGGCCTGCAACGGCGGCAACGCCGGGCTGATCGGGGACGGCGGGGACGGCTACAACGGGGGCAACGGCGGCAACGCGGCGTTGATCGGCAGCGGCGGGGACGGCGGGGCGGGCCTGATCGGCCAGGCCGGCGGCAACGGCGGCAGCGGTGGTCTGCTGCTGGGCAACGGTGGCAACGGCGGAGCCGGTGGGGTGGCGGCGATCCTGACCGGCGGCACCGGCGGGGCCGGCGGCACCGGCGGCAACACCGGCCTGCTGTCTCTCTACGGGCGCGGTGGGGCGGGCGGCGCCGGCGGGGAC
>VEQY01000093.1 GCA_018882965.1 Mycobacterium sp. | reverse complement strand
GCCGCGATGTGGCGCTGCTGGCCGAGGGGGATCCGCTGTTCTACAGCTCCTACATGCATATCCACACCCGGCTCGCGGAACGCTTTCCCGCGGTGATCGTGCCCGGGGTGACCTCGGTGAGCGCGGCGTCCGCGGCGATCGCCACACCGCTGGTGACCGGTGATGAGGTGCTCAGCATCCTTCCGGGCACGCTGCCCGTCGGCGAACTCGCCCGTCGCCTCGCCGACGCCGACGCGGCGGTGATCATGAAGCTCGGCAGGACGTATCCGCAAGTGCGCGAGGCACTCTCGATGGCCGGGCGGCTCGGCGACGCGGTCTATGTGGAGCGCGCCAGCACCGACTCTGAGGTGATCCGTCCCGCAGCTGAGATCGACGGGTCGGGGGTGCCGTACTTCTCGCTGGCGATCCTGCCGGGATCCGGCCGCGCCGCCCGGGCGGTCCCCCAGGCCGGAACCGTCGCTGTGGTCGGACTCGGTCCGGGCAGCGCGGACTGGATGACACCGCAGTGCCGGCGCGAACTGGCCGCCGCCACCGACCTGGTCGGCTACGGCCCGTATCTGGACCGGGTCCCGCCCAGCCCGGGTCAGTATCGCCACCCCAGCGACAACACCGCGGAGTCCGAGCGGGCCCGTCTGGCCTGCGAACTGGCCGAGCAGGGCCGCGCGGTCGCGGTGGTGTCCTCGGGGGATCCGGGAGTGTTCGCGATGGCCACCGCCGTCCTCGAGGAGGCCAAACAGTGGCCGGGCGTGACGGTGCGGGTGATCCCGGCCATGACCGCTGCGCAGGCGGTGGCCAGCCGGGTCGGCGCCCCCCTCGGGCACGACTATGCGGTGCTGTCCCTGTCTGACCGGCTCAAGCCGTGGGAGGTCATCGCCGCGCGGCTGTCCGCCGCAGCCGCGTCGGATCTGGTGCTGGCGATCTACAACCCGGCGTCGACTACCCGGACCTGGCAGGTCGCCGCGATGCGTGAGCTTTTGCTCGAACATCGCGACGCGGGCACCCCGGTGGTGATCGGTCGCGACGTGTCCGGGCCGGGCGAGTCGGTTCAGGTGGTGCGGCTGGCCGATCTCGATCCCGGCGACATCGACATGCGCTGCCTGCTGATCATCGGGTCGTCGCAGACCCAGTGGTACCCCGCTTCGAGCGGGGACGTGGTCTTCACGCCTCGGCGCTACCCCGGCTGAGCACCCCGGCCGCACTGGATGCGACCCAGGCCAGCGCCTGTGCCGCGGTGTCGACGACCCGCAGGCCCGGCGGCAGCGCCGGCCGCGCGATCATCACCACGTCGACGCCCAGCGCGCGAGCGGCGTCGAGTTTGGCTCGGGTCAGCTCACCCCCGCTGTTCTTGGTCACCAGGGCGTCGATGCGATGCCGCTCGAGCAGCGCGCGCTCGTCGTCGAATCGGTAGGGCCCGCGCGACAGCACAACCTCGTGACGCTGCGGCAGTACTGCGGGGTCGACCGGCGTGACGGCCCGGATCAGGAACCACGCGTCACCATCAGTGAAGAACGGCACCCCCGACCGGCCGGTGGTCAGAAACACCCGCTGGTAGCGTCGGCGCGCCACCAGTTCCGCGGCCGCGGGCGCCGAGTCCACCACATCGGCGCCGTTGGGATCCCACGCCGGGCGGCGCAGCACCAGGTGCGGCAGCCCGAGTGCGGCGCACGCGCTGGCGGCGTTGGCGGTCATGGTCTCCGCGAAGGGGTGGGTGGCGTCGAGTACCGCACCGATACCGTTGGCGCTCAACCACTCTCGCAGTCCGTCGACTCCGCCGAACCCTCCGATCCGGACACCTCCGGCAGGCAGCGCAGGATCGGGCACCCGCCCGGCCAGGGAGGTGATGACGTCGGTCTCCGGGTGTAAACGATCGGCCAGTTCGCGGGCCTCGGCGGTGCCGCCCAGCAGCAGAATGCGCATCAGTGTCTGCTCCCCCGCTCCCGCCCGGGCGAGTAGAGGTAGCTGTCCGGGAAGCCGCCGGCGCCCAGGACGTCGCCCACGATGATGACCGCGGTGCGGGTGATCGCCGCGGCGTGCACCTGCTCCGCGATACCGGCGAGGGTCCCGCGCAGCACCTGCTGTTCGGGCCGGCTGGCGAAGGCCACCACAGCCACCGGGGTCTGCGGGGCGTATCCGCCCTGCAGCAGCTGCGGGACGATCGCGTCGATGCGATGCGCCGCGAGATGGATCACCAGGGTGGTCTGCGCCGCGGCCAGCGCGGCGAGGTCCTCACCGTCGGGCATCGGCGTGGACAGGGTCGCGACCCTGGTCAGGATGACCGACTGGGCGATCCCCGGCACGGTGAGCTCGCGGCCGAGGATGGCCGCCGCGGCGGCGAACGCGGGCACCCCCGGGACGATCTCGACGGGGATGCCGAGTTCCTCGAGCCGGCGGCACTGCTCGGCCACCGCACTGTAGAGCGAGGGATCACCGGAGTGCAGCCGCGCCACGTCCTTGCCGTCGCGGTGCGCGGCGGCGAGTTCGGCGATGATCTCGTCGAGCGTCAGCGCTCCGGTATCGACTATCCGCGCGCCCGGCGGGCAGCTCTGCAGCAACTCCTCGGACATGATGGAGCCCGCGTACAGACAGACATCGCAGCGCTCGATGAGCCGTTGCCCACGCACCGTGATCAGGTCGGCGGCTCCGGGCCCGGCACCGATGAAGTAGACGGTCAGGGGGTCACCGTCCACTGGGTGATCGGCATGGCCGGACGCCAGCCGGTGAACCCGCCCAGCGGCTCGCCGCGGTAATGCTGGTAGCGGCGCAGTTCCCCACCGATCCGCGAGTGCCACCCCAGCAGTACCGCTTCGGACTCCGCGGTGACGGCGTTGGCGACCAGCCGGCCTCCCGGGCTGCCCCTGCCGCGCAGCAATTCCAGACACGCCTCCATCAGGCCCACGCCCGTCAGGCCGCCACCGATGAAGACCGCGTCGGGCGGATCCAGACCCGCGAAGCTCTCCGGAGCGCCGGCGCGCACGTCGACATCGGCGCCGAACGCGCGCGCGTTGGCGGCGATCCGTGCGCTGCGTTCGGGGTTGGTTTCAAACGCCACCGCGCGGCATCCCCGACCGCTGCGGCACCACTCGACGGCGATGCTGCCCGAGCCGGAACCGACATCCCAGAGCACCTCGCCCGGACGGGGTGCCAGCGCGGCAAGGGTGACCGCGCGCACCGACTGCTTGGTGATCTGCCCGTCGTGACCGAAGGCCTCATCGGGCAGCACCTGGCCGACCCGGTCATCAGGCAGGTAGTGGACGGCGACCACGGTGAGGTCGTCCACGTCCGTCGGCGGTTCGGCCGCCCATGTCTGCGCGGTGCGGGTGCGGATGCGCTCCCGCGGGCCGCCGAGTTGTTCGAGCACGGTGAAATCCGAAGCACCGCGGCCGGTCTCGGCCAAAGCCAGAGCCAGCGCGGCCGGTGTCTCACGGTCGCGGCAGAGCACCACCGCCCGCCCACCCCGACGTATCGCAGTGTGCACGGGAGCGGTCACCAGGCTGATCACCTCGGCGTCCTGCACCGCCCAGCCCATCCGGGCGCACGCCAACGTCACCGAGGAGATGTGCGGCAGCACACGGACCGCCTGCGCACCGTGCAGCGCGATGAGCCTGCCGCCGATCCCGTGCAACAGCGGATCACCACTGGCCACGACGTGGACGTCGCCCGGCGGCGCGTCGGCCAGCAGGGTCTCCAGCGCGGGCAGCATGGGCGAGGGCCAGCAGCGCCGGGGTGCGCCGATGGAGTCATCGAGCAGGTCGAGTTGCCGCGGCGAGCCGTAGATCACCGTGGCGCGGCGCAGTTCGCGCAGCGACTCCGGGGACAGCCCGCTCAGTCCGTCGGCCCCGATGCCGACCACCACGATCGTCGGTGTCACCGGGGCATCCTCCGCCACAGCGCCTGCGGCATCATCCGCAGGCAGAAGAACAGCGGGCGAAGCGACCGGGGCACCCACACGGTGCGCCGTCCCGCCGCCAGAGCCCGGGCGGTCGCCGCGGCGACCTGGGCTGGTGTGCTCGACAGCGGTGCAGGCTCCATACCGCGGGTCATCCTGCCGATGACGAACCCGGGACGCACGATCAGCAGCCGCACGCCGCTGCCGTGCAGCGCATCGGACAGCCCGCTGGCGAAACCGTCGAGTCCGGCTTTCGCCGAGCCGTAGACGTAGTTGGCGCGGCGTACCCGGGCGCCGGCCACCGAGGAGAACACCACCAGGTTCCCGCGACGGGCGGCCCGCATCTGCGCGGCCAGCACGGTGAGCAGGCTGACCTGCGCGACGTAGTCGGTGTGCACGACGGCGACCGCGTGCGCGGGGTCGCGCTCGGCCAGGGACTGATCGCCCAAGATCCCGAAGGCCAGCACCGCGGTGCTCAGCGCGCCGAACTCGGCGGTCACCTTGTCCACCAGTGCGGCGTGGGTGGCCAGATCGTCGGCGTCGAACTCGACGGTGTGCACCGCCGCGGCACCTGCCGCGCGGACCGCGGCCACCTCGTCGGCAAGGCGGTCGGCGCCGCGGGCCGCCAGGATCACGACCGAACCCGGCGCCAGACGCCGGGCAAGTTCGACCCCGATCTCGCTCCGGCCGCCCAGGATCAGCACGACATCTCCGGCCGCGTCGGCCGTGTCATCCATGGCTGCGATTATTCACTGCGCTAGCGTGGGCACCGATGACCACTACAACGACCCGGCTCACCAGCGATGCGCTCGAATTCCTCACCGAACGCCATCTGGCGATGCTGACGACCCTGCGCGCCGACGGCTCCCCGCACGTGGTCGCCGTGGGGTTCACCTTCGACCCCAAGACGCACATCGCCCGGGTGATCACCAGCGACGGCTCGCAGAAGGCGGTCAACGCCGAACGCAGCAACGTCGGCGTGCTCTCCCAGGTCGACGGTGCCCGCTGGCTGTCGCTGGAGGGCCGCGCCGATGTCAACCGCGATCCCGAGGCGATCCGCGATGCCGAACTCCGCTACGCCCAGCGCTACCGCACTCCGCGGCCCAACCCGCAGCGGGTGGTCATCGAGGTCGTCATCGAGCGCGTGCTCGGGTCCTCGACCCTGCTCGACCGCAGCGGCGACTGATCGGTTTCATGCGCCGACCGGTACGACGGTCAGGTCGTGTGGGCGTTTGTTGACTGCCAGCGCGCCGTCGGCGGTGACGATCACGATGTCCTCGACCCGCGCGCCCCACTCCCCCGGGAAATAAATACCGGGCTCGACACTGAAGGCCATGCCCTCGGTCAGGGGCAGGTCGTTGCCCGCCACGATGTAGGGCTCCTCGTGCACCGACAGCCCGATGCCATGACCGGTGCGGTGCACGAAGAACTCCGCCAGTCCCGCTGCGGCGAGAATGTCGCGGGCGGCGGCGTCGACCTGTTGGGCGGTGACTCCGGGGCGCACCGCGGCCACCGCGGCAGCCTGGGCGCGCTGCAGCACCGCGTAGCGCTCGGCTACATCCGGTCCGGGACGACCCAGGCTGTAGGTGCGGGTGCAGTCGGAGTGGTAGCCCGACGCGAGGGGGCCGCCGATGTCGACGACCACCACGTCACCTGACTGCAGGACGCGGTCGGAATGGCGGTGATGGGGGTCGGCTCCATTGGGACCGGATCCGACGATGACGAAAGTCGCTTCCGAATGGCCCTCGGCCACAATGGCTTCGGTGATATCGACGGCGATCTGTGCCTCGGTACGGCCAGGTCGCAGGAACTCCGGTACCCGAGCATGCACACGGTCGATAGCCGCGCCCGCGGCGCTCAGCGCGTCGACCTCGGCGGCGTCCTTGATCATCCGCAGACCGGCCAGCACCGGTGTGGCCAGTACTGGCACCGCGCCGAGTCGCGCGGCCAGCGGCAGCAAGTGCAGCGCCGGCATGGAGTCGGTCACTCCCACCCGTGCATGCCCGCCGAGCGCATCGGCCACCAGCACGTAGGGATCCTCACCGTCGACCCACTCCAGCACCGGCAGACCCAGATCGGCCGCCGCCGAGTGCCGCAACGCCGCCCGTTCCAGCCGCGGCAGCACCACGACCGGCTGGGCTCCCGACGCGGGAACGACCAGCGCGGTCAAGCGTTCGAAAGTCTGCGCCCGTGAGCCGATGAGGTACTGCAGGTCGTATCCGGGCGTGATGACCAGACCCTGCACCCCGGCCTGGTCAGCTCGCGTGGCTGCGGCGGCCAGCCGGCGCGCATAGACGTCACCGGCGAACCGGTCGGCCGTGGCGGCTGTCATAGGGGCCAGGCTAGCGTGCGGGTATGCCCGCCCCGCTGCTGCTGCTCGACGGCGCGAGCATGTGGTTTCGGTCCTACTTCGCCCTGCCGTCCTCGATCACCGCACCGGACGGCCGCCCGGTCAACGCGGTGCGCGGTTTTCTCGACAGCCTCGCCAAGGTCATCGATCAGCACCGGCCCGGACGCCTGGCCGTTTGTCTGGATCTGGATTGGCGCCCGCAGTTCCGGGTGGACCTGATCCCCTCCTACAAGGCCCACCGGGTGGCCGCCGAGGTCGATGACCTCGACGAGGAAGAGGTGCCCGACGATCTGGGCCCTCAGGTCGAGATGATCGGCGAGATCCTCGACGCGTTCGGGATCGCCACCGCCGGCGCGCAGGGTTTCGAGGCCGACGACGTCATCGGCACCCTGGCCGCCGCCGAACGTCGCGACCCGGTGGTGGTGGTCAGCGGAGATCGCGACCTGCTTCAGCTCGTCGCGGACAAACCGGTGCCGGTGCGCGTGCTCTACCTCGGCCGGGGAATGGCCAACGCCACCCTGTTCGGTCCGGCCGAGGTGGCCGAACGCTACGGCGTGCCCGAGCATCGGGCCGGCCCGGCGTACGCGGAGTTGGCGCTGCTGCGCGGCGACCCGTCCGACGGGCTGCCCGGGGTCGCGGGGGTGGGTGAGAAGACCGCGGCGGCGATGCTGAGCCGATACGACTCGCTGGAACAGATCCTGGCCGCTGCCGCCGACCCGAAATCCGATCTGCCGCAGGGTTTTCGGTCGAAGATCGTCGCCGCCCTCGACTACATCGAGGCGGCCCTGCCGGTCGTGTTCGTCGCACGCGATGCGCCGGTGGAACTCTCCAAGGCCGACGATCGCCTACCGACCCGGCCAACGGACCCCGACCGGGTGTCCGAACTGGCGGAGCGATACGGCGTGGTCTCACCGGTTGCGCGACTGCAGCGCACCCTTGGTACCGACCGGGAGTGACGGCCGCGAGTGTGCGGATCTGAACGCCCGGCACGGCGTGTCGGCGTGCCGACACGCACCGTGGCGGGCTACTTGGGCCGGCCGACCTCGTAGGTGCCCTTGTCGTCCTGGAAGGTGACCGTCACCTGACGCTTGGTGCCGTCGATGCTGACCTCGCAGTTGAAGGTGTCACCCTTCTTGACCGTCGGGTTCTGGCCGTTGTTGCAGCGCACGTCCTGGACGTTCTTGGCGCCGTAGCCGTTGGACTCGTCGGTGAGGATCTGCTGCACACCCTGCTGGGCCCGGCTGACGTCAAGCTTGGTGGTGACGAAGAAGCCGGGCTTCCAGAACCCCAGGATCAGCACCACGACCACGGCCAGCGCGGCGAGCAGACCGAGCACGGTCCCCGCCACCGCGGTGGACTTCTTCGCCGCCTCCTCGCCCCCCGGCGGCGGGAATCCCGGGTACTGCCCGGGCGGGCCGGGCGGCGGGTACTGCCCCGGTGGGTACTGGCCGTACTGGGGCGGCATCGGGTAGCCGGGCTGACCGTAGGGCTGACCTCCGGGCTGGCCGTAGGCGCCGTACTCAGGCGGGGTTCCGTAGGGCTGCGGATAGCCCGGCGGCTGCCCGTACTGCGGATACTGCCCGGTCGGGTAGGGCTGCGGCTGCCAGGACTGGGCCTCTGACCCCGGCGGCTGCCAGGACGTCTCCGGTCCCGGCTGCCGCTCGCTGCCACCGGCAGGCTGATCCTTGTCCGAGCCCTTCCAGGGGTTGGCCTCAGATCCCTGCGGTCCGCTCATCGTCTCTCCTCGTCTTCGGGTCGGTCTCGGCCCGACGTGCGCGTAGCAACGGTAACGCCTGCACCACCCTACCCGCTGTCAACAGCGACGACGCCGCGCCGGATGTCGTCGATGGCCCGTTTCGCCGCAGTGCGAAGCCCCGGCTGGGGAGCGGCGTTGCGGACCTGATCGAGCAGGTCGAGGACTTGCCGGCACCAGCGGACGAAATCGCCCGCCGACAGCGGCGAGCCGTCGCCCCCGGCATCCGAGGACTCCAGAGCGGCAGCAAGGTTCCCGGAGGTGGCCCAGCGGTGCACCGCGGTCACGAACCCCGGGTCGGGTTCGCGCGAGGGGGTCAACCGGTGGCGCTGCTCGTCGGCGCGCAGCTGATCGGAGAGCCGTCGGGTGTCGGCCAGGGCCCGGCGCACCGCCGCGGTGGGCATCTCCACCGCGTGGACGGGGGTGGGGCCGTCTGAGCCGCGGGACTCGTACACCACCGCCGAGAGCACCGCCGCCA
>VEQY01000036.1 GCA_018882965.1 Mycobacterium sp. | reverse complement strand
AAGACGCCGTACTTCTTCTTCCGGTCCGACGGCGAGCCGCTGCTGGTGGCCGGTCTGTGGTCGGACGCGGGGTTCACCGTGGTGACCACCGGTGCGGTCGGCGACTTCGCCGAGGTGCACGACCGGATGCCGCTGGTGCTCGGTCCGGCCTGCTGGGACCGCTGGCTCGACCCCGAGCAGCCCGCCCCGGCCGAGGTGCTGGCCGCCGGGCCGCAGGTCGGCGGGCTCGCGATGCGCGAGGTGTCCACGCTGGTCAACCGGGTGGCCAACAACGGTCCCGAACTCATCGCGCCTGTCGCGGTCGGCCCGCGGGCGATAGGCTCGGAGCAGGGCGCGCTTTTCGATCCCGCGAGCGAGAGGACCAGTCATGACCGCGGTTGAACCTGCCACCAGCTCCGCCACCGACACCATCACCGTGCGCAACCCCGCCACCGGTCGGGTCGTCGGCTCGGTGCCGATCGAGGACGCGCAGTCCGTCGCCGCCCGTGCGGGCGAACTGCGGCTGTTCCAGACCGAGTGGGAGGCGATCGGACCGCGCGGCCGGAAGCGCTGGATGATGAAGTGGCAGGACTGGGTCCTCGACAACACCGACCACCTGACCGAGGTCCTGATGTCGGAGACCGGGAAGTCGCGCAGCGACGCCAGCCTCGAACCGCTCACCATCGCCGACTCGATCAGGTACTGGGCGGGCAACGCCGAGGAGTTCCTCGCCGACCGTCATCCCAAGGCGCACACGCCGCTGTTCCGGGTCAAGAAGCTCACCACGGTCTACCGGCCCTACCCGCTGGTGGGCATGATCGAACCGTGGAACTTCCCGCTGGCGATGCTGGCCCTGGACCTCGTGCCCGCGCTCGCGGCGGGTGCGGCGGTTCTGCTCAAACCCTCTGAGGTGACGCCACTTTCGGCTGTCGAATTGGTGCGCGGCTGGACCGAGGTCGGCGCGCCGCCGGTGCTCGGACTGGTCACCGGGTACGGCGACACCGGCGCGGCGGTGATCGAGCACGCCGACTACGTCCACTTCACCGGCTCGACGGCCACCGGTCGCAAGGTCGCGGTGGCCTGCGCGCAGCGGCTGATCCCGTTCAGCCTGGAGCTCGGCGGCAAGGACCCGGCGATCGTGCTGGCCGACGCCGACGTGGATCGTGCCGCCAACGGCATCGCCTGGGGCGGCATGTTCAACTCCGGCCAGGTCTGCATCTCGGTGGAGCGGGTGTTCGTCGAGGCGCCCATCTACGACGAGTTCGTGGCCAAGCTGGCCGAGCGGGTCCGGGCGGTCAAGCAGGGCCAGGAGGCCGACGCCACGACCACCTTCGACACCGGCGCGATGGCCACCGACGCCCAGCGCGACATCGTCGCCCGCCACGTCGAGGAGGCCACCGCCGCGGGGGCCACCGTGCTCGCCGGCGGCAAGCCCACCGGCGTGGGCACCTTCTTCGCGCCCACCGTGCTGGCCGACGTCACCCCGGACATGACGTGTATGACCGAGGAGACCTTCGGGCCGACCCTGCCGGTGGTCAAGGTGACCGACGAGGAGGAGGCGATCCGGCTGGCCAACGACTCCCGGTACGGCCTGTCGGCGTCGGTGTGGACCAAGGACACCGCCCGCGGGGAGCGCATCGCCCGGCGCCTGGACTGCGGCGCGGTCAACGTCAACGACGCCATGACCAACGTCTTCTGCCCGACGCTGCCGATGGCCGGCTGGAAGGACTCCGGCATCGGCTTCCGCAGCGGCGGCGCGGCCGGGCTGATCAAGTTCTGCCGTCAGCAGGCGATCACCGCCCCGCGGCTGCCCACCCAGCGCTCCGAGATGCTGTGGTACTCCGCGTCGAAGAAGCAGGGCCGCTTCGCGCTGGCGGCCATGCGGGCCTTCGCCGCGCAGGGCAAGCGCCGGTTCGGCCGCAAGGGCTAGGCGCCCGGGCCCG
Source organism: Mycobacterium sp. (assembly GCA_018882965.1). GTDB lineage: Bacteria > Actinomycetota > Actinomycetes > Mycobacteriales > Mycobacteriaceae > Mycobacterium. The sequence continues at coordinate 32,316 of VEQY01000036.1, read as the reverse complement.
GCCGGGGCTGTTCAGGGTTGCGCGTACCCCGGCGGGTTCGGGCTGTCCACCCACAGATCGACGCCGAGGTCCGAACCGGGGATGCAGTCATACACCGACAGGTCGGTGACCCCGGCGTCGAGGAGCACGTCCTCGCACAGCAGCGAGTGACCGCTGAACTCCCGCGCCGGCTTGGCCAGCACCGCGTACGCGGAGTCGGCGTAGACCTCCGGCTTGCGCGAGCGGGCCATCGCCGCCTCGCCGCCGAGCAGGTTCTGCACGGCCGCGGTGGCGACCATGGTGCGCGGCCACAGGGTGTTCGACGCGATGCCGGCGTCTCGCAGCTCCTCGGCAATTCCCAACGCGCACAGTGTCATCCCGTACTTGGCCATCATGTAGGGCGTGGGCTTGAGCCACTTGGGCTCCATCCGGATCGGCGGGGAGAGCGTGAGGATGTGCGGGTTGTCCCGGCCCTTCATGTGCGGGATGCAGGCCTGGGAGACGGCGTAGGTGCCGCGCACCTGGATGCCGTTCATCAAGTCGAAGCGCTTGAGTGGGACGTCCTCGATGGAGCCGAGGTTGATCGCCGAGGCGTTGTTGACGCATATGTCGATGCCGCCGAACTGCTCCACGGCCGCGGCCACCGCGGCGGCGACCGAGTCCCCGTCGCGGACGTCGCCGACGATGGGCAGGGCGTGGCCGCCCACCTCCTCGATCTCCGCGGCGGCGGTGTAGATGGTGCCCGGCAGCTTGGGATGCGGCTCGGTGGTCTTGGCCACCAGGGCGATGTTGGCGCCGTCGGCGGCGACCCGCTTGGCGATCGCCAGGCCGATGCCGCGGCTGGCCCCGGAGATGAACATGGTCTTGCCGGAGAAGCCGGAGAAGGAAGTCATGGCCGACAGCTTAGGATCGAGCTGTCATGACAGACACCGAGGAGTCCCCGGAAGGGTCCGGCGAGGAGACCGACGCCGAACTCACGGCGCGTTTCGAACGCGATGCCATCCCCCTGATGGACCAGCTCTACAGCGGTGCGCTGCGGCTTACCCGCAATCCCGCCGACGCCGAGGATCTGCTGCAGGAAACCATGGTCAGGGCCTACTCGGGGTTCCGGTCGTTCCGGGCCGGCACCAACCTCAAGGCCTGGCTCTACCGGATCCTGACCAACACCTACATCAACAGCTACCGCAAGAAACAACGCCAGCCGGCCACCTACCCCACCGAGGAGATCACCGACTGGCAGCTGGCCGCGAATGCCCAGCACACCTCGACCGGGCTGCGCTCGGCGGAGGTCGAAGCGCTCGAGGCGCTTCCCGACAGTGAAATCAAATCGGCCCTGCAGGCGTTACCAGAAGAGTTCCGCATGGCCGTGTACCTCGCCGACGTCGAGGGATTCCCCTATAAGGAGATCGCCGAGATTATGGAAACGCCGATCGGAACGGTGATGTCCCGGTTACACCGGGGCCGCAGCCAGCTGCGCGGATTGCTCGCCGATGTCGCCCGGGAACGGGGCCTGCTACGCGGCCGTCAGCCCGACGAGGCCCAGGAGGTGACGCCGTGAGCACCGAGGACGACTACGAGGCTCATGTCGACTGCGCCCTGGTGGTCGCCGAGGTCTGGTCGCTGCTCGACGGGGAGTGCACCGAGGAGACCCGGTCGCGGCTGAGCCATCACCTCGAGGAGTGCCCGACCTGCCTGCGCCACTACGGGCTGGAGGAGCGGATCAAGCATCTGATCGCGACCAAGTGCTCCGGCGACAAGGCCCCCGCGCATCTGGTCGAGCGGGTGCGGCTGCAGATCAGCCGCACCACCATCATCCGGCGAAGCTAGCTGTTCGGCCGCTTGCCGTGGTTGGCCTTGCTGTGCTTGCGCGCCTTCTTCTTGCGGCCCCGCTTAGCCATCGTTCACCGCCTTCGTTCGCCTGGTAATCGCCTCGATTCTCGCACGCCCGGCTAACCGTCCGTCGACCCGGTCGTATGGTTCGATAAGGGGCATGGCCGAAGATGTGCGCGCCGAGATCGTGGCCAGTGTGCTCGAGGTCGTGGTCAGCAAGGGTGACCGGATCGGAGCCGGCGACATCCTGGTGCTGCTGGAGTCGATGAAGATGGAGATTCCGGTGCTCGCCGAGGTGGACGGTGTCGTCACCGAGGTGAACGTGGCAGTCGGCGACGTCATCCAGGCCGGCGACCTCATCGCGGTGATCGACTGACGGCATGTCGACTCTCGGTGAACTGCTCGCCGAGCACACCGTGCTCCCCGGCAGCGCCGTAGACCACCTGCACGCCCTGGTCAGTGAGTGGCAACTGCTGGCCGACATGTCCTTCGGGGATTTCCTGATGTGGGTGCGCCGCGACGACGGGGCCCTGGTCTGCGTGGCCCAGTGCCGGCCCAACACCGCCTCGACCCTGCTGCACTCCGATGCCGTCGGCACCGTCGTCGCCGGGACCGAGCTGCCGCTGGTGGCCCGCGCCTTCGCCTCGGGCGAGATCGGGCACGGCCCGCCCCCCGCCGATCCCGAGTCCCGGGCGGAGGTCGTGCCGGTGCGCTGCCGCGACGGGCTGATCAACGAGGTGGTCGCCGTCCTGACCCACCAGACCTCCAAAGACGGCCGGCGCACCTCCTCGCGGCTGGAGAAGGCCTACCTGGACTGCGCCCGCAGCCTGTTGCGCATGCTCGCCGAGGGGACGTTCCCGGCCGTCGGCGACCCGGCGACGTCGCGGTCCAGCCCGCGGGTGGGCGACGGCTTCATCCGCCTCGACGTCGACGGCCGGGTGGCCTACGCCAGCCCCAACGCCCTGTCGGCCTACCACCGCATGGGCTTGACCTCCGAACTGGAGGGTCACCACCTGCTTGCCGTCACCCGCCCGCTGATCTCGGACACCTTCGAGGCGCAGGAACTGGCCGCCCACCTCGAGTCCATGCTGGGTGGCGGGACCGGCATGCGCCTGGAGATCGATGCCGGGGGAGCGGCGGTGCTGATGCGCACCCTGCCGCTGTCCGTCGGCGGGACATCGCGGGGAGCGGTGGTGCTGATCCGCGACGTGACCGAGGTCAAGCGCGCCGACCGGGCCCTGCTGTCCAAGGACGCCACCATCCGCGAGATCCACCACCGCGTGAAGAACAATCTGCAGACCGTCGCCGCGCTGCTGCGGTTGCAGGCGCGCCGCACCGACAACCTCGAGGCCCGCGACGCGTTGATGGAGTCGGTGCGCCGGGTGGCCGCCATCGCCGAGGTCCACGAGGCGCTGTCGATGTCGGTGGACGAGGAGGTCAACCTCGACGCGGTGATGGACCGGATCCTGCCGATCATCAACGACGTGGCCCGGGTGGACACCCCGGTGCGGATCAGCCGGGAGGGGGCGCTGGGCATCCTCGACGCCGACCGGGCCACCGCGCTGGTGATGGTGATCACCGAGGTGGTGCAGAACGCCATCCAGCACGCGTTCGGCCCGCAGGACGGGCAGGGCCGCGTCGTGATTCGCGCCGAGCGGTCGGCCCGCTGGCTCGATGTGGTCGTCCACGACGACGGGCGCGGGCTGCCGGACGGATTCAGCCTGGACGGCTCCGAGCGGCTCGGGCTTCAGATCGTGCGCACCCTGGTCTCCGCCGACCTCGACGGCACCCTGACCATGCGCAGCGCCGCCGGGGGAGGTACCGACGTGCTGCTGCGGCTGCCGATCGGGCGCCGGGGACAAAAAGCGGCGGCCCCGGCGTGATGCCGGGGCCGCCGCTTCTGCTTGAGGCGATTAGACGCCGGTGCGTGCCCGGGTGCGGGCGTTGCGGCGCTTGAGGGCACGGCGTTCGTCCTCGCTCATGCCGCCCCATACGCCGGCGTCCTGGCCGGAGTCCAGCGCCCAGGTCAGGCACTCGGTCGTCACCGGGCACCGGGCACAAACAAGCTTCGCGTCGGCGACCTGGGCCAGGGCCGGGCCGCTGTTTCCCACCGGGAAGAACAGCTCCGGATCCTCGTCCCGACAGACCGCCTTATGCCGCCAATCCATGGTCGAACACTCCTCACTGTGTGCGTGGCAGGGCAAGCGGGGTCAACCCATCACGCCCCTGGCTGTTAACCCGTGCACACGCAAATGTTGTTGCACTGTTACATTTAATGGTTTCACAGGCCCCGTGGAAGTCAAGGGGACTTGCGAGAACCGTGGGCAATCTCACTCGACCTCCGTTGCGGTGCCGCGCAGACCGTCCTTCACCAGCGTTTTATGGCTATAACACGTTCTACTACGGATCTGCCGATTGCGCTCGTTTCTGGGTATATACGCAGCTCAGCGTGGGGGCGCGACGACCGCCAGCGCGTCGCGAACGGCGCTGAAGGTCATGTCGGCGCGGGTGCCCAGAAAGTCCCCGTCGACCTGGCAGGCGACCGGTTCGGAGGCGGTGATCCGCACCCAGGGCAGATCGTCCTCGCGAACCAGGTGCCGGGCGGTGATCCTGGGGTTCTTCGACAGCATCCGCCGGACCAGCAGCAGATTGGCCAGCACGTTCATGCTGGTGATCGCGAAGACGCCCAGGCCGCCCTCGAAGGTGGTTGAGGGGTTGGTCCACACCGGCCGGGCGTTGGCGTAGGTCCACGGGCTGGCGTTGGATACGAACGCGAAGTGGACACCCGCCACCGGCGGCCGGTCGGGCAGATGCACGGTCAGCGCCGGCTCGGAGCGCGCGCTGGCCAGCATCTCGCGCACCGCCACCCGGATGTAGCGGGCGGCGGTCACCGTGCGGCCCCTGGCCCGCTGGGCCTCGACGGCGGCCACCACCTCGCCGTCGACCCCCATGCCGGCGGTGAACACCGCCCAGCGCTCCGCGCAGTCCATCAGCCCGATCAGCCGCCGCCAGGTTCGGCCCCGCCGCTGCTCGCCCAGCAGATCGATCAGCTGGTTGGTGGCCTCGATCGGATCGGGGCTGATCCCCAGCGCGCGGGCGAACACGTTGGCCGAGCCGCCGGGCACGACGGCGATCGCCGGCAGCGACTCGGGGTGGGGCCGCTCGGCGCCCGGCGGGCCCAGCAGTCCGTTGACGACCTCGTTGACCGTTCCGTCCCCGCCGTGGACGATGATCACCTCCACGCCCTCGCGTTTGGCCGTCTCGGCGATCTCCACGGCGTGGCCGCGATGGTCGGTGGGGGCCACGGTCAGCTGCACGCGGCTCTCCAGGGCGTGCGCCAGAAGGTCGCGGCCGGCCCGCGTGGTCGAGGTGGCGTTGGGGTTGACGATCAGCACGGCCCGCATCGCCGTCGAGCCTAGGCTCAGCGCATGGGTTCTTTGCCGCCGGTCCCGGTGCGGGTTGCCGCGGCCCTGGTGGGGCTGCAGGGCACGGTCGGGCTGGCCGCCGCGGTGGTGTATCTGATCCGCGGTCTGGAGGGCGTCGATCAGCGCATCGTCAGCGGGTTCGGCAACGCGGCCTGGTTCATGATCATCGGGCTGGCGGTGGCGGCTGCGGGGTGGGCGCTGTGGCGCGGGCATCGGTGGGGACGCGGGCTGGCGGTGTTCACCCAGCTGCTGATCCTGCCGGTGACGTGGTACGCCGGGGTCGGATCGCACCGCTGGCCCTACGCGATACCGGTCGCGGCGCTGTCGGTCGCGGTGCTGGCGCTGCTGTTCAGCCCGACCACGCTGCGCTGGCTTACCCGCAGCGACGGTTAGTCGCCGCCGAGGAACTCCGACAGGGTGTGCGGCCCGTCGGCGTCGCCGGCGCTGCCGCGGACCCGCTGCACGCACTGCTGCACCGCGGCGTCGGTGTCGGAGCCGAACATCGCGATGAGCCGCTCGCCGGCCGCCACCGCGTCGTCTTGCCGGCCCGCGCGGGTCAGGTGGTCGGCCAGATTCACCATCGCCCCCGCCACCGCGGTCCGTACCGGTGTCGCGATGTCGGCGCCGTAGCGCTCGGCCAGCTGCTCGGCGGTGGCGATGGCCGTGGTCAGGTCACCGGCCGTGGCCTGGTCGATGGCCAGGTTGCGCATGCCCCGGGCCACCGCCTCGCGGATCACCGGGTCGGTGTCGGCGCTGAACTCCCAGGCCAGCCGGGTGCCCGCGTGGATGGCTCCGGGCAGGTCCCCGGCCTCGGCCCGATGCAGAGCCAGGTTGTGCAGCCCGCGCGCCAGGTCGGTGCGCACGGCCGGGTCGTGCCGGTCGCCGAACGCGGTGTCCAGGCGGTTACCCACCGTGACCGCCGCGGCGGGGTCGCCGGACTGCTGCAGCGCGATGGCCAGATCGACCAGCGCCCCCGAGACGAACGAGCGCCCCTCGGCGGCCGGGTCGGCCGCGCAGCTGGCGACCAGACGTTCGGCCGCCTGCAGCGCCCCAGCACTGTCGCCGACATGCGCGCGGTCGGTGGCCAGCGCTGCCAGCGAGCGCGCCATCCATGCGTTCTCCGGTGTGCTCACCGCTCAGCCTCCGGGTCGCTCCAGCGCGAGTGCGGCCAGTGTCGGGCCGGACACCCGATAGGTGATCCACTCGCGCATCGGTACGGCGCCTACGCGGTCATAGAGGTCTATCGCGTCGGAGTTCCATTCCAGCACCGCCCAGGACAGTCGCGTGTAGCCGCGCTGCACGCACTCGTCGGCCAGGGTGGCCAGCATGCTGCGGGCCAGACCGCGGCGGCGGAAGCGTTCGCGGACGAACAGGTCCTCCAGGTGGATACCCGCCACCCCGTCCCAGGTGGAGAAGCTGCGGAACCACAGCGCCATCGCCGCGATGTTCCCGTCCACGTCGGCGATGAGGCAGGACGCCGGGCCGTCGTCGCCGAAAAGCGCTGCGGTGATCTGGTTTTCGGTGACCGTGCACTGATCCGAAGCGTGTTCGAAGGCGGCCAGCTCGTGGATCATCGCCACGATCTCCGGCTCGTCGCCGGGGCGGGCGGGTCGGATCTCGGTCGAGGTTCGCGACGGCACTCAGCTCACCTCCAGCGCGGACAGGATGGTTCGGAACTTGGTGGTCGTCTCGGCGACCTCGTCGTCGGCGTCGGATTCCGCGACGACCCCGCCACCGGCGCGCGCCAGTGCGCAACGCCGGTCGGCGGAGAGTTCCGCGCCCCGGATCGCCACCACCCAGCGGCCGTCGCCCGCGGCATCGCACCAGCCGACGGCTCCGGCGTAGAAGCCACGCCCGCCCTCGAGTTCGTCGATCAGAGTGATCGCTGCCGCGGTCGGTACGCCGCCCACGGCGGGTGTGGGATGCAGCGCGAGAGCGAGATCCATTGCGGTGGTTGAGGACTGGCGCAGCGTCCCGCGGATCGGTGTGCTCAGGTGCCACAGGGCCGCGGTGCTGCTCAGTTCCGGCTCGGCGGCCACCTCGAGGTGATCGCACAGTGGCTCCAAACACGATCTCATGGTGTCGACCACCAGTTGGTGTTCGTGACGGTCCTTCGCCGACGCGGCCAATGCTGCAGCGGCATCGGCATCGGCGCGCGGGTCCGCCGAGCGCGGCGCGGAGCCGGCGAACGGACGGCAGGTCACCTGCTCGCCCCGACGGGCCACCAGTAGCTCCGGGCTGGCCCCGACCAGGGCGGTGCCGGCATAGCCGGCGGGGGAGAGGTCGGCCAGGTAGGCGAATGCGGCCGGATCGGACTCGATCAGCCGGTGCAGGATCAGCAGCGGATCCATCGGGCCGTCGGCGGCGAGTCGCAGCGCGCGCGCCAGGACCACTTTCTGCAAAGGGTTTGCCGGATCGCGAAGCCGGTCAAGCGCCGTCTGTACGCGCCTGCGGTGGACGGTGAGGTCGGGCAGTAACGTCTCGATCCGTACCGTCGGCAAGTCGGCATCGCCGGGCAGCGGCAGGGTGTGGTGAACCCGCTGCGGTGTCAGCAGGGCGGCGGCGTCGCGCAGATCAAAGGGCAACGCGCCGACCACCAATTCGGCGGCACCGTCCCGTAACGCACGGGCTGCCGCAGCCACGTCGTCGTAGGTGTTCTGAACTCCCTCTGCCACAAGGGTTCCGGCCGGGCCGGTCAGGATGAAGGGCGTCGCAGTCGTCACTGGCCGGTCAGGCCCAGCGCCGAGAGCTGACGCAGCCCGTACTCGAAGCCGCACACCGCCAGCGCGGCGGTCGCGAACCCGTAGCGCGCGCCCTCGCGCAGCGGCTGTTCGACCCAGCGGGTCACCACCGCGCGGGAGAAGTGGCCGTGACCGACGAACACCACGTCGCGGTCGACCATGTGGTCCATGCCGTAGGACACCGCCTGGTCGGCGCGCATGCTGACCGCGTCGACGCTCTCGCCGCCGGGACAGCCGTAGGTCCACAGCAGCCAGCCCGGACTGGTGGTGCGGATCTCATGGGTGGTCAGCCCCTCGTAGTCGCCGTAATCCCATTCGGCCAGCATCGGGGACACCTCGTCGACGCTGAGCCCGGCCAGTTCGGCGGTGGCCACCGCGCGCCGACGCGGGCTGCTGACCACCAGCGGGTTCTCCAGCTTGAGGCGCTCGAGCATCGGTGCGGCCGCGCGGGCCTGCTCCCGGCCGAGATCGGTCAGCTCCAGATCGGTGCGCCCGGTGTGCTTGCCGTTGCGCGACCATTCGGTTTCGCCGTGCCGCAGCAGAACCAGACGATGATTGCCGATGCCCACGCTCACCGATTCTGCCCGAACCTGACAGGATGGTCGGTGTGACCCGAGTTCTGGCCGTGGCCAACCAGAAGGGCGGAGTGGCCAAGACGACCACCGTCGCGTCACTGGGGGCTGCGTTCGTCGACGAGGGCCAGCGTGTGCTGCTGGTGGACCTCGACCCGCAGGGCTGTCTGACGTTCTCGCTGGGGACCGAGCCCGACAAGCTGCCGGTGTCGGTGCACGAGGTGCTGCTCGGCGAGGTCGAACCGAGTGCTGCCCTGGTCGACACGCCCGAGGGAATGACCCTGCTGCCCGCCAACATCGACCTCGCCGGCGCCGAGGCGATGCTGCTGATGCGGGCCGGCCGCGAGTACGCGCTCAAGCGCGCGCTGGACAAGATCACCGGCGACTTCGACGTGGTGATCATCGACTGCCCGCCGTCGCTGGGTGTGCTCACGCTCAACGGCCTGACCGCGGCCGATCAGGTGATCGTCCCGCTGCAGTGCGAGACGCTGGCGCATCGCGGGGTGGGCCAGTTCCTGCGCACCATCGTCGACGTGCAGCAGATCACCAACCCCGCGTTGGAGTTGCTCGGCGCGCTGCCCACCCTCTACGACGCGCGCACCACCCACAGCCGCGATGTGCTCTTCGACGTCGCCGACCGTTACGAGTTGGCGGTGCTGGCACCGCCCATTCCGCGCACGGTGCGTTTCGCCGAGGCCAGCGCATCGGGGTCGTCGGTGTTGGCGGGGCGTAAGAACAAAGGTGCCGCGGCCTACCGCGACCTGGCCGCCGCGCTGCTGGCGCTGTGGCGGTCGGGTAAGCGGCTGCCCACCTTCAGCCCCGAGTTCTAGTCTCGGATCTCAGCGCGGACCGAACGCCGCCAGCGCCGGCCCGCGCTGCTCGATCAGGGTCGAGCCGACGGCGGTCGGGAGCACCGGCGCGGTGCCCGGCGGGTGGCTCAGTGCGATCAGCCGCTCGAACACGGCGTCGGACGGGTCGTACACGGCGATCCCGGCGGCCACCGGGACCAGCAGCTTGCCGGCCATCTCCGTCGCCGGGCCGAGCGGCCGGGTTTCCTCGGTGCCCTCGATGGCGTAGCGGAACCCCAGCGCGCTGTCGAACACCAGCACCGCCGAGCCGGTCCACCAGGTATAGCGGTCCCCGGCGCGGCTCATCGCGGCGGCGGTCGGCGGCAGGCTCGGGGCGTCGCGCAGCGGGGTCGTCGACACCTGCGTCCCGGTGTCGTCGTAGACGGCGACCCGCGGCTCGGGCACGGGAAGGTAGACCGCGGTGGTGGTGCCCGCCACGGCGATCACGCGCGCATCGGAGTCCGGCGCCACCCCGGGCAGTTCGACCGTCTTGGCGTTGGGCTCGTCCTCCTCCTTGGCGGGTGTGAGCAGTTTCAGCTCCAGCTGGTTACCGCCCGGGCAGACCTCCAGCACGGCAGCGGCGCTGTCACTGGCGGCCGCCGACATCAGCGCGCAACCGCGGCCCAGGCCGGTGTTGACCGGTTTGACCCGGGCGTCGGTCTCGCCGTAGGACAGCATCCGCACCAGGTCCGAGCGCCACAGTTCCAGCCGGGTCGGGCCGTAGGACAGCACCGCGGTGCCGTCGGAGGACACCACCACCTGGTTGTCGGCGTAGCTGGTGCGCGCCGGGCCGCGCCGTCCGGTGTCCGCCTTGATGCCGCTGACCTGTCCGCATCCTCGGCGGTCGGGGTAGACCGCGACGGCCAGGTCGTAGACGTAGGACACCGCGCACAACTCGGCACGACGGGCATAGCGCCAGCGCTGCGCGCCGGTCTGGGCGTCGAGTCCGGCCATCGTGCTGCCGTCGCCGGTCACCACGGTTGCGCCGAGCAGGATGGGCGCGGAGGTTTTCGGGCTGGCCGCCGTCCACAGTTGGGTGAGGTTCTGGGGAACCGCCGCCGCGGACGTGACCGTGGGGGCCGCGCCGTCCGCGGGTCGGTAGGTCGTCGCACGGGCCGAACTGAACCACCAGAACGCCGCGATCACCACCGCGACCACCGCGACGATCGCCGCCGCCGCTGCCAGATCGGCCCTGGTTCGGCGTTCGGGTCTGACCATCGGCTCGCGTCAGTTCGCGGGCGCGGCGGCCTTACCCGGCCGACGACGCCGCCGGCGGCGCCGCGCCGCGCCGTCTCCGGTCTTGCCCTCGGCTGCCGGTGCCGCGGTCTCGGCGGGACGCTCGACGTGTCCGGTCGCGGCCTTGCCGCCGCGGGTGCGCCGGCGGGCCCGGTCGCGGTCGCGCGCCGGTCGCGGCTCGGAGCTGTCCGGCTTGGCCGCACGGGCGGGTTTGGCCCGCGACCCGCCGATCCGTCCGCCGGCCTCGGCCGGGATGTCGAGTTCGGCGTAGAGGTGCGGGGAGTTGGAGTAGGTCTCGGCCGGGTCGGGGCAGTCCAGCGTGAGCGCCTTGTTGATCATCGACCAGCGCTCCATTTCGTCCCAGTCGACCAGGGTGATCGCCACCCCGGTCTTGCCGGCCCGGCCGGTGCGGCCGATGCGGTGCACGTAGGCCTGCTCGTCCTCGGGGATCTGGTAGTTGATGACGTGGGTGACGTCGTCGATGTCGATGCCGCGCGCGGCGACGTCGGTGGCCACCAGCACGTCGATGTCCCCGTTACGGAACGCCGCGAGCGCCTTCTCGCGCGCGATCTGGCCGAGGTCGCCGTGCACGGCTCCGCACTTGAACCCGCGTTCGGCCAGTTCGTCGGCCACCTTCTGCGCGGTGCGCTTGGTGCGGGTGAAGATCATCGTCGCGCCGCGGCCGCGGGACTGCAGAATCCGGCTCACCATCTCGACCTTGTCCAGCGCGTGCGCCCGGTAGGCGAATTGCTCGGTGGTCTCGTGGGTGGCCGACCCCTGCACGCCCTCGGCGCGGATGTGGGTGGGCTGGTTCATGAAGGTGCGCGCCAGCGTGATGATCGGATCGGGCATGGTCGCCGAGAACAGCATCGCCTGACGCTGGTCGGGAATCCGGCTCAGGATCCGCTCGATGTCGGGCAGGAAGCCCAGATCAAGCATCTCGTCGGCCTCGTCGAGCACCAGTACCGACAGCCCGCCCAGGGTGAGGTGGCCCTGCTGGGCCAGATCCAGCAGCCGTCCCGGTGTGCCCACGACCACGTCGGCGCCGGCGCGCAGCGATTCGATCTGCGGCTCATACGGCCGCCCACCGTAGATCGACACCACCGACAGCGGCCGGTCGACGGCCCGCAGGTTCTTGGCGGCGTGGCAGAGGTCTTCGTAGACCTGCAGGCACAGTTCGCGGGTGGGCACCACGACGAGGGCGCGCGGCGTTCCGTTCAGCGGCGCGGCGCCGGGGGCGGTGATGCGCTGCAGCAGCGGCACACCGAAGGCGAAGGTCTTACCCATGCCGGTGCGGGCCTGGCCGATCAGGTCATCGCCGGCCAGGGCCAGCGGCAGGGTGAGCGCCTGGATGGCGAAGGTGTTCTCGATGCCGTTCTCGGCGAGCGCCCGGACGATCTCGTCGCGGACCCCGAGGTCGGCGAAACTGGTCGGGGCCTCGTCGTGGGCGTGGCTATGCAGATGTGTCATGGTTTTCCGTCGTTTCCTCGCGCGTGCTTCCCGCGTGCACGAGTGACGTCCCGAAAGAAGGAATTCCCAGGCCCCGCGCCGTTGACGGGCGGGCCTCCGTGCACGCACATTTCCAGTGAAAATCTGTGAGAACCGTGCGGCTCTCGTCATGATCATACCCTGATCGGCCCGACCAGCCCGGATCGGCGTGCGGACTACAGTGTCGGGCATGGAGGGCGGTAGCGGGCAATCCTCGGCGGTGTCCCCAGTGGTGTCCCCGGCGGTGTCCCCGGCGGTGTCCCCGGCGGCAGCCCCGGCCGCCCCCGCGGAACACCCGGGCATCAACGAGCTCTTCGCCCTGCTGGCCTACGGCGAGCTGGCCGCGTTCTACCGGCTCACCGACGAGGCGCGGATGTCGCCGGATCTGCGCGGGCGGATCAACATGGCGCGGATGGCGGCCGCCGAGATGGGTCACTTCGCGATGCTGCAGGAGACCCTGCAGGCCCGCGGGGTCGACGTGCTGCCGGCGATGACCCGCTACGCCCCCGCACTGGAGCAGTACCACCGGCTGACCACGCCGAGCACCTGGCTCGAGGCGTTGGTCAAGACGTACGTCGGCGACGCCCTCGCGGCCGACCTCTACCTGGCGATCGCGGATTCGCTGCCGGCCGAGATCGCCGACGTGGTGCGCGCGGTGCTCGCCGAGACCGGCCACTCCCAGTTCGTCGTCGCCGAGGTCCGCTCGGCGGTCACCGCCAGCGGCAGGCAGCGCAGCCGGCTGGCGCTGTGGTCACGTCGGCTGCTGGGCGAGGCGATCACGCAGGCGCAGTACGTCCTGGCCGACCATGACGAACTGGTGGATCTGGTGCTCGCCGGCGGAGGTCTGGGTCAGATCACGGACTTCTTCGATCAACTGCAGAAGACCCACGACGAGCGGATGCGCGAACTCGGGCTGGCCTGAGCGCGCGTCTCAGTGGTTGCAGGTCGTGCTGGGACTGAAGCGTGTCTGCGAGACGACCGTCGCGCCGCTGGCATCGGTGATCCAGCAATTCAGCTGACTTCCGGTGCTGTTGGCGGTGACGTAGGTGACCGGCAGGGTGGGCACCACCGTCAGCGTCCAGGGCAGGGTGACGTTCTCGGCGACGCGCAACGCGCCGGTCTCGTCGGCGTAGACCACGGTGACCGGGTCGTCGGGACGCTGGTTGCCGGCGATGGTGTAGACGAATTCGCGGGAGTCGATCTGCGGCTGCGCCTGCTGGACGCCCGCCTGGGCGGTGGCGGTCACGAGCACCGGAACCTCTGCGCCGGGCGCCGCGGCCACCGGTCCGGCGGTGGCCACCACGGTGCGCTTGGGTGTCGGCGCGGGATCTGCGGCGGTGTCGACGGTGGTGGCCGACCCGCCGGTCTGGATGACCAGCGAGGTGGCGATCGCGGTGGCCAGCATGCCGATCGCGGTCAGCGCCACGCTGGGCCACGCCGTCGGCACCCTGTCCTCACTCACCCGGCCAGGCTAGGGACCCGACCACCCCGGCTGCGCGTGCCGCACGCAGCCGTTGTCATGCTGTGACCGCAGCTTGACGCGGTGTTTGTCGACGACGCGGTGTTTGTCAGCACGGTGTTGGCCGGGCGGGACCGGCTCGCCCGCGCCGCACTCGACACGTCGATTAGCCTGCTGTCAGCCGCACGCCAACGGAAAGGGGCCGATGTGGAGGTCAAGATCGGTGTCTCGGACAGCCCGCGCGAGCTGGTCTTCAACAGCTCCCAGACGCCCGCCGAGGTCGAGGACCTGGTGCGGACCGCACTGGCCGGCACGGATTCCGGGGTGTTGAGCCTGACCGACGACAAGGGCCGCCGGTTCCTGGTGCAGACCAGCAAGGTCACCTACGTCGAGATCGGTGCGGCGGACTCCCGCCGGGTCGGCTTCGGTATCGGCGCGCCGGCGTCCTGACCGCCTGGCCTCGGCTAGGAGCGGGTCAGCGGGACGTGCGACAGGCCGCCCCAGGCGAACGTCACGGTCGCCTCGACGGCGTCCTCTTTGGAGATCGGCCGGTCGGCGTTGAGCCAGTAGCGCGCGCAGTCCACGCTGATGCCCACCAAACCGACGGCGATGATCCGGGCGCGGTGCGGCTCCAGGCCCGAGTCCCGGCTGATCAGATCGAACACCGCGTCGGTGCACGCCTCGGTGGCCACCTTCACCTGCGCGGCAACCTGCGGTTCGGTCACGAAGTCGTTCTCGAAGATCAGCCGGTAGCCCTGACTGTCGTGCTCGATGAAGTCGAAGAACGCCTGCACCGAGGCGCGCAGCCGCTGCCGGTTGTCGGTGGTGGTGCGCAGCGCCTGGCGCACCCGCGACACCAGGATGTCCACGTGCAGGTTCAGCACCGCCAGGTACAGGTCGAGCTTGCTGGAGAAATGCTGGTAGAGCACCGGCTTGCTGACCCCGGCCCGCTCGGCGATCTCGTCCATGCCGGCCGCGTGATAGCCGCGGTCGACGAACACCTCGCTGGCCGCGCTGAGCAACTGTCCGCGCCGCTCGCCGCGGGGTAGCCGTCCGGTCCGGCGAACACCGGCACCGGCGCGCGCGGCGGTCCGGGCGAGGTCCTTCACCGGCCCGACATTACGCCCATCGCCGCCGCTCACCCCCCAACCCGCTGGCCCAACACGGCCTGCCCGCAGAGTCCCCGGCGGGCCGGTTGTGCCATTCTGAGGTGGTGACATACGAATTCGGCTCCCCGCAACCCGGCCGCGTGCCGGTGCTGCGCGTCGAGCCGGATCGTCCGCTTCGCGCCCATCGGGATCCGCTGACCGCCGACTCCGGCCGGCCCCGGGCCGACCGCGAGCAGCACCGCAAACTTCGCCGCCAGACTCGGGTGGGCAAGTTCCTGGCTACCTACGGGTGGCGGGCCTACGCCCTGCCGGTGCTGGTGGCGCTCACCGGGGTGGTGCTCTATCAGACCGTCAACGGCACCGCGGTGCCCTCCGCCGAGGACCCGATCAAGGGGCCGCCCAAGATCGGGTCGTCGGGCACGGCGATCATCGGCGGCCCGCCGCGCGGTCTGACCGAGTTCGACGCCACCCTGCCCACCGGCATCCTGCCCGCCGGCGGCCCGTTCACCGAAGCGGCCGGCAAGACCTGGAGCGTCGTCCCCGGTTCCATGCCCCAGGTCGGTCAGGGCACGGCGAAGGTGTTCAGGTACACCGTCGAGGTCGAAGACGGCGTGGACACCTCCTCCTTCGGCGGCGACGAAGGGTTCGCCCGGATGGTCAGTGAGACGCTGGCGAACCCGAAGAGCTGGATTCACAACCCGCAGTTCGCTTTTGAGCGCATCGACGCCGGCAGCACCGAGGAGCCCGACTTCCGGGTGTCGCTGACCTCGCCGCTGACCATCCGCGAGGGCTGCGGGTACGAGATCGAGATCGAGACGTCGTGCTACAACCCGGTGTACGGTCCCGACGCCGAGCCGCGGGTGTTCATCAACCTCGCGCGCTGGGTGCGCGGCGCGGTGCCCTTCCAGGGCGACATCGGCTCCTATCGCCAGTACCTGATCAACCATGAGGTCGGCCACGCGATCGGGTACACCAACCACGAGCCGTGCGACAAGAACGGTGCGCTGGCGCCGATCATGATGCAGCAGACCTTCTCCACATCGGACAACGACTCCTCGCGTTTCGACCCGCAGTTCGTCAAGCCGGATGGCAAGACCTGCCGGTTCAACCCCTGGCCCTACCCGATCGCCTGAGCCCGGCGGTGACGACCACGGCGCTCAACGGCGGGGAACTGCTCGCCCGCGCGCTGGCGCAGGCGGGCGTCACCGATGTTTTCGCCCTGCACGGCGGGCACCTGGACGCGTTCTGGACCGCGTGCCCCCGGTACGGTCTGCGTCTGGTCGACACGCGCCACGAGGCCGCCGCCGGCCACGCCGCCGACGGCTACGCCCGAACCACCGGGCGGCTCGGCGTCGTGGTGGTGACCTCCGGCCCCGGATTCGCCAACGGCTTCGCGGCCCTGCCCAACGCCATGAGCGACGGGGTGCCCATGCTGATGGTCGCCAGCGCGCCCCCGCTGCGGGAACTGGAGACCAACGAGATGCAGGGCGGCTTCGACCAGGTGGCCGCGGCAGCGCCGGTCACCAAGTGGGCGCATCGCATCGTCACCACCGAACGCATCCCCGACCTGCTCGCCCTGGCGGTGCGCAAGGCGCTGTCCGGCCGCCCCGGCCCCGTTTTCCTCGAGATCCCCATCGACGTTCTGGTCACCGCCGTCGACGAGGCGAGCCTGCCGCCGGCCGGCCCGGCGCTCATCGCCGACCGCCCGGCGCCCTCGCCGCACGCCGTGCGCGCCGCCGTCGATCTGCTGCGGCGGGCCGATCGGCCCGCCATCGTCGTCGGCGGCGGCGCGCTGTGGTCGGGATGCGGCGCGGAACTCGCGGCCTTCGCCGATCGATCCGGCATCCCGGTCTTCGCCAACAACCGGGCGCTCGGCGTTCTGCCCGCCGGGCACCGCTGCAACGGCTGGGCGATCGACAGCCTGTCGCTGCTGGCGATGACCGGCCAGCCGGTGCCCGACGTGGTGCTGCTGCTCGGCGCCCGGCTGGGTCTGCTGACCGGGGGGCGGTCGGGGTCGCTGATCCCCGCCGGTGCCGCGCTGATCCAGGTCGACCTCGACGGCGCCGAGATCGGGCGGCTGCGCCCGGTGGACGTGCCGATCCTCGCCGACTGCCGGGAGGCCTTGCACGCGCTGTGCGCGGTCGACGCCGACTGGCCTGACCGCGCCGGCTGGCTGGCCCAGGCCACCGGTGCGCACGCGCTCGTCGAGCAGCTCTTCGGCGCATCCCCCGACACGGTCGACGGCCGCCTGCACCCGTTCCACGCCGGGCGCGAAGCGCTGCTGGGTGCCGGCCCGGGCGCGGTGCTGGTGCTCGACGGCGGGGAGGCGCCGCTGTGGGCGGGGATGAGCGTGCCCGCGGTCGCCCCGCATCGGGTGCTCAACCTGGGCTACATGGGCTTCCTGGGAGTCGGCCAGGGTTTCGCGCTGGGCGCGCAGATCGCCGAACCGCACCGTCGCGTCCTGCAGGTCACCGGCGACGGCGCCTACGGGTTTCACATCGCCGAGCTGGACACCATGGTCCGCCACCGTCTGCCGGTGGTCACCGTCGTGCTCAACAACGCCTGCTGGGGCATGTCCATCCACGGTCAGGAGGCGGTCTACGGCACCGGCAACGATGTGATCGTCCGGCTGGCCGACACCGACTATCACGAGGTGGCGCGTGCCTTCGGCGGGTACGGGGAGCGGGTCACCGAACTCGCCGAGGTGCGCCCCGCCGTGCAGCGGGCCTTCGACTCCGGTCTGCCCGGCTGCGTCAACGTCGCGGTGGCGGCGTCGGTGGTGCACCCGATGACCACCGCCATGCTGGGCAATCTCGACGCCGAGGACGAGATCGTCGTGCCCTACTACGAGAACATCCCGCGCCGGGGTTGACACCGCCCGGGAAGCATCGCGCACGCATCGTGGTTGGTAGCTGATGTGACGAGCCCGCCGAGTTCCCCGGCCCGCCGATGAGCGCACCGCTGCCGCCGCTGGTCGAACCCGCCGCCGAGCTGACCAAGGCCGAGGTCGCCCGCTACAGCCGCCACCTGATCATCCCCGAGATCGGGGTGCTCGGGCAGCGGCGGCTGAAGAACGCCCGGGTGCTGGTGATCGGCGCGGGCGGGCTGGGCTCGCCCACCCTGCTGTACCTGGCCGCCGCCGGGGTGGGCACCCTCGGGGTGGTCGACGACGACGTGGTCGACGAATCCAACCTGCAGCGCCAGATCATCCACGGCCAGTCCGATGTGGGCCGGCCCAAGGCCGAGAGCGCCCGCGACGCGATCCTGGAGATCAACCCGCTGGTGAGCGTGCAGGTTCACCGGCTGCGACTGGACGCCGACAACGCGGTGGACCTGTTCGCCCGCTACGACCTGATCATCGACGGCACCGACAACTTCGCCACCCGCTACCTGGTCAACGACGCGGCGGTGCTGGCCGGCAAGCCCTACGTCTGGGGCTCGATCTTCCGGTTCGAGGGTCAGGTGTCGGTGTTCTGGGAGGCCGCCCCCGACGGGCCCGACGGGCAGCGCCGGGGCCTGAACTACCGCGACCTCTACCCCGAACCCCCGCCGCCCGGCCTGGTGCCGTCCTGTGCGGAGGGCGGCGTGCTCGGCATCCTGTGCGCGTCCATCGCCTCGGTCATGGGCACCGAGGCGATCAAGCTGATCACCGGGATCGGCGAGCCGCTGCTGGGCCGGCTGATGATCTACGACGCGCTGGAGATGAGCTACCGCACGATCACCGTCCGCAAGGACCCCCACGCGCCGCCGATCACCGCCCTGGTCGACTACGAGGCGTTCTGCGGCACGACCTCGGAGGCGGCGAGCCGGGCGGCCGCCGAGTCCACCATCACCCCGCTGGAACTGCGCGAACTGCTCGACTCGGGCACCAAGATCGCGCTGATCGACGTGCGCGAACCCGCCGAGTGGGACATCAACCGCATCGAGGGAGCCGAGTTGATCCCCAAGTCGGCCATCGAGACCGGAGAGGGTCTGGCCCGGCTGCCCCAGGACCGGGTGGCGGTGCTGTACTGCAAGACCGGGGTCCGCTCGGCCGAGGCACTGGCCGCGGTCAAGCGCGCGGGTTTCGCCGACGCGCTGCACCTCCAGGGCGGAATCGTCGCCTGGGCTCGCCAACTCGAGCCCGACATGGTGATGTACTGACGGCCCCGCGACACCTCGACGCTCTACCCTGGCGGTGTGATCGACGGTGGGATGGATGTGGTGATCGGCGAGCGCCCGCCCGACCACATCATGGCCGCGTTCGGGATTCGGGACGTCCACGAGCCGCAACCGCTCGACGACGGCTGGGACGGCGGCTGGCGCTGCGGTGAGATCGTGCTCTCGCTGGTCGCCGACAACGCCCGCGCGGCCTGGTCGGCCAAGGTCCGCGAGACGCTTTTCGTCGACGGCCTGCGATTGGCCCGGCCGGTGCGCTCCACCGACGGCCGCTACGTGGTGTCGGGCTGGCGCGCCGACACGTTCGTCTCGGGCACCCCGGAGCCGCGCCACGACGAGGTGGTCTCGGTCGGCGTGCGGCTGCACGAGGCGACCTCCAAGCTCGAGCGTCCGCGTTTTCTGACCCAGGCCCCCGTCCCGCCGTGGACCGACGTCGACGTGTTCATCGCCGCCGACCGCGCCGCCTGGGAGGACCGGCCGCTGCACTCGCTGCCTCCGGGCAGTCCCGAACCGCCGCGCGAGGGTGCCGGGATCGACCTCATCAAGGAGCTGGCCGCCCTGCGCAAGCCCACCAAGAGTCCCAGCCAGCTGGTGCACGGTGATCTCTACGGCGGTGTGCTCTTCGACGGCACCGCGCCGCCGGGCATCACCGACATCACGCCCTACTGGCGGCCGGCGTCGTGGGCGGCCGGGGTGGCCGTGGTGGACGCGGTCGCGTGGGGCGACGCCGACGACGCGCTCGTCGAGCGCTGGGAGGCGCTGCCTGAGTGGCCGCAGATGCTGTTGCGGGCGCTGCTGTTCCGCGTCGCGGTGCACGTCCTGCATCCCCGCTCGACGGAGGACAACCTCAGCGGCCTGGCCCACACGGCGGCCCTGGTGAAGCTGATTCTCTAGTCGAAGCGGTGACGGACTGATTCCGCGCCGGCGACCCGGACGCGCCCGTCGACGGTCACCACGCCCTCGGCGCGCAGCAACTCCAGCTGCCGGCTCGCCAGATGTCTGGCCGGCCGGCCCGACGCCGAGATCACCCGATGCCACGGCAGGTCGGCCGAGTCGGTCGCCATGATCCATCCGACGATCCGGGGGCTGGAAAGCCCTGCCGCACCGGCGATGTCACCGTAGGTGACGACCCGTCCCGGCGGTATCGACGCGACCAGGGCGCGCACGGTCTGCACCTGCGCGTCGGTGATCCGCGCACTCACCGCTGCAGTGCGTCGCGGATCACCGCGGCGGTCTCGGCGGGCTTGGCGTGCGCGACCATGTGCGCGCAGCCGAAGTCGACCAGGGTGAAGTCCGAACCCAGCCGCCCCGACAGCCCGTCGATCAGTTCCTCGCTGACATACGGCGGGTCGGAGAACGCCGCGCGCACCAGCGTCGTGGGAGTTCCCTCGCGGGGCAGCACGATGTCGCGGGCCAGCTCGCTCCAGTAGGACATGACCGCCGGAACGCACATCCGCCAGCCGAACCGGCCGTTGGGCAGCGCAACCCCATGTTCGTCGAGTTCCTCGTCGAGTTCGACCGGGGCGACGTCGGACCACGATCCGGTGGCCTTCTCGGTGCGCGCCTCGGCCCGGTCGGTGTAGTCCGGTGACGCCAACGTCGCCTCGGCGACCTCGCGCAGCCGCTCGCCGTCGAGCCCGACCGCCGGGTCCAGCAGCACCAGTGCCGACACCAGGTCGGGACAGGCGGCCGCCAGGTGCAGCGCGATCGCCCCGCCGAAGGAATGGCCCACCACCACGACCGGACCGCGGGCCTCGCCCTCCACCAGTCCGGCCAATGCCGTCACGTTGGCGTCGATACTCCACGGCGCAGCCCACGAGGAGCGGCCGTGTCCGATGAGATCCGGTGCGAGAAAACCGAATTCGGGCAGATACCGGCTCGCCAGAGTGTGCCAGCGGGCCCCGTGACCGGTCAGCCCGTGGATGGCCAGCACCCGCGCCGGACCCGGCGGGCCGTAGCGGTGCACGTGCAGGGCGGCGCTCACCGGCCCCATGCTGCCAGACTGGAGCCCGTGAACCTGACGCTGCGCTGCCTGGGTGCGGCGAGCACGGTCACCGGCTCCAAGCACCTGCTGGAGGGCGGCGGCCGGCGGATCCTGGTCGACTGCGGGCTGTACCAGGGGGTCAAAAACCTCCGCGAACTCAACTGGGATCCGCTGGCCGTCGACGCCGCGAGCATCGACGCGGTCATCCTGACCCATGCCCACCTCGACCACAGCGGCTATCTTCCGCGGCTGGTGCGCCAGGGGTTCAGCGGGCCGATCGTCGCGACGGCGGGCACCGCCGCGGTCGCCGACATCATCCTGCGTGACAGCGCGATGCTGCAGGAGCGCGACGCGATGTTCCTCAACAAGCACCGCGCCACCAAACACCACCCCGCGCTGCCGCTCTACGACAGCGAGGACGCCCAGCGCGCGCTGGATCTGTTCACCACCCATCCCTTCGGCCAGGAGTTCACGCTGCCCGCCGGGCCGACGGTGACGTTCCGCCGCGCCGGGCACATTCTCGGGGCGTCCACCGTCGACGTGCTCTGGCAGGGCCGGCGCGTCGTGTTCACCGGCGACCTGGGTCGCTACGACGATCCGGTGATGCTCGACCCCGAGCCGGTGCCGGCCGCGGACTACCTGGTGATGGAGTCGACCTACGGCGATCGCACGCACGAGCGTTCCGATCCCGCCGACGCGCTGGCGGAGGTGATCACCGCTACGGTGGGCCGCGGCGGCACCGTGGTGATTCCGGCGTTCGCGGTCGGGCGGGCCCAGACGCTGCTCTATTACCTGTGGCAGCTGCGCTCGGCGGGACGGCTGCCCGAGGTGCCGGTCTACCTGGACTCGCCGATGGCGATCAACGCCAGCGAGTTGCTGCGCAGTCATCACCGCGACCACCGGCTGGCGCCACAGGTGTACGAGGCCATGTGCGCGATGGCGACCTACACGCGCGAGGCCGCGCAATCACGGGAGATATCGGAGAGCCGCGACCCCAAGGTGGTCATCTCGGCCAGCGGCATGGCCACCGGCGGGCGCATCCTGCACCATCTGCGCGCGTTCGCCCCGGATCCGCGCAACACGATCATGATCACCGGCTACCAGGTGCCCGGCACGCGCGGCTGCGCGATCGCCGCCGGCGAACGGTTCGTGCGGATCTTCGGCGAGTGGGTTCCGATCAACGCTCAGGTGTCCACGCTGGCGATGCTGTCCGCGCACGCCGACGCCGACGAACTGATCCGCTGGGCCTCAGGGTTCACCACCCCGCCGCGGCGGGTGTTCGTCGTGCACGGCGAACCCCAGCCGGCCGACACCCTGCGCACCCGGCTGGACCGCGAGTTCGGTTGGCAGGCAACGGTTCCCAGACCCAATCAGCTGTTCAGCCTGTAGCCGCTACTGGCAGCACCGCGGGTCGATCGCCGTGCACAGCGCCTGCAGCGCCTCGCTGCGCACACGGTGGAAGACGTTCATCCCGCGGCGTTCGGAGGCCACCAGGCCGGCCTTGCGCAGTTGCGCGATGTGGTGGCTGACGGTCGACTCGGTCAGGCCCAGCACTGCGGCCAGGGTGCCTGAGATCTCTTCGCCGGACGGCGAGCCGAACAGGTAGGCCACGATCTTGACCCGCGCCGGGTCGGCCAGCGCCTTGAGACGCAGTGCGATGTGCAGGGCGTCGTCATCGCCCATCGGACCCGAGGCCACCGGCGCACAGCAGACCGGGGCGGTGGTGTCGATGACCGGGAGCGCTTTGGGCATGCGACCACTGTGCCAGGTAGATTGACATATATCAAAAAGGTGGCATGCTCGTGGGCATGTCACGTGTGCAGCTCGCCCTCAACGTCGACAACCTCGACGACGCGATCACCTTCTACACCAAGCTGTTCGGCACCGGGCCGGCCAAGGTCAAGCCCGGCTACGCCAACTTCGCCATCGCCGAACCGCCGCTGAAGCTGGTCCTGCTGGAGAACCCCGGCCACGGCGGCTCGCTGAACCACCTCGGGGTGGAGGTGGGCTCCAGCGAGGCCGTGCACGCCGAGATCGCCCGGCTGACCGACGAAGGCATGTTCACCGAGGAGGAGATCGGCACCACGTGCTGCTTCGCCACCCAGGACAAGGTGTGGGTGACCGGACCCGGCGGGGAGCGCTGGGAGGTCTACACCGTGCTCGCCGACGCTGAGACCTTCTTCGCGCCCGACCCGCAACCCGTCGGCAGCGGGAACGGGGAGTGCTGCTCAGGGTGACCCTGCCGTCTCCGCAGGCACCGGTCGTCGCGCGGCTCTCGACGCTGGACCGGCTGCTGCCGCTGTGGATCCTCGCCGCGATGGCGCTAGGCCTGGTGCTCGGCCGCGCGGTGCCAGGCCTGGGTGGTGCGCTCAGCGCGGTACAGATCGACGGCATCTCGCTGCCGATCGCCCTCGGCTTGCTGGTGATGATGTACCCGGTGCTGGCCAAGGTCCGCTACGACCGGCTCGACACCGTCACCGCCGACCGGCCGCTGCTGATCGCCTCGCTGCTGCTCAACTGGGTGATCGGCCCGGCGCTGATGTTCGCGCTGGCGTGGCTGTTTCTGGCCGACCTGCCCGAGTACCGCACCGGGCTGATCATCGTCGGGCTCGCGCGCTGCATCGCGATGGTGATCATCTGGAACGACCTGGCCTGCGGTGACCGCGAGGCCGCCGCCGTGCTGGTCGCGCTGAACTCGGTGTTCCAGGTCGCGATGTTCGCCGTGCTGGGCTGGTTCTACCTGGCGGTGCTGCCCGGGTGGCTGGGACTGCCGCAGACCAGCCTCGCCGTCTCGCCGTGGCAGATCGCCAAGTCCGTGCTGATCTTTTTGGGCATCCCGCTGCTGGCCGGCTACCTGTCGCGGCGCTGGGGGGAGAAGGCGAAGGGCCGCGACTGGTACGAGTCGGCGTTCCTGCCGCGGGTCGGGCCGTGGGCGCTCTACGGTCTGCTGTTCACCATCGTGATCCTCTTCGCGCTGCAGGGCGACCAGATCACCCACCGGCCCTGGGACGTCGCCCGCATCGCGCTGCCGCTGCTGGTCTACTTCGCGATCATGTGGGGCGGCGGGTACCTGCTGGGCTACCTGCTCAGGCTGGGGTACCCGCGCACCACCACGCTGGCCTTCACCGCGGCCGGCAACAACTTCGAACTCGCGATCGCGGTCGCGATCGCCACCTACGGGGCGGCCTCCGGACAGGCCCTGGCCGGCGTGGTCGGCCCGCTCATCGAGGTGCCGGTCCTTGTCGGCTTGGTCTACGTGTCGCTGGCGCTGCGGCGGTTCTTCCGGTGAGGGCCGCATCGACCCCCAGCGTGCTGTTCGTGTGTGTCCACAACGCCGGGCGGTCCCAGATGGCCGCCGGGTTGCTGCAGCACCTGGCGGGGGAGCGCATCGAGGTGCGTTCGGCCGGAACCGAACCCGCCGATCAGATCAACCCCGCCGCGGTGGCGGCGATGAGCGAGATCGGCATCGACATCACCGCGGCCACCCCGAAGGTACTCACCGCCGACGCCGTCGAAGCCAGCGACGTGGTCATCACGATGGGCTGCGGAGACACCTGTCCGTTCTTTCCGGGGGTGTCCTATCGGGACTGGCAGCTCGACGACCCGGCCGGGCAGCCGCTGGAGACGGTCCGCCGCATTCGCGACGACATCGCCGGGCGGGTCCGCGACCTGATCGAGGAGCTCGCCGGCGGCTGAGCCCTCGCTGTGTCACCCGGGCGCCGGACAGGCTTCGGCGACCGCGGTATCGGCTCAGTCGGTCAGTTCCGCGAGGCGCCGCGCGATATCCCCAACTGTCTCCACGGCTCGCGTGGCGACGGCGATCATCAGGTCGAACAACTCGTCCTCCGCCGACGCCCGCACACGGTGGCCGTTGAGTTCGTAGAACAGCGCGGTGGCCACGAACGCCGTGCGCTTGTTGCCGTCGATCAGGGCGTGGTTGGCGGCCAGGGACTGCAGCAGCGCCGCCGCCTTCTCGTGAAGAGTGGGGTAGGCGTCCTCGCCGAACGCGGATGCCTGCGGGCGGGCGACCGCTGATTCCAGGAGTCCGTAGTCGCCGATCTCCGCCGGGCGGCCCAGGTGGGCCTCGGCGGCAGCGAGAACGTCGTCGAGTGTGAGGTACTCGGTCACGCGTCAGCGAGGCGGTCCAGCAGGCCGTCGTGGTCCTTCACAATGCGGCCCAGGATCTCGTCGCGGCGTGCGGTGCGACGGTCGAGGTAGTCGTCGACGGCCTTGAGCACCGCAGCGTGCATGGAGATTCCGTCGCGTTCGGCGGCCTCGCGCAGTTTTTCGCTCTGCTCCTTGGAGAGCCTCAAGGTCATGGCCATGACGTCATGATATCACTGTGGTATCACATCGGGCGGATGTGTCAGACCCCGCTGGTCTCATGGCTCCATGGCCATCGTTCGCGTCGTCGGGGGGCCGGGCACCGGCAAGACCACCCGGCTGATCGACGCGGCGGTCGGCTATATCAACGGCGGGGGCGACCCGGAGTCAGTGCTGCTGCTCACGCCCGGCCGGGTGAGCGCCGAGGTCCGCGGGGAGCTGACCCGCCGGCTGCTGGCGGCCCGCTCGGCGGAGCCCTGCCGTGCGGTGGTGCGCGAGCCGCTGGTGCGCTCGGTGCACTCCTACGCCTTCGGGGTGCTCCGCAAGGCCGCCGACCGCGCCGGGGATCCGCCGCCCCGACTCGTCACCGGCGCGGAGCAGGACGCCATCGTCCGCGAACTGCTCGCCGGTGACCTGGAGGACGGCGCCCGCGGCTGGCCGCGCGAACTGCGCCCCGCGCTGACCACCGTCGCGTTCGCCACCCAGTTGCGCGACCTGGTGTCCCAGTGCGCGCAGCGCGGCGTCGACGGGCCCGCGCTCACGCGGCTCGGCCGGGCACGCGGCCGCCCGGAGTGGGTGGCCGCGGGCCGGTTCGCCCAGCAGTACGAACAGGTGATGCTGTTGCGCGCCGCGGTGGGCACCGCCGCCCCGCAGGCCACCGTCCCGGCGCTGAGCGCGGCCGATCTGGTCGGCGCCGCCCTGGAGGCCTTCGCCACCGACGAGGATCTCCTGGCCGCCGAACGCGCACGGGTGCGCATGCTGCTGGTCGACGACGCCCAGCACTTCGACCCGCAGGCCGCCCGGCTGGTGCGGGTGCTGGCCGGCGCAGCCGACACCGCCGTGATCGCCGGCGACCCGCATCAGGCGGTGTTCGGGTTCCGCGGCGCGGACGCGCGCCTGCTGCTCGCCGACCCGGATGTGACGCTGGAGCATTCACACCGCTGCGCACCGGCGATCGCCCGCGCCATCGGCGGGTTCGGTCGCTTCCCACTCGAGGGCTCCGGTGAGGTGGGCGGCGACGTGACCGTCACGGTCGCCGCCTCCGCGCACGCCGAATGCTCACTGATCGCCGACACCCTGCGCCGAGCGCACCTCGTCGACGGCGTGCCGTGGTCGCAACTCGCCGTCATCGTCCGCTCGGTCGAGGCGGCCGCCGCGCTGCCGCGCACCCTGGCCGCCGCCGGCGTGCCCGTCGACCTGTCGCCGCTGGCCGGCCCGATCACCGATCAGCCCGCCGTCCGCGCCCTGCTCACCGTGCTGGAGGCAGTCGTCGACGGCCTCGACGCCGAGCAGGCCGAAGCGCTGCTCACCGGACCCGTCGGCCGGCTCGACCCGGTATCGCTGCGCCAGCTGCGAAGGATTCTGCGCCGCAACGGGATCGGGCTCACCGACATGCTCACCGGCCGCGTCCCCCAGCTGCCCCCGGCGCTGGCCGCTCCGGTGAGAAGGCTGCGCGCGGTGCTCGCCGCCGCCGGGCGCGCCCACCGCGACAATCCCGACCCGCGCTACACGCTGTGGCAGGCGTGGGAGCGCAGCGGCCTGCAGCGGCGCTGGATCACCGCCGCCGACCGCGGCGGCGTCGAGGGCCAGTGGGCCGAGCGCAGCCTGGCCGCCGTCACCGCCCTGTTCGACGTTGCCGAGGACTACGTCGCCCGCACCACCGGCGCCTCGGTGCCCGGCCTGCTCGACCACGTCGCGGCCCTGCAACTGCCGCCGGTCACCCACGGCCCCCGGGCCCGCGGATGCGTCGCGGTGCTCAGCCCGCACGGCGCACTCGGCCGCGACTGGGACACCGTGATCATTGCCGGCGTGCAGGAGGGGTTGTGGCCCAACACCACTCCGCGCGGCGGGGTGCTGGGCACCCAGCAGCTGCTCGACGTGCTCGACGGGCTCGGCGAGCTCGGCGAGAAGGTGTCGGCCCGCGCGCCGGCGCTCGCCGAGGAGCGCCGACTGCTCATCGCCGCCATGGGCCGCGCCCGGCGGCGGCTGATCATCACCGCGGTCGACAACGAGGACGGCGACGACGCCGCACTGCCGTCGTCCTTCGTCACCGAACTGCAGCAGTGGGTCAGTGATGACGCGCAGCCGGCCGCCCCGGTGCCCGCACCGCCGGTGCTCTCACCGGCCGCGGTGGTGGGCCGGCTGCGCGCGGTGGTCTGCGCATCCGACGGTTCGGTCGACGACGACGAGCGCTGCAGCGCCGCAGCGCAACTGGCCCGGCTGGCCGCAGCCGGAATCCCGGGTGCCGACCCCTCGCAGTGGCACGGCCTCGACGAGATCAGCACCGACGACCCGCTGTGGAGCGGTGAGCACACCGTGACACTCAGCCCCTCCACACTGCAGACCCTCACCGACTGCCCGCTGCGCTGGATGGCCGAACGACACGGCGGCGGCGACGTCCGCGCGCTGAGTTCCACCCTCGGCTCGCTGGTGCACGCCCTGATCGCCCAGCCCGGCGCGTCGGAGGCCGCGATGGTCGCACAGCTCGAACGGGTCTGGGCGGACCTGCCGTTCGACTCGCCGTGGTTCGCCGCCAACGAACTCGACCGCCACCGCGCCATGCTGTCGGCCTTCGTCGCCTGGCGCACCGCCACGCGCGACGAGCTCACCGAGGTCGGCACCGAGATCGACCTCACCGGCGAGGTCGCCGACGGTGTCGCGGTGCGCGGACGCATCGACCGTCTGGAGCGCGACGCGCAGGGTCGGCTGGTGGTCGTCGACGTCAAGACCGGCAAGACCCCGGTCACCAAGGACGACGCGCAGAACCACGCACAGCTGGGGCTCTACCAGCTGGCGGTGAGCGCCGGACTCGTCGACGGTACGGGCCACGACACAGCACCCGGCGGGGGCAGGCTCGTCTACCTCGGCAAGCCCACCGCGGGCGGCGACGCCACCGAACGCGAGCAGAGCGCGCTGGGCGCCGACGACGCGCAGCAGTGGCGCGATGCGGTGCGCGCGGCGGCCGCGGCCACCGCCGGCCCGGCGTTTCCCGCCCGCGTCAACCCCGGCTGCAAACACTGCCCGATCCGACCGGCCTGCCCGGCGCACGCCACAGGGGAATTGCCATGACCTACAGCCCCGCCGAACTCGCTGTGGCCCTTGGCCTTCCGGAGCCCACCGCCGAGCAGGCCGCCGTCATCGCCGCGCCGCCCGCGCCGCTGGTCGTCATCGCCGGCGCCGGTGCGGGCAAGACCGAGACCATGGCCGCCCGGGTGGTGTGGCTGGTCGCCAACGGCTACGCCGACCCGAGTCAGGTCCTCGGGCTGACCTTCACCCGCAAGGCGGCCGGCCAGCTGCTGCGCCGGGTGCGATCCCGCCTCGCGCGGCTGTCCGGACACCTCAATGCTCAATACGGCGGCGTGCAGTTCGACGGGCCCGCCACCGTCAGCACCTACCACGCATTCGCCGGCACCCTGCTGCGCGAGTTCGGCCCGCTGCGGGCGATAGAACCCGACGCCCGGCTGCTCTCCGACACCGAACGCTGGCAGCTCGCCTACGACGTCGTTGCCCGTCACCCCGGCCCGTTCGCCACCGCGTCCAATCCCGCCGCGGTGACGTCCCTGGTGCTGTCGCTGTCCGACGAGCTCGCCGAGCACCTCGTCGACACCTCGCAGCTGCGCGACACCCACCACGAACTCGAACGCCTGGTGCGCACCCTGCCGCCGGGTCCGCGCCAGCGCGCCACCCCCAACCGCAAGCTGCTCGACATGCTGGAGACCCAGACCCAGCGCGCCGCCCTCATCCCGCTGATCGACGCTCTGCACGCCCGGATGCGCGCCGAGCGGGTGATGGACTTCGGTGCGCAGATGTCGGCGGCCGCGCGGCTGGCCGAAAGCTGCCCGCAGGTCGGCCAGACCCTGCGCGCCCGCTACCGGGTGGTGCTGCTCGACGAGTACCAGGACACCGGCCACGCCCAGCGCGTCATGCTCTCCGCGCTCTTCGGCGGCGGGCACGACGACGCCCCCGCACTCACCGCGGTCGGCGATCCGATCCAGTCCATCTACGGCTGGCGCGGCGCCTCGGCCACCAACCTGCCGCGGTTCACCACCGACTTCGCCTGCGCCGACGGCTCGCCGGCGCCCACCCGCGAGCTGAGCACCAGCTGGCGCAACCCGCCGCGCGTGCTCGAACTGGCCAACGCCGTCTCCGCCGAGGCGCGCGCGCGTTCGGTGGAGGTGCACCCGCTGCGGGCGCGCGACGGCGCCGAGGCCGGCACCGTGGTTTGCGCGCTGCACGACGACGCCGCCGCCGAACGCGAATGGCTCGCCGAACGCATCGCCGCGCGCTGGACCCCTGATGCGACCGCCGCCGTGCTGGTGCGCCGCAACGCCGACGCCGGCCCGATCGCCGAGGCGCTCACCGCCCGCGGCATCCCGGTCGAGGTGGTCGGTGTCGCCGGACTGCTCTCGATCAGCGAAGTGGCGCACCTGGTGTCGACGCTGCGGCTGGTCGCCGATCCGACCGCCGGCGCTGCCGCGATGGCGGTGCTCACCGGGCCGCGCTGGCGCCTGGGCGCGGCGGATCTGGCGGCGCTGTGGCGCCGCGCGGTGGTGCTCGCCGGGCAGCGCCGCGCCGAGACGGTCGAGGAGATCATCGCCGCGGCCGCCGACCCGGACTCCGCCGCGCACGCACCGGTCCTGGCCGACGCACTCGCCGATCCCGGTGCCGCCGCGGACTATTCGGCCCAGGGCTATTCGGCCGAGGGTTACCGGCGGATCACCGCGTGCGCGGCCGAGCTGACCCGGCTGCGCGCCTCGCTGAGCCGGCCGGTTCCGGATCTGGTGGCCGATGTCCGCCGGGTGCTCGGCCTGGACGCCGAGGTGATCGCCGCCGGCGGCGGCACCGAGAACCTGGACCGCTTCGAGGACGTGGTGGCCCGCTACGCCGACCGCAACGGCGCCGACGTTACCGGCCTGCTGGCCTACCTCGACGCCGCTGCCGAGCGGGAGAACGGACTCTCGCCCGCCGAGACGGGGGTGGCCGCGGGCCGGGTGCAGATCCTCACCGTGCACGCCGCCAAGGGCCTGGAGTGGCAGATCGTCGCGGTGCCGCACCTGAGCGAGCGGATCTTCCCGTCCACCACCAAGTGGCGCACCTGGCTTAACGATCCCTCCCAGTTGCCGCCGCTGCTGCGTGGGGACCGCTCACAACCCGGAGCGCACCTCGGCGCGCACGGCGTTCCGGTGCTCGACACCTCCGAGGTCACCGACCGCAAGGCACTCGAGGACGTCATCGACGCCCACCGCGACCAGTTGCGCCGCCGCGCCGTCGACGAGGAGCGCCGCCTGCTCTACGTCGCGCTCACCCGCACCGAGGACACCCTGCTCATCTCCGGTCACCACTGGGCCGCCGGCGACGCCACCCCGCGCGGGCCCTCGGAGTTCCTCACCGAGATCAAGGGCGTCATCGAGGCCACCGGCTGCGGCGAGGTCGGGCGCACGGGAATCGAACACTGGGCGCCCGCCCCCGCCGACGGCGATACCAATCCGCTGCAGGAGCAGACCGGTGCGGCACTGTGGCCGGTCGACCCGCTGGGCGACCGTCGGGTCGCCGTGGCGCGCGGCGCCGGGCTGGTGCGGGCCGCCATGGCCGGCGCCCTGCCCGCGACCGCCGATCCGGACGTCGACGCGCTGCTCGCCGAACGGGCCCGCGCCGCGGCGCCGGCCCCGCCGCCGCTGCCCGGCCAGCTGTCGGTGAGCGCACTGGTCGAACTCGGCCGCGACCCCTCTGCCGTCGCCCGGCTCACCCGCCGGCTGCCGTCACGTCCGGACCCGCACGCGCTGCTGGGCAGCGCCTTCCACGAGTGGGTGCAGCGCTTCTACGGCGCGGACCGGTTGTTCGACCTCGAGGACCTGCCCGGCGCGGGAGAATCGCCCGCCGTCGACGCCGGCCAACTCGCGGCACTGCAGGCCGCCTTCACCGCCTCGCCGTGGGCCGCCCGCACCCCGGTCGCCGTCGAGGTGCCCTTCGAGATGGCCGTCGCCGGCACCGTCGTGCGCGGACGCATCGACGCGGTCTTCGCCGACCCCGGCGGCGGGGTCACCGTCGTGGACTGGAAGACCGGGGAGCCACCGGCCGACGACGAGTCGCGTCGGCACGCCGCCGTGCAGCTGGCCGTGTATCGGCTGGCGTGGGCCGCGCTGGCCGGTATCCCCGAGGATCAGGTCAACGCGGCGTTCCACTACGTCCGCTCGGGGCGGACGGTCACCCCGGAGGCTATGCCCGGCCCGCGCGAGCTGGCGGGGCTGCTCGTCTGACCTTCAGCGCGGTGGTGATCATCGGGATCTGCAACGGCAGCCGCGCCATCGCCCCGATCCGCATCGGCAGCGGCTTGTCCCGCCACAGCCGCAGCATGTTCCAGTTCGCCGGCCACACCGCCAGGAACAGCGCCACCGCGGCCGTCGCGCCGAACCGCCGGGTCCGCGGCGCCAGCAGCAGCGCGCCCACTCCCACCTCGGCCACACCGGAGGCGTAGGTGTAGAACCGCGCGCTGCCCGGCAGCTCGGCTGGCACGATGGTGTCAAACGGTTTGGGGGCCACGAAGTGCACGACACCGATGCCGATCAGCATGGCGGCCATCCGGTAGGCGGGTTTCTGGCTGACGGGATCGTCGGGGGTCAGGGCCATGGGTACATAATGCTCCGTGTGCAGGACTCGACGGTGACGGGCCGCCGTGGCCGGGGGTAGGTTGCGAAACCGGCTGCTGGCCATCAGCAACGACCTCGCCACCAAGCCGGACTCGGTGCTGGTCGACTACCTGCGTATCCCGCAGCCGTTCGTCAGCCCGGGCCGGCGCATCGCCCGCCGCCTGCTCTACGCGCTCCTGGTGCTCAGCGCCGCGGTGCTGGTGGTCTACCTCGAACGCGACGGCTACCGCGACGTCGACAGCGGGCCGACCACCCTGAGCCTGCT
The DNA here is from genome assembly GCA_018882965.1 of Mycobacterium sp. Lineage (GTDB taxonomy): Bacteria > Actinomycetota > Actinomycetes > Mycobacteriales > Mycobacteriaceae > Mycobacterium. Next base: position 252 of record VEQY01000036.1, on the reverse strand, counting down.
GGACTGCATCTACTACGCCACGGTGTCGCTGTCCACGACCGGCTACGGCGACATCACCCCGGTCACCGAACACGCCCGGCTGATGAACGTCCTTCTCATCACACCGCTGCGGGTGCTCTTCCTGATCGTTCTCGTCGGCACCACCGTGGAAACCCTGACCACAGCGTCGCGGCAGGCACTGAAGATTCAGCGTTGGAGGAAAAGCGTGCGCAACCACACCGTCGTCGTCGGGTACGGCACCAAGGGCCGCAC
>VEQY01000035.1 GCA_018882965.1 Mycobacterium sp. | reverse complement strand
AAACAGATCCGCGGCCTGGTTCGCGGTGACCGCCGCCCTGAAGGCGTATGCCGCGGGCGCGGTAGTGGGCGGGCGGCGCGCCGGTTTGGCCGCTGCCGGGCCCTCTCGCCCGCCCGTGCACTGCGGGTTGTCGGCGGGGCACAGCGACGCCGTGAGGTCGATCTCGGTGAAGGGTGGCGTCACGGGTTGGGTCAGCAGCAGCCCCGTGCCGATCAGAGCGGCGGCGGCCAGACTGTTGGTGATGAGCGCAATCATCGAATCCCTCCCGTTGGTGGTGACGGTCCGAATGCAACGGCAGTTCGGTTGCGGGCGGTTATACCGGCGCCGACGCGGGACCGAACATCGGATGAATCAGACCTGAACCCCGATTTGCTGGGCGTGCGCGGACGTCCGGTCAGCGGCTGCGAGTCTGTTGTTTCTCAGCAGGTTGTGAAGGAACCCAGCCGGCCGGTGGGCTCGAGCGCCGCCAGCGCCTTGTCGGTCGTTGCGGTCAAGTCCGCGTTGCCGGCGGTCTGCTCGGCCATCGCGCACTTCGACGGCAGGAATCCGACGGGAGCGGAGTTGATTGCGGGTTGCAGCATCCAGGTGGCGTCGGGCGCCTTCTCGATCTCCGCGGCGAAACCCTCGGCGAGGGCGGGTTTGTTCATCCGGGCGACCACCAGCCGGTTGGGCGCTCGGGCCAGCATCTCGACGTCGCCCATGGAGTCGCCGGCCACCAGGAACAGCTCGCCGCGGCTAATGATGTTGTCGATCGCGCCCGCTTTGCCACCGCGCCAGGACGACAGTCCGTCGGCGATACCCAGGATCTCCAACTGTGACATCCGCGCCGGCTCGAGGTTGATGTAGGCGGGGTCAGGATTCTGGTGGGTGAGCTCGTAGTCGGAGACCAGCTTTCCGGTCCCGCGATCTTTCAACAGGGTCGTGATCGCCACCACGTGATCGAGCGGCAGCGCCGCGTCGGCCCCGTACTTGGCGACGATGGCGGGATTGAGCGCGTTCTGCACCATCCAGCGCACCGCCCACGCGACCCCGGCCGAGACGATCCAAACGTCGTAGCCGTGCCGGCGCAGGTTGCCGTACAGATCGGCCATCTGCGGGTAGATGAAGGGCCGGCCCGCGCCGAGGATTTTGGATTCCTTCTTCGAGGTCAGATCCGCAGCGCCCGAGCCGCCGTCGTAGACCGCAGAGGTCTGGGCCAGGAAGTCGGTCAGGGTTCGGCCCTGGAACGCCGACCCCGGCATCGGCAGCGACGAATACTCCCGGAACGGGTCGGCGTCTCCGCCGGACTCCAGCACCGCGTCGTAGTAGTCCGAGATCCCCTCGGTGACCGCGACCGGCTTTCCGTCGGCGCCGGTGAAGGGCGGGAACATCGCGGGGGAGAGCGATGCCGGGTCCAGAGCGTTGGTCTGCTGGGCGTGGGCCAGCACCGCCTCGCCGATGTCGCGGGCCTGAGTGGTGTTGTCGAAGTCGAACACCACGATCTTTCCCTGGCCGGCCGAGGCCGCGATCGTCTCGGTGAGTTTCTGATAAACCGTCTGCGTCCAGCCGGCAGGATCGAGTGCCGGTACCGCCGTGGAGCCGCCGGTGGCCGCAGGGGTGTCGGTCACCGTAGCGGGAGGGTTCGGTGCCGCGCAGCCGACGAGGGCAAGGGCGGCGACCAGTGCAACGCAACAGGGACCTCTCACGGCTACTACCCCTACCCGCAGCGGCGTGCCACTGTCGCCCTACCTACGAGAAGTAACTTCGAGTACACCCGATGTTCAGCTTGGGTCAGGACGGATTGGACGGGCAGTTGATGGTGACGTAGGCAAGCGGCTGCGACCCGGCGTCGCCGACGGTGTCGATATCAGTGACTGTGCACTGCGACAGGGGCACGTTGGGGGCACCGTTCTCATAGTTGAACTGCACGTCGTACCCTGCCGAGTCAAGATCGCCGACGGTGGCGGCGGCAGACTCTGACCCCGGTTCGGGGATGGCGGGTGGATCGGCAACGGCGACCGGTGCCGCCGCGAGAACCGCTGCGACTATCGCCGCAGGAGCGCTGCGTCGGATCGACCGTCGGAGCTTCGCCGGCCCAGTTCGTGTGGCGGTGCTCGGCATCGTCGGCATCGTCGGCATCGTCCACTCCTGATCGTCGGGCGGCCCGTCCGGCCCGCTACGTCGGCTCATCTAATCACCGGCGCGCAAGCAAGGCGCGGGAGAGGCCGAATCCGGCCCCGGCCCTGCGCTGCGGCGATACCATCACAAACGGGATGACCACCGCTTCGACGTCGACCACCGCAGCCGAGATCGTCAGCAACGTCGGCGGTCCGGAGAACATCGTCGACCTCTCGCACTGCGCCACCCGGCTGCGGTTCCAGCTGCGCGACGCCTCGGCGGTCACGCAATCGGCCCTAGAGGCGGTAGGCGGGGTGATGGGCGCGGTGCCGCAGGCCGGTGATCGCTACCAGGTCGTCATCGGTGGCGCGGTGCAAAGCGTGTACAACGAGATCAAGGACATCTTGGCCGGCGCCGGACCCTCCGGCCCTGAGGCCATCAAAGCGGCCGCCCGCGCCGGTGGCCCGCGGGGACGCTTCGCCTGGCTGGACTCGTTCTTCGAGTTCCTGTCCGACTCGTTCCGCCCCATCCTGGGCGCCCTGCTGGGCGCGTCGCTGTTCATCACCTTCATGGCGCTGATGAGCACCCTCAACGTCATCCCGAACTGGGCCGACCCGCGCGAGGCGAGCCAACTCTCGCCGTCGTGGCAGTTTCTCAACCTGTGCTGGCAGAGCGTGTTCGTGTTCCTGCCGCTCATGGTCGCCTACAACGCGTCGAAGAAGCTCGGCGCCGACCCGTGGGTCGGCTTCGCGGTCATGGCGGTGGTGATGCTGCCCGGCTTCGCGGCACTGAAGGACTTCACCGATGCCAAGACGGTGTTCGGCTCCCAGGTCGACATCGTCAACGTTTTCGGTCTGCCGCTGACGATCTTCAACTACAGCTCGCAGGTGTTCCCTCCGCTGTTGATGGCTGCCGCGCTCGGCCCGCTCTACCGGCTGCTCAAGCGGATCATCCCGGCCAACGTCCAGCTCATCTTCGTGCCGTTCGTCGCGATGTTGATCATGATCCCGCTCACCGCGTTCCTGATCGGCCCGATCGGGGTCTACACGGGTGCCGGACTGGCCAACCTGCTGCGCGCGATCAACGACTTCTCGCCGTTCATCTTCGCGATCCTCATCCCGCTGGCCTATCCGTTCATGGTGCCGCTCGGGCTGCACTGGCCGATCAACGCGATCATGCTGCTCAACATCCAGACCCTGGGCTACGACTTCATCCAGGGGCCGATGGGCGCCTGGAACTTCGCCTGCTTCGGCGCCACCGCGGGCGTGCTATTCCTGGCCTGGCGGGAACGCGACGCGCAGATGCGCCAGACCTCGCTGGGCGCGCTCGCGGCGGGACTGCTGGGAGGCATCTCCGAACCGTCGCTCTACGGCATTCATCTCCGGTTCAAGCGGATCTATCCGCGGATGCTGGTCGGCTGCCTGGTGGGTGGGCTCATCATCGGGATCGGCGGAGGCGTGACGACGAGCGCTTTCGTCTTCACCTCGCTGCTGACCATCCCGGCGTTCAGCAACATGGGACTGTACGGGTTGGCGGTGGCGGCGGCGTTCTTCACGGCGATGATTCTGGTGATCCTGTCCGGCTACCGCTCTGCCGAGCAGGACGCCGAACTGGCGGCGGCCCGCGTTCCGGTCGCCGACCTGGAAGGTCCGCGCGCCGGCGCCAGCACCGAAACCCTTGTCGCCGCCGCGGAGACCGAGGCGGCCGGCCGGTCCGCCACGCTGTACGAGATCGCAGCACCCTTCGACGGCACCGTGATCGCGCTGGGCGAGGTGCCCGATCCGGTGTTCAGCAAGGGCACGATGGGTCCGGGCGTCGCGGTGTTGCCGTCGGGCAACACCGCGTGCGCGCCCGGCGACGGAACAGTCGTCGCGCTGCCACCCTCCGGCCACGCCATCGGCTTGGTGCTCGACGGCGGGGTCGAAGTACTCATCCACATCGGCATCGACACCGTCGCCCTGAAGGGCCGTGGCTTCGACGTGCACGTGACGAAGGGTCAGAAGGTGGCCACCGGCACACCCCTGGTGACCTTCGACCGCGCGGTCATCACCGAGGCCGGGTACTCGCTGATCACCCCGATCATCGTGCTCAACGCCAAGAAGGTCGGACCGGTGGAGCCGGCCGGGCCTGGTGACGTCAGGGCCGGCGACAGACTGATCACCGTGGGCACCGTCACCGTCGCATCCGAGGCGGTCCGCTAGAGGGCGTCAGCGCGCGGCGATCAGGAGCGGGACGAGTTGTTCGGCGTCCGTCATCGAACCGTGGTGCCCGACGAGCGCGGACTCCATCGGCTCGACCGTGCGACGCACCAGCACCGCTGAGTCACGCGCAGCGGCCACCACGTCCCCGATGCGCGGGCGTACCCGCTCGGCCACATCGGGCCCGAACCACCCGGCGTCGATAGCCTGCTCGCGGGTGACCACCCAGGCCCGATCGCCCAGGGTCTCCCGCCACGCGTCCAGAACATCCGCGGTGGCACCCGCCGTGGTGTACACGTGGCGGGCGCGCGGTTCGCCGCCGATCGCCTCGACCCCGTCGGCCAGGGTTGCGGCACTGTCGAGGTCGACGGACGCGGTGGGGTCGGCCGCCACCATGCCGTGATCGGCCACGACGGCCAGCAGGCCACCGGGAGGCAGTCGCTCGATCAGCGATTCGACGAGCCGGTCGACCTGACGCAGTTGCATCCGCCACGGCGCCGACCCCGGCCCGTAGATATGGCCGAGCAGGTCCAACTCGCTGTGATAGCCGTAGCAGAATCCGCCGTCGGCGATGACGTCGGCGACCGTCGCGCCGAGGTCACCGAGGGCGTGCACGCCGACGTAGCGTCCCCCGCGCAACACCGCGCGGGTCAACCCGGAGCCGGTGAACTGTGCGCCGGAGACGACACTGACCGCGATACCCGCGGCGGCGGCGCGCTCGAACATCGTGGGCAGGGGCTGGACTTCCTCGGGTGCGGCGACCTCGCGCAGATCCGCTCCCCACGGATGCGGTCTCCAGCGCAGGGCATTGATCACACCGACATCCGGGAGCCGGAAGGTGTAGCCGACCATGCCGTGCCGCCCGGAGGTACACCCGGTGCCGATCGCCGCGAGCCCCGCCGAGGTCGTCGAGGGGAAGCCGACCCGCAGGGTCGGGCCGCGCAGCCCGGCGAGCACCGGCGCATCGCCGGCATGCGCCTGCAGCAGCTGCGCGCCCAGGCCGTCGACGAGAAGCACACAGGCGCCCGACACCGGGTGCGGCAGGGCGATCGCACTGTCGAACCCCGCTGCGCCCATCGCTGCCAGGACCGAGGGGACCACGTCGGCCAGGTGGGGGATCAGCGGATCGGGGGTGGGCAGATCCATCGGAGGGGCGGCGGCGCGCAGCCGTATCAGGATTTCCGGCGGCGCCGCAGGAAGATCAGCCCGATGAACAGCAGCGCGGACCCGCCCGGTGTCCGGACCGGAGTGGCGATGACCGTGTAGCCGAGATCCCGCAGGATGCCCAGTTCGACATTGCTGAGCACCCGGATGCCCGGCCCGGTGTCGGTGGCGGCGTTCATCAGCATCGCGTTGGAGCCGGTGAAGGTGTCGTCATCGAGGTGCGTGACCGAACTGCCCGGTTGCCACTCCGACGGGGTGTACAGCGGGACCAGCCCGCCGTAGGCGTCCACGGCGTTCTTGCCGCCGAAGAACAGTCCGCCGCTGCGCCCGGTTAGCCGGCTGTTGTTCGCCGAGTTCCATCGGTAGTCCGCCTCGCCGATCACCTTCGTGCCGCCGGAGGTCACGATGAAGCTGTCGAAGACCGTCCAGTTCTGACCGCCGTTCCAGGTCGGTTCGTCAACGTAAGACAGGAAGCCTAGGGCGTGCAGCATCTCGTGGATGGCCGTGGAGGTGAAGTCGTACTGGGTGTCGCCGACGGTGTCGCCCAGCGCCCAGTCACTGCCGAAGTTCCAGGTGATCACACCGTCTGCCGCGGTCCCGTTGGAGTCGACCCCGGAGAGGATCTTGTTCTGGGCCACGGTGCGGTAGAAACCGTTCGCCGTACTGATCAGATCACTTCCACTGGATGCCAGCGTGTCGGACTCCGGCGAGTTCTCGCCGCTGACATCGAAGACCAGCGTGACCGGGGCGCTGACCACGAAGTAGGCCGCAAGCTGGTTGGCCGCCGCCTCCAGCGCGCTGCGCGCAGCCGGGGTCCAGTTCTCCGCGCCACTGCCGTAGACGAAATTGAAGGTCAGCTTGTTCTGCGGGACGACCTGCTTCGGGGCCACCGGGACCGCGACGGCGACCGCGGCGCTCCCGCCGAATCCGTCGGTGACCGTCACGGTGAAGGTGTCGGTGGTGTCGGCCGTCGCCGTGGCGCGCGCGGCATCGGTGGGGGTGTAGGTGAAGGAGCCTGTTCGGGCGTTGATGGTCACGGTGCCGCGCGCGGTGCTGCCCGGAGTCGCGTAGGTCAACGCGTCGGCGTCGGCGTCGGTTGCGGTGACGGTGCCCAGGACCACCCCGGTGGTGGAATCCGGTTTACCGACGGTGGTAGGGCCTGCCACCGGCGCCACATTGGCCGGGGTGACCGGGACGTTGACCGTGACGACGGTGGCCGCACCGTAGGAATCGGTCACGGTCACGTTGAACTGATCGGTCTTGACCGAGGTGGCCGCCCCGAGCTTGGCGGCGGCGTGGCGCGCGGCCGCGGTCGGGGTGTAGGTGAAGCCGCCACTCTGGGTCACCGAAACCGAGCCCTTCGTGGTGGTCGCGGTGGCGACCGTGAAGCGCAGCGCGTCCCTGTCCGGATCGGTGGCGTTCACGCTGCCCGTCACCACCCCGGAGTTCGCGTTGACGCTGATCGTCGGTGCCGTCGTGCGCGGCGCGGAGTTGCTGGGGGCGATCGTCGCGGTCACCGTCACCGCCCGTGAGCCGCCGTACCCGTCCGACACCGTGATCGTGAAGGTGTCGGTCACCGCCCTGGTCGAGGAGCGTGCCGACGTGCGGGCCGCGGCCGTCGGCGTGTAGGCGAAGCTCCCGTCCGACCTGACCGCCACCGACCCGTTGGCGGGTCTGCTCGCGGTGTAGGTCAGCGGGTCCTGGTCGGCGTCGGTGGCCCGCACCGTGCCGGTGGCGACTCCGGTGACCGGGTTGGGCGCGGAGATCGTTGCGGTCGCGGTCGGTGCGGTGTTGCGCGGCGAGACCGGCAGCGTCACCACGGTGGTGGCTTTCGCTCCCGCGGCGTCAGACACGGTGACGGTCACGGTGTCGGTGGTGACCGATGTCGCAGCCCCGAGTTTGGCGGCGGCGTGGCGGGCTATTGGCGTCGGGGTGTAGGTGAGCACGCCGGTCGTCGAGATCGTCGCGGTGCCTTTGGACGCGACGCTGACGCTGTAGCTCAGTTGGCCGTTCTCAGGATCGCTGGCCACGATCGAGGCCCGCAGGGCTCCCGTGCTGGTGCTGGGTGTGCCGAGGGTGACCGAGGCGATCACCGGCGGCTGGTTGGTGGGTGCCGCCGCGGCCGCCGGGACCGTTGCCGCCGCGGGCACGGGGAGGCCTGATTCGATCTCGCGGCGGGCGACCGCCAGCACCGCCCAGGAGAGGGCGGATTCGGCCGGCATATTCGGGATCGTTCCCAGCAGCGGGGCGAGCAGGGAATCGATCGCCGCGGGCACCGGGGCTGTCGGCGCCGCGGTAGCCGCCGGTGCGGCGGACGACAGGGCAGGGGAGATGGCCGCGGCCTTGGTCAGGACAGCGGTGAGTGGCAGCGGACTCGGCGCGGCAGCCGGCACCGGCGCGTCGACGCGGACTACCGCGGGGGCGGCGGGGAGTGGAACGGATGCCGCGACGGGTGCGCCGGTTCGAGCGGCCTGCCGCGAGGGCTGGGAGCGGTTGCGTTCGGGTCCGGCTTCAGGGGATGGGGGCCGGTTGCTGGCCGGCTGCCGGGAGGCCGGGGCCGCGTCGACGAGCCCCGCTGGGGTGTCGGATGGCGGTGCCGCGGCCGGCCGCGAGCGTTCAGCGCGGGTCCGGGCGTCGCTGCGGGCGGGCGCGCCACCGGCGGCGTCGGTGGCCTCTGCCGGCGCCGAAGCCGGCGCGGACGGGTCGGTGGGTTCGGCCCATGCCAGGCCTGGGACCAGCACGGATAGCGCAACCCCCACCCCGAGGGCAGCCGCCAGAGTGCCGGCTCGCCCCACGAACCGGGAAGCAGACACCGAACACCTCCTGAGAATTCGCGGATATTGCTGCGGCATATGCCCGCGAACTTCTCAGCATCATCTCATATTTGCCCTGATCTCGCGCACCGACCTCACAACCGGGCGGCGAGTCGCTATCCGGCGACGTCGGGCGGGCTTGCCAGGCCCGCGGCCGCGGCCGCTCGCGCAGCCCCTGCGAGTGCGTTTGGGTTGTGGTGGGATTGCTCGCAGTGGGTATCAAAGTGGCTCTGCAGCATCGCACCAGGTACGTCTTCGACCGGCTGGTGGAGGTGTATCCGCATGTCGTCCGACTCCGCCCCGCCCCCCACACCCGCACCCCCATCGAGGCCTACTCGCTGGATGTCGAACCGGCCGATCACTTCGTGAATTGGCAGCAGGACGCCTTCGGAAACTTCATGGCGCGTCTTGTTTTTCCCGAACGCGCCCGGGAACTGACCATCACCGTCGGTCTGATTGCCGAACTGAAGGTGATCAACCCCTTCGATTTCTTCGTCGAGGACTTCGCCGAAACATTCCCGTTCGGCTATCCCAAAGGGCTTGCCGAGGACCTGGATCCCTATCTGCGGCCAGTCGACGACGGCGTTGAGGGATCAGGGCCCGCCGACCGGGTGCGGGCCTGGGTGCGGGACTTTCCCCTCGTCGGCGGCACCCGCACCATCGACTTCCTGGTGGCCGTCAACCGCGCCGTCAACGTCGACGTCGGCTACAGCCTGCGGCTTGAGCCGGGCGTGCAGACCCCCGAACACACCTTGGAAACCCGTATCGGGTCGTGTCGCGACTCCGCCTGGCTTTTGGTGTCGATCCTGCGCGAATTCGGCCTGGCCGCCCGGTTCGTGTCGGGGTACCTGGTTCAGCTCACCTCCGACGTGGAAGCCCTCGACGGGCCCTCCGGACCGGCTGCGGACTTCACCGATCTGCACGCCTGGACCGAGGTGTACATCCCCGGCGCGGGCTGGATCGGACTGGACCCCACGTCGGGTCTGTTCGCCGGCGAGGGGCACATCCCGCTGGCGGCCACCCCGCACCCCTCCTCGGCCGCCCCGATCACCGGCTCGACCGGGTTGGCCCGGACCACCCTGGAGTTCTCCAACACCGTCACCCGCTTCCTGGAGGATCCGCGGGTCACCCTGCCCTACGACGAAGCCGCGTGGGCGGCGATCAGCGAACTCGGCGCGCAGATCGACCGCCGCATGGCCGACGGTGACGTCCGGTTGACCATGGGGGGTGAACCGACCTTCGTGTCAGTCGACAACCAGAGCGACCCTGAGTGGACCGTCGAAGCCGACGGTCCGCACAAGCGTGAGCGGGCGTCGGTCTTGGCCGCCCGGTTGAAGTCGATCTGGGCGCCGCAGGGTCTGGTGCAGCGGGGCGAGGGTAAGTGGTACCCGGGGGAGCCGTTGCCGCGCTGGCAGATCGGGTTGCATTGGCGACGTGACGGTCAGCCTCTGTGGCGCGACCCGACCCTGCTGGCAGATCCGTGGAGCGGCTCGGCATGCGCGGCGGGCGACGACGCCGCGCACCGGGTGCTGTCGGTTCTCGCCGCAGGTCTGAATCTGCCTGCCGGCCAGGTCAGGCCCGCCTACGAAGACCCGCTTGCGCGGCTGTGGAATGCGATTCGCCAACCCGAGGGCCAACCCGTCGATGTCGAGGATGATCTTCCCGTTGACTCCGCCCGGTCCCGCGCCCAGATGATGGCACGTTTGGAGGAACCGGTAGGCGAACCCGCCGCCTGGGTACTGCCGCTGCACCGCCGCGAGGACGACGCGGGCTGGGCGAGTGCGGACTGGCGTCTGCGGCGTGGCCGGATCGTCTTGCTCGAGGGGGAGTCCCCGGCCGGGATGCGGCTGCCGCTGGATTCGATCAGCTGGGTGCCGCCGCGCCCGACGTTCGCCTCCGATCCGCTCGCGGTCTCCGGCAGCGATCTGGCTGGCGACACCGACGCCGGGGCGAGCGTCGAGGAGGCCGAAGGTGCGCCGACCACCGCCATGGTGGCCGAGGTCCGGGCCGGCTGGCTGCATGTCTTCCTGCCGCCGACCGATGCGCTGGAGCACTTCGTCGATCTGATCGCCCGGCTGGAACGGGCCGTCGGCGAGGTGGGCTGCCCGGTGGTGGTGGAGGGCTACGGGCCGCCGGTCGACGCCCGGCTGCTCTCCCTGTCGATCACCCCCGACCCCGGGGTCATCGAGGTCAACGTCGCGCCCACCGGCAGCTTCGCCGAGCAGAGCCTCCAGTTGCAGACCCTCTACGACCAGGCCCGCCAGGCGCGACTGTGCGCGGAGTCCTTCGACGTCGACGGCACCCACGGCGGGACCGGTGGAGGTAACCACATCACCCTCGGCGGGATCACCCCTGCTGACTCACCGCTGCTGCGCAGGCCCGACCTGTTGGTGTCGCTGCTGACCTACTGGCAGCGACACCCCGCTCTGTCCTACCTGTTCGCCGGCCGCTTCGTCGGAACCACCTCGCAGGCGCCGCGGGCGGATGAGGGACGCGCGGAGGCACTCTACGAGCTGGAGATCGCCTTCGCCGAGATCGTCCGGCTCGCCGATGCGGGCGATCCGCAGCCGTGGATCATCGACCGTGCCCTGCGGCATCTCCTGACCGACATCACCGGCAACACCCACCGCGCGGAGTTCTGCATCGACAAGCTCTACAACCCGGACAGCCCCCGAGGGCGCCTGGGCCTGCTCGAACTGCGCGGATTCGAGATGCCGCCGCACTACCAGATGGCCATGGTCCAGTCGCTGCTGGTTCGCTGCTTGGTCGCCTGGTTCTGGGACCAACCGCTACGCGCACCGCTCATTCGGCACGGCATGAACCTGCACGGCCGATATCTGCTGCCGCACTTCATCATTCACGATATCGCTGCCGTGACGAAAGACCTACGCGAGCAAGGCATCGATTTCGAGACGAGCTGGCTCGACCCGTTCACCGAATTCCGCTTCCCGCGCCTGGGGACGGCGGTCTTCGATCATGTCGAGATCGAACTGCGCGGCGCGATCGAACCGTGGAACACCTTGGGCGAGGAATCCAGCTCAGGTGGCACGGCGCGCTACGTCGACTCCTCGGTCGAGCGGATCCAGGTGCGTACCGTGGGAGCCGACCGTGAGCGGCATCTGGTCATCTGCAACGGCTACCCCGTGCCGATGCTGTCCACCGACAACCCCGACGTCCAGGTGGCGGGTGTGCGCTACCGTGCCTGGCAGCCGCCCAGCGCGCTGCATCCGAGCATCACCATCGACAGTCCCCTGCGCTTCGAGCTGATCGACACCGCGACGGGCACCTCCCGCGGGGGCTGCACCCTGCACGTGACCCATCCTGGCGGGCGGGCCTACGAGACGCCGCCGGTCAACGCGGTGGAAGCGGAGTCTCGTCGGGGCCGGCGGTTCGAGGCGCTGGGGTTCACCCCTGGGCGCGTGGAGGTCGCCGACATCCGGGAAAAGCAGGCCCGGCAGTCCACCGACGTCGGCGCGCCGGGCATCCTCGACCTGCGCCGGGTGCGTACTGTGCTGCGCAGCTGAGAGGACCCGCAGACCGGTCTCGTATGTTGTCAGGTTGAGTAGCCCGGAGGTGAGCGTGACGGATCAGGCACGGTCGCTGGCAGCAGCCGACCATGACCACGATCTGGACCACCTGCTGGCCGGATACCGCGCCGACGGCGGCCCTGCCGCCGCGCACGACGAGTTCCTCGACGAGACCGGAGCGGTACGGCCCGCCTGGGCTGAGTTCGCCGACGTCATCGCAGAACGCGGGCGTGACGGGCTCGAGCGCCTGCGCGAGGTCGTCAACGGCCTGGTGGAAAACGACGGCATCACCTACGTCGCGATCGACCACAACGGCGAGGCGGTCGCCGACAGCCGGGGGATGGCCACGCCCGCGCCGTGGCAGCTGGACGGCATCCCCCTGGTGGTGTCGGCCCCGGACTGGGAGGTGCTCGAGGCGGGCGTGCTGCAGCGCGCGCGACTGTTCGACGCGGTGCTGACCGACCTCTACGGACCGCGGCGGGCCGTCACCCGCGGGATCCTGCCGCCGCAGTTGCTCTTCGCCAACCGCGGTTACATCCGGGCGGCGCGCGGCCTGGAGAACCCGGGACGCCACCAGCTCTTCCTCTTCGGCTGTGACCTGAGCCGGTTCGACGACGGCCGATTCCGGGTCAACGCCGACTGGGCCCAGGCGCCTTCGGGGGCCGGGTACGCCCTGGCCGGGCGCCGAGTCGTCGCGCATGCGATTCCTGACGTCTACGAGCGGATCGGGCCGCGGCCGGCGTCACCGTTTGCCCAGGCCCTGCGGCTTGCGTTGATCGAGGCGGCGCCCGAGGCCGCCGACGATCCGGTAGTGGTGGTGCTCAGCCCGGGTATCCACTCCGAGACCGCGTTCGATCAGGCATACCTGGCGACCGTGCTGGGTTTCCCGCTGGTGGAGAGCGCCGATCTGGTCGTACGCGACGGAAAGCTCTGGATGCGCTCGCTGGGCACCCTCAAGCGGGTCGACGTCGTGCTGCGCAGAGTCGACGCGGAGTACGCCGATCCGCTCGACCTGCGGGCGGATTCCCGGCTCGGTGTGGTCGGCCTGGTCGAAGTTCAGCGCCGCGGTGCGGTGACCGTGGTCAACACACTCGGTAGCGGAATCCTGGAAAGCCCAGGGGTGCAACGGTTCCTGCCGGAACTGGCCGAGAGCCTGCTGGGAGAGAAGCCGCTGCTGGAGACGGCCCCGATGTACTGGGCCGGACTGGACGCCGAGCGTTCCCACCTGCTGGCCCGGCTGTCGTCGTTGCTGATCACCTCGACGGTGACCGCGGAGAGGATCGTCGGTCCGAGGCTGTCTGCCTCCCAGCGCGATGAGATCGCCGCGCGCATCGAGGCCGCACCGTGGCAGTGGGTCGGCCGGGAACTGCCGCAGTTCTCCACCGCCCCGACCGACCACTACCCGGGCGGCCTGTCGCGGGCGGGTGTCGGCATGCGGTTGTTCGCGGTCGCCCAGCGCAGTGGCTACACGCCGATGGTAGGTGGGCTCGGCTATGTACTGGCACCGGGAATTGGCTCTTATACGCTGAAAAGCGTTGCAGCCAAGGATATCTGGGTCCGATCTTCAGCTCGCACACAAGCAGAGCAGACGCTCACGATCCCTTCGGTCGAGCTGCCCAGCGGGACGCAGTTCATCAGCTCGCCGCGCGTCCTGTCGGATCTGTTCTGGATCGGTCGCTATGCGGAGCGCGCTGAGGCGCTGGCCCGGCTGCTCATCGTCACTCGGGAGCGATATCACGAATTCCGCAGCCGCCGGGAGATGCCGGGCAGTGCGTGCATTCCCGTGCTGCTGGCCGCCCTGGCCGAACTCGCCGGCGATGAGAGCTCTCCGGGCGAGTCCTTCACCGACGCGGTCGTGGCGGCGCCCACGATGCTGTGGGCGCTGACCGTGGACAAGTGGCGCCCCGGTTCGCTGGCGCACTCGGTCGAGCACCTGGGACTGGCCGCCCGGGCGGTGCGCGACCAGATGTCCAACGACACCTGGATGGTCCTCGGGGCCGTCGAGCGTGCGCTGGCCCGCCAGGCCGCGTCGCCGCCGAACGGCGCCCGGGTGCGGCGGGCCGCCGACGACACCGCGTTGGCGGCGGCCCAGCAGCAGACGCTCGGCGCGATGCTCGCGCTGTCGGGGGTGATCGCGGAGTCGATGGTGCACGACGCCGGATGGACGATGCTCGACATCGGCAAGCGCATCGAGCGGGCACTCGCGCTGACCACACTGCTGCGGGCCACGATGACGGCCCGGCGCAGCCCGCAGGCTGAACAGACCATCACCGAGGCGGCCCTGGTGGCCTGCGAGTCCGCCGTCATCTACCGGCGGCTGAACCTCGGCCGGGTCAGTGTGGCCGCCGTGGCCGAACTGGTGCTCTTCGACGCGCAGAACCCGCGCTCGCTGGTCTACCAGCTGGATCGCCTGCGCACGGGGCTGCGTGCCCTGCCGGGCTCATCAGGGTCCTCCAAGCCCGAGCGCCTGGTCGACGAGATCACCACCCGGCTGAGGCGGCTGGACCCGCAGGAGTTGGAGGAGGTCGACGGTCAGGGTCACCGCGTCGCTCTGACCGCGCTGCTGGACGCCATCCTGGCTGAGCTGGGTGATCTCTCGGATGCCATCACCAGCACCCAGCTGACCCTGCCGGGCGAGATGCAGCCGCTGTGGGGGCCCGACCAGCGGCGGGTGCTGCCGTGAGCTTTCCCGACGGGCCCACCCCGGCAGCCGACAGTCGCTGCTATCGGATCAGCCACCGGACCGAATACCGGTACTCCGACGTCGTCACCAACTCCTACGGCCGCGGTCATCTGACGCCCCGCGACACCACCCGTCAGCGCTGCCTGAGTTTCGAACTCGACATCGCCCCGGGACCGGCCGACCGGTCCACCAGCAGGGACGCCTACGGCAATATCAGCTCCTACTTCCAGGTCACCGAGCGTCATCGCGAACTGACCGTGGTGGGCCGTTCCGTCGTCGAAGTCGATCCGCCACCGCCCGGCCTGTACGGTTCCGGGCCGGCGGCGGCTCCGTGGGAGTCGGCCCGCCCGTCAGGGCGCGACGGCGTGCTGGCCACTGAGTTCACCATGGACCTTCAGCCACCCGAGATCACCGACGAAGTCCGCGACTATGCCCGGGCGAGTTTCGCCCCGGGCCGGCCGCTGATCGAGGTGGTCGCCGACCTGACCGCGCGCATCTTCGCCGACTTCACCTACCGCACCGGGTCGACCACGGTGTCGACCCAGGTTGCGCAGGTACTGCGGGCACGCGAGGGCGTGTGCCAGGACTTCGCCCGGCTGGCCATCGCGTGTCTGCGGGCCAACGGTCTGGCGGCGAGTTACGTGTCGGGCTACCTGGCGACCGACCCGCCGCCGGGACGGCAGCGCATGCTCGGCATCGACGCCACCCATGCCTGGGCTGCGGTGTGGACTCCGCAGAATCAGTGGCTGGGACTCGATCCGACCAATGGTCAACTCGTCGACGAGCGCTACATCATCGTCGGCTGGGGGCGCGACTACGCCGACGTCCCGCCGTTGCGCGGCATCATCTTCACCGACTCCGAACATAGCGTCATCGAGGTGTCGGTCGACGTGGAACCGTTCGCCGGCGGCGTGCTCCCCGCGTAGCGGTCTCAGCTGTAGCGGCCCCGCCAGGCGTTGACCCGCACCCGCCAGATGTCCCCGAGGAACGGTCGCAGGTGGGTCGCCACGTCGAAGGTCGACTCCGCCCGGAACTCGACGTCGACGGGCATCTCGACAATGCGGGCACCCAACCGGCGAGCCAGATAGAGCACCTCGATGTCGAAGGCGAACCCGTCAACGGATGCGCGACGGAAAATCCGCTCCGCCCACGATGCGGCGAACCCCTTGAAACCGGCCTGGGTGTCGCGGATCACCGGGAGGAGCAATCCGCGCCGGGTGGCCTGCACCGCCGCGCCCGCCGCCAGGCGTGTGACGCTGCGCTCGGTGCCGGCGTAGGCGGCCAGGCTGCGTTTCCCGGTCACCACGTCGGCGACTCCCGCGCGCAGCATCGCCAGCGCCGGCTCGGTGTGCGCGGGTGCGATATTCATGTCCGCGTCGACATAGAACCGGTAGTCGCCGCACGCGTCCAGCATTCCTGCGCGTACGGCCGCGCCCTTCCCGCGATTGACCGCAAGCCGGTGCAGGCGGATGCGGGCGTCGCGCTCGGATACGGACTGCACCAGTGCCGCCGTGCCGTCACTGCTGCCGTCGTCGGAGACCACCAGTTCGACCGAGCCGTCGAAACCATCCATCCAGTCCGCCCAGCCCTGCAGCGTGGGGCTCAGCCGGCGTTCCTCGTTGTAGGCCGGTATGACGATCGACAGGTCCATGACGCTGCCATGGTGTCACGCCGCTGTGATGGTGGCCACCATCACGGCAGCGAACACGGCGGCGGGAACAGCCATGCCGGCCAGAAAGCCGAGACCGAAGCGGCGACTTCCGGCGGTGAATCCGAGCACGCACTTGACGAGCAGGTTCGAGCCGAGTGCGGCGGAGATCGCCAGTAACGCGGTGTCGACGGTGACCGCGCCCTGGGCGGCCAGGCTGGCTGCGGCCACCGAGCCTGCATGAGCGTCGGCGAATCCCGCCGCGAACGCGGCGAGGACCGCACCCCGCGCGCCGAGGACCTCCGCTCCCCAGCGCGCGACCAGGAGGGCGAAGGTCAGCAGCGCGGCCAGGATGAGGGCCGGCCGCAGCGCGAAGGGACGGCTTGCCGGGATCGCGACGATCTCGGCGTTGTCTGCGCCGGTGGCCCTGCGGTAGACCACCGCGGCGATGACCGCCAGCGCCGCCGCGGCAGCGGCGACGGCGGGCCAGAGCCGGCGCAGCACCTCGCCGTCGACCAACCCGATCACCACCAGCAGTTGCACGAACGTCGCCAGACTGCCGACGAGCGCTCCCGCCAGGGGTGCGCGGATATCCGCAGCGGTTCGGCTCAGCCGTCCCATCGACGCCGTCGTCGCGGTTGCGGACACGAACCCGCCGGCCAGACCCGTCACCAGCAGGCCGCGTTGCGGTCCCAGGGCGCGCACACCGATGTAGCCCAGCCAGCCGATGCCGGTGAGCAGCACGACCAGCAGCCACACCTTGGCCGGATTGAGCACCCCGTAGGGACCGATGTCGCGGTCGGGCAGCAGCGGCAGGACCACGAACGCGACGACGAAGAACTTGATGGCATCCTCGAGCTCGATCTCGCTGACCTTCTCGCGGACAAAGCGATGGATGCGGGCCTTCGACAGCAGCAGCACGGCGACGATGACGGCGAGGGCGACTGCCACGGCGGGACGGCTGTAGGCGAGCGCGCCGAGCAGGAAGGCACCGACGGCGGCGATCTCGGTCGTGGTCCCGGGATCCTCCGCGCTGGTGCGGAAGTAGGCCAGCGCCATCAACGCGACGACGCCGAGCAATCCGACCACCACGGCCCAGGGGCTGAGGGCGGCGGACACCGCGCCGAGCAAAGACAGCAGGGCGAACGAGCGCGTCCCGGCGGGAACCGCACCGCCGTGGCTGCGCTCGCGCTCGAACCCGAGCAGCAACCCGATGGCCAGCGCCACCAGGAAGGGCTGGAACAGCTGCCAGGTCACGACCGCGTCAGCAGCGCGGTCAGTGCTTCATCTCGTAGACGCCGCTGTAGGACAGCACCTCGGAGACGAAGGCGGTCTCGGCCTCGGGTTCGATCACCGGCCGGCGGACGATCGCCAGCGCGGCGGCGCTCTGGGCCTCGGTGGCCGAAGCCTGCCCGTGGAGTTCGACCGCCTGATCTGCCATGTCGCGCACGAAGACCGCGACGATGCGATCGATGTGCGCCTCGGTGAGGTCGGTCAGGTCACTGACCGATCCCGGCCGGGTCTGGCCCGCATCGATCGCCAGTGCGGCGGACTCCAGGATCAGCTGGGCGTAGACGATCTGCGTGAACAGCTGGCCGAGGACCTGCAGGTAGTCCAGATCGCGCTGCTGGGCGTCGGTCGGCGGCGCGGTCGTCACCAGCTGCGTGAACGCCTCGATCTGTTCGACGAAGACCGCCACGTTGGGCAGATGCGCGAACCTCGCGAAGGCCGGGCGCCAGTCGCTGAACCCGATCGCGCCCAACCCCTTGGCCGGTCCCTGATGGAACAGGTAGGCGTCGTCAGCCGCGTCCTGACGCACCGGGACGGCGGGGTAGTCCTGGGCGGCACCGTGCGCGGCCCCGAGGTAGCGCGGCAGGAACTTGAGCACGAGCGCGATGTTCACGTGGACGGTGCCCTCCAGCTTGGGCAGCGCACGGATGTCGGTGGCGGCCCGGCTGAAGTAGGTGTCGCGTTCGAACCCGCGGGCGGCGATGACGTCCCAGAGCAGGTCGATGACCCGCTCGCCCTCGCTGGTCACCTTGGCCTTGGTGATGGGATTGAACAGCAGGTAACGCCTGTCCTCGGCATCGGCGCACCGGAAGTAGTCGGTCGCGCGGGCGGCGAAGATCTTCATTGCCACCAGACGGGCGTAGGCGTCGGCGAGCATCCGGCGAACGTGAGTGAACTCGGTGACCCGATTGCCGTACAGGACGCGGTTGTGCGCGTGGGTGATGGCCTCGTAGAAGGCGTGTTCGCAGATGCCGATGCTCGCCCAACCGAGGTTCACCTTGCCGACATTGACGGTGGCCAGCGCCGCGTCGAATGCGGGCTTACCGACGTGCAGGATGTCCGTGGCGGCCACCGGATAGTCGTGCAAGTTGAAGGCGGCCACGAACATCTGGCCGGCGACGACGTTTTTGATCAACTCGTACGAGCGGTGGCGAGGATCGACGAGGAAGAAGACGTGCTCACCGGGATGGTCGGGGTCGTCGTCGGCGAACTTCCCGAACACGCTCAGCCGGCCGGCCACATTGCCGTTGCCGATGTACCACTTGCCGCCACTGGCCCGGAAACCGCCGTCGCCGTCGCGCCGCAGGATCATGTCCGAGGAGTAGATGTCCGCGCCGTGCTCGCGTTCGGACAGTCCGAAGCCGAACAGATGCCCGCGGCGCAGCAACTCGGCGACCTCGACCCGGGCAGACTCGTTCTCGCTGAGCCAGACCGGACCGAGGCCCAGGACCGAAACCTGCCAGGCATACCAGTGCGCCAGCGAGTAGAAGCCGAGGATTTCGTTTAGTTCGTTGATCCGCGCCAGATCCCACCGCGCCTCATCGGCGCCGACCAGCACGCCGACCTCGGCGGGGGTCGCGAAGGTCGAGAAGATCTCGTTGGTGGCGATCAGATCGACGAAGTCGGAGTACCACTCGCCGGAGTAGAACTCCTCCTTGTTGCGGGCCAGGCCCTTGGACTCGAAGAACTCGACCAGGGCCAGCAGTTGCCGAGCGGTGTCCGCATCGAACGAACTCGGGTCGTAAGTCTGGGGATTGAACAGCAGAGACATGCAGAAAAGGATACGGGGCCGGTCAGCCGTCGGTGCGCGCCCGCATCGGACAGCCCCGCGGCGCCGGCTCGCTCGGCTGCTGTTGTTGCTGGATGCGCTGCTCGCGGCGCTCGAGCACGGCAGGATCAACCGAGTAGCGATCGGCGTCCCACCGGCCGTCGACAAGCCGGTCGCTCATCGCCTGGGCTCGCGCGGCACTGGAGTAGTACAGAACGGGCAGCAGCCCCGGCTTGTGCAGGGTGTTGGGCACGAACCCGGTGAAGTGGATCGCCCGGTCGGCGTAGACGTAGCTGCCGAACCCGTAGCCGGTCAGGGTGTGCGCCAGATCGGCGGCGTTGAGTGACAGCGCCAGCGCGATCCCGTCGGCGTCCGAGCCGACGTGGACTCCGAAGCGCTGCAGGATGAGCAGGCCGTTGCCGTACAGCGGGTGGCTCTGGTCGCCGCGCAGCTGGCAGGTGGAGGTCCGGCGCCCGTCGCGCCCGTAGTCGAACTCGACCTCCAGCGCCTGTCCGGAGACCGACACGCCAGGGGGGGAGGGCAGGGTGGCAAGCTGCTCTGCCAGCGCGTCGAACTCCGGTTGGGCCCAGCGGCCCGGCTGGGCGCCGTCGGTGACGAAGATGCCCGCCGCGAAGGCCATGTCGTCGGGAGTGTCCCGGACACCGGCCGCCGGATGGCCGCTGTCGGCCGGCAGCGCGCCCGCGGCCTCGGCGAGCACCGGGCCCAGCATGCGCGCCTCGGCGACCTGCAGCACCGCGGCGGCCCCCAGCAGGTACCGCATCCAGGCCCCGTTCGCGTCGTCGACGCGAGCCAGCGAGCACAGATCGAGCCGCCGGGCGCGGGCGTCGTAGACCGGGCCGGCCATCGCAGCACATCCCATGAAGGCATTGATCTCGGCCAGGGCGGCATCGGTCAGATCCAGTTCGCGCAGCAGTTCGGTGCGCACGCAGATCAGGTACCCGCTCTCGCCGCTGGGCCCGGTTTCCTCACCGATCACCTCGACGGTCTGCGCGTTGCGGTCGGCCCACCAGGTGAAACCGGTCGGCAGCAGATATGACCACTGCTCGTCGACCTGCAGCTGCTCGGTGAAGAGAAAGTCGATGGTCTCTTCGGCGATGCTCATCGGGCCCCCTGTCGTCGGGATCATCGAAGGCTACACACCGAGTCCGCCCGATCGGTCCGACGTCGGCGGGTTCACCCCCGGCTAGATACAGCTAGGCGGGTGCCCGGCGTAGCCGTTGCGGCCGACGACGGATCGCGAAGCCGACGAAGATGAAGGCGAGCATGCTCGGGTCGCCGACCAGGGTGTAGCCGAGGTCCTTGAGGACACCCAGCTCGACGGCGCTGAGTTCCCGGACGCCGGTACCCATTCCGGCCTGGGCGTTCATCAGTTGCTCGTTAGCACCGACGAAGGTGCGGTCGTCGAGGTGCGACATCGAACTGCCGGACTCCCAGATGCTGGGCGTGTAGAGCGGGACCAGCCGGCCGTAGGCGGCGACGGCGTTGGGTCCGGAGAAGTAGAACCCGCCGTTGCCGCTGGTCAGGTTCGGGTTGTAGGCGGAAATCCACGAGTAGTCGGCATCGATCGGACTCACGCCGTCCTCGGTGACGACATAGGCGTCGAAGGACGTCCAGTCCTGGTAGGTGTTGTTCCCGGGCGCGTCGACGTTGGACAGGAATCCCAGCGTATGCAGCAACTCGTGCATCGCCGTCGACCGGAAGTCGTACTGACTGCTGAGCACGGGGCCGCTGAAGGCCCAGGCGTAGCCGAAGTTCCAGTTGATCTCCCCGTCGGGTGCCGAGCCGTTGGAGTCCTCGCCGGTGAGGATCTTGTGCTGCACCACCGTGGGGTGAAAACCCGGGTCCGAGCTGATCAGGTCGGACCCGGCAGAGGCAAGCGAGGACGGCAGGATGCTGAATTCGCCCGTGACGTCGAAGGTCAGGTTGACCGGGGTGCTGGCCACGATTCGCGACGCGAGCATCGTGGCCACGGACTCAAGAGCGCTGCGTGCTGCCGGTGACCAGAACTGCGCGCCGCGGCGGTAAATGAAGGTGAACTGTATCGGCGGTGCCGAGACGCCCTGCCGGACAACGAGGTTCGCGTCGGTGCCGGCGGGGCGGAAGATGTCCAGGAGGTTGATGTGGAAGCCGGTGTCGGTGGCGGTCACGACAAAGGTGTCGACGCCTTCGAAGTCGGACGCCGGGGTGTAGGTGTAAGTGCCGTCTGTCTCCACCGCGACCGTGCCGTACAGCGGCTGCTGGCTCACGCTGTAGGTGATCGGATCACCCTCGGGGTCGATCGCACCGACCGAACCGGTGATCGGCCCGTCGACCTGACCGGTGCTCTGCTGGGGATTGACCGTGGGAGCCTCGTTGAACAAGGTCCGCCGCACCAGCAGCGCTATTCCCTCGACAAAGGCCTGGATGGGGCTGAGCAACTCGGTCACCCAGTCGGTGGCGGCCTGTGCCGCCTGGCGGGCGACCGGCGCGATCTGGGCGGCGGGCGCGGCCTCCGGAAGTGGCAACGCGGGGGCGGTGTCTTCGGCCGCCGGCGCGGCGCCCGCGCTGTCGCGGGTGGGCTCGGGCGCGATCACCGGTGCAACCGCCGCGGACGGCCGCCGGATCCGATTCTGCGGAGCCGGCTTAGTCGGCTTAGTCGGCGTAGTCGGCTCGGCCGCAAGATCAGAGCGGGGCGGGGCGCTGTCAGCAACCGGTCGCTGCGACACGCGTTCGCGGTTAGGGACGTGCCCGGTGGAGACCGGCCGGTCTGCCGACGAGGCCTCACCAGGTGCCGCATCGGGTCTGTGAGCCCGGTCCGCGGCCCGGGTCGCGCCGGCCTTCGCCGGGGCGGCGCTGACCGAGTGGCTGACGGTGTCGCTGACGTTGTTGCTGACGGTGTCGCTCGCGGCCGGCGCGGGCTCGGGCCCGTCGGCCGCCGCGACGCCGATGCCGGGTCCGGCCAGCGACAGGCCGAGGGCGACGGCCGTCGCTCCCACCCGCGCAGTACCCCCGTACTTCGCCATGGCCATGAACTTACCCCGCGGCCGGGCCGACCGGTAATCTCGGACACGACATGGCAACCGATGAGACCCGCCTGAGACGCTTTGCCACACTGGCCGATCAGCGGGCGGCTCTGGCGGCCGGATCAGTGACCTCGGTCGACCTGACACGGCAGGCCCTGGAGGCCATCGCGGCGAGCCAGTCGCAGCTCAACGCTTTCCGGGTGGTTCTGCGGGAGCCGGCCATGGCCGCGGCGGCCGAGGCCGACCGGCGGCGGATGGCTGGCGAGGATGCACCTTTGCTGGGAATCCCGATCGCGGTCAAGGACGACGTCGACGTCGCCGGGGTGCCGACCGCCTTCGGCACCCACGGGACGGTCGACCCCGCGCCGGCGGATGCCGAGGTGGTGCGCCGGCTGCGCCGGGCCGGTGCGGTCATCGTCGGCAAAACCAACGCCTGCGAGTTGGGTCAGTGGCCGTTCACCAGCGGGCCGGGCTTCGGGCACACCCGCAATCCGTGGTCACGGGAGCACACCCCGGGCGGGTCCTCGGGCGGCAGCGCTGCCGCAGTAGCGGCCGGACTGGTGGCCGCGGCGATCGGCTCGGATGGGGCCGGCAGTGTGCGCATCCCTGCGGCGTGGACCCATCTGGTCGGCATCAAACCCCAGCGCGGACGGATCTCGACCTGGCCGATGCCCGAGGCATTCAATGGCATCACCGTCAACGGTGTGCTGGCGCGCACGGTCGCCGACGCCGCGTACGTGCTCGACGCCGTCGCCGGCAGCGCCGAGGGCGACCTGCACCGGCCGCCTCCGGTACGGGTGGCCGACCGGTTGGGCGCACCGCCGGGTCCGCTGCGGGTAGCGGTGTCGACGCGGTTTCCATTCACTCTTTTCGGGGCGAAGCTGCACCCGGAGATCCGCGACGCGGTCCATGACGTCGCCGACCAGGTGCGCCAACTCGGGCACACCGTCCTGCACCGAGACCCCGACTACGGGGTGCGGCTGACCATCGACTTCCTGTCCCGGTCCACGCCAGGGCTGCTGGAGTGGGCGGAGCGTCTGCGCGGTGACGTCCAGTGGGATGCGCGCACCCGGTCCAACATGCGGATCGGACGGCTGCTGTCAGCGACCATGCTGCGCCGGGCCCGTGCCAACGAGGTCGCCACCGCGCGCCGGGTGGGGCGGATCTTCGATGTCGCCGACGTTGTACTGGCCCCGACCACAGCTCAGCCGCCCCCGCTCACGCACGCGTTTGACGGGCTGACCTCCACCGCGACCGACCGGGCGATCATCGCGGCCTGCCCGGTGACGTTTCCGTGGAACCTGCTGGGCTGGCCGTCGGTCAACATCCCGGCGGGCTTCACCTCCGCCGGATTGCCGATCGGCGTGCAGCTGATGGGGCCGGCCAACAGCGAACCGCTGCTGCTGCAACTGGCCGCCGCGCTGGAGGCCCGCAACGGCTGGGCGGACAAGCAACCGCCGCCGTGGTGGGAAACGGCGTCCTCGACGCCCTAGTCCGGAGGCGGCTGCTGAGCCGTCGCCGAGGGCCCCGGCGGGAGTGCCTTGATGCGTTGGGTTCGCTCCCGGGCCAGGGTCTCGCCTCGGAAGAACGCGGGCGACTTCACGGCCCAGACGATCATCAGCAGCACACCGAACAGGATGCTGAGCACGCCGATGATGAACACGGTTCCGACCCCGGCAAGCGAGCTGCCGCTGCCGTACTCGGGGCTGATCATCCGGTAGGCCTCGTACAGGCCGATCGGGATGAGGATCAGCGCTGCGATTCCGGGCAGGATCACCTGGCCCAGGGCGGTGCGCCAGGACCTGAAGGCGGTGTCCCAGAAGTAGACCACCGAGGACACCGCGACGACCGAGTAGTAGAGCATGATCGCGATGCCCACGCTGTAGACGCAGTCCTCCACGATGCTGTCGCTGACCAGGTTCAGCCCGCCGTAGATCGCCAGGGTGGCCAGTCCGATGAACCAGGTGGTGAACTTCGGGGTCTGCGCGGCTTCATCGACGGAGGCGAAGCGATCCGGGAGCGCCTTGTAGGTGGCCATCGCCAGCAGGCCCCGTACGGTGGCCATCACCGTCGACAGCGTCGCCGAGAACGCCGACAGCCCGACGATCACCGCCGCGATCACCGCGCCGACCGGCCCGACCGCTTCTCGGGCCATGGACGAGAACACGTCGTCAATGTTCTCCGCGTAGGTGAGACTGCCCTCGCTGTTGTCGTCGGTGCCGGCGAATGCCAGCGCGGCCACCCCGATGATCACGTAGGTGATGAGGATGATGACGATCGAAGTCACCCCGACCCGGCCGGACTGCTCAGCGGTGCCTTCGGTCTCCTCCGACATCGACAGGGCGGCGTCAAACCCCCAGAAGATGAACACCGCCACCAAAAATCCGCTGATCAGCGCTTCGGGGCCGGCGATGGCGAACGGGTTGAACCACTCCCAGGAGAACGGCTCGGCGGTCGGATTGCTCTTCCGTAGGAAAACGTTGATGAGCAGGATCGCGGCGAACAGGATCAGCCCGCCGTACTGGATGACGGTCAGCAGCAGCGTGGTTCGCGAGGACTCCTCGGCGCCGCGCGCGACCAGCCAGGTCGTGCTCAGGATGAAGACACCGGCGATGAGGATTTTCAACCAGTCCGGCGGGTTGTCGACGCCCAGGCCGACGCTGAGGGCGTTGACGATGATGCCCGCGGCTCCTACGCCGGCCAGGATGCTCGAGAGCATCAGCGCGTAGCCGCCGATCCAGCCGATGTGGGGCAGGATCGCCTTGGACCCCCAGGTGAACACCGTGCCGGAGTCCGGTGCGGCGTCGGTGAGGTGCTTGTAGGCCAGCGCCACGAAGTACATCGGGATGACCGCGAGGATGAACACGATCGGCAACTGATAGCCGGCCTCGTCGGCGCCGTGTCCCAACGCTCCGGTGAGCGAGTAGGCCGGGGCGGTGGCCGCCAACCCGATCGCCACCGCGCCGATCAGCGACACCGAACCCTTCTTGAGGCCCTTGGATTTCAGCCCGTGCATGGGCGGATCGGCGGGATCCCCCACGGCGTGTACGTCTTCCTCGTCGGCCATGACGGGATTGTCGCACCGGCCGCCCCGGTATTCGCGCTGACCGGAAAATTCACCGCAGGCCCAGTTCGTTGACCTACCATCGCGGCATGCGCATCCTTCAAATCGGCGCCGGTGGCGTCGGATCCTCGGCCGCCCTGATCGCTGCCCGCCGCGACTTCTTCGACAGCTACCTCATCGCCGACTACGACGGCGCCCGGGCGTCGGATCTGGAGGCCCGGGTCGGCGATAAGCGCTTCACCGGCATCGGGCTGGACGCTTCCAACGCCGACGCGGTCACCGAGGCCTGCCGCCAGCACGGCATCACCCACGTGCTCAACGTGGTGGACCCCCGCTTCGTCATGCCGATCTTCAACGGGGCCTTCGCGGCGGGAGCGGGATACCTCGACACCGCCATGAGCCTGTCGCACCGGCATCCGGAGAAGCCCTTCGAGCTGACCCACGTCAAGCTCGGTGACGACCAGTTCGCCAAGGCCGGGGAGTGGGAGGCGGCCGGTCAGCTGGCCCTGGTCGGGATCGGGGTCGAGCCGGGGATGGTGGACGTGTTCGCGCGCTACGCGGCCGATCAGCTGTTCTCCGAGATCGACGAGCTGGGCGTGCGCGACGCCTCCAACCTGGTGGTCGAGGGCTACGAGTTCGCGCCGTCGTTCTCGATCTGGACCGTCATCGAGGAGTGCCTCAACCCGCCGGTGATCTGGGAGAAGGACCGCGGCTGGTTCACCACCGCGCCCTTCAGCGAACCGGAGGTCTTCGACTTCCCCGAGGGCATCGGCCCGGTGGAGTGCGTCAACGTCGAACACGAAGAGGTGCTGCTGATGCCGCGCTGGGTGGACGCCAAGCGGGTCACGTTCAAGTTCGGCCTCGGCGACGAGTTCATCGAGGTGCTCCAGGTGCTCAACAAGCTGGGGCTGGACAAGACCGAGCCGGTTAAGGTCCGCGACGTCTCGGTCAGCCCGCGCGACGTGGTGGCCGCCTGCCTGCCCGACCCGCTGGCGCTGGGACCGAAGATGAAGGGCAAGACCTGCGCGGGGCTGTGGGTGACCGGCAAGGGCAAGGACGGCAAGCCGCGGGAGGTCTACCTCTACCACGTGGCCGACAACGCCTGGACGATGAAGGAGTACAAGGCTCAGGCCGTGGTGTGGCAGACCGCGATGAACCCGGTCATCGCCCTCGAACTGCTCGCCACCGGCGCATGGTCGGGTGCGGGCATTCTGGGGCCGGAGGCCTTCGAACCCATGCCGTTCCTGGACCTCATGCGCGATGGCTACGGGCAAGAGTGGCATGTGGAGGAGCGCACGCCGGCAGCCCTGTAGTCGGCAGACCAGGCGCCCACCCGCCGCAACGCATGCGGCATCGTCGGACCGCACCACGCGCGGCACCTCGCCGCAGTCCGAGGGACCCGCTCACCACTGCGGAGACGCGGGGTAAACACACGAAGACTTATCATGAAATTTTTATGATCAGGCCAACATTCTGCTGCTGACTGTGATCGGATTCACCACGTCTGCTTCCTGTTGTTGACAGCATCCTCGGGGGACCCATGGCTGGATTCAGCCCGCGTTCGAAGCTCAAGTCCACTAGCCGTCGGTCCAGGTCGAAAAGGAACTCGCGCACTGCGATGGCTTTTCTTGCCCTGGGGATGTCGGTTGCCGGCCCGCAGGCGCTGGGCATTGCGGCTGCGGCGCCCTCGGATGACGCGGGGGCCGCCGACAGTATCTCGTCGAAGTCGGCCTCGTCGAAGTCGGCCCCGGCCAACCGGGGCCCGGTAGACCGATCGCCGGGGTCTGCACCGATCGCCGCGTCGCCGTCGGCGCCCAGCTCGTCACCGCAAACCGCTCAACCCGGCCCGGACTCCGGGGCTGCCCAGCCCGGAGAGCGGGCGACGATCTCGGCGGCCGATGCGCCGCCCTCGGCGGCTGCGCCGGTGACGCCGCTGCCGCGCCTGGTGGCCGGGCTGTTGGCGCCCCTGCATGCGGTGGCCGGAGCGGGGGCGCGCCGGTCGGTGTCGGCACAGAACACCTCGCACGCCAACCCGTATCAGACCGCGGTGATCGTGCGGCCCGTCAGCGGCCCGGTGGTCGGTTACGACTCCGCTGAGAACGTGCAGGTCGGCAGCACCGTGTCCGGGGGTTTTGCGGTGAATGCCCCTGGCGGGGCTTGGACGCTGAACGCGCGTCCGGACTGGACCCCGCCGGCCAGCGGGGCGCGCCGCGCCAATAGCGGGGTGACCTCCTCGCAGCGGGGGGCTCCGCCTGCTCCGGTGGCGCCCGCGCGGGGCACGGTGTCGTTCAACGCCGACGGCACGTTCGACTACACACCCAACGCCGAACTGGCCGCCGCGGGGGGACAGGACAGCTTCGTGGTCACTGTCTCGGATCGCTTCGGCAGGACCGTCTTGGTTCCGGTCACGGTGGTCGTGCGCAAGCCCGCGATACCGGCGGTCAACAGGCCCGACCCGGCCACCGGGTCAGTCACCGGCGTCGTGACCGGCGGTTCGGGCAGCGGGGACCAGAGCTTCGCTGAACGTGACGAGCCGCAGCGCGGATCGCTGGTCGTCGACCCCGATTCGGGTGAGTTCAGCTACACCCCCGACGCTGAGGCCCGCCACGCCGCGGCGGCCGATGACGCCGAGGACGGCGATCTGAGCGACACCTTCACGGTGGCGATCAGCGATCCGAGCGGCGAGGGCACGGTGGTCGTTCCCATTACGGTGCCGATCGCGCCGGTCAACGGCGCGCCCGAGGTTTCTGTCCGAGTGGGCGACCCCAACGCGACGACCGGGGTGGTCCCGGGGACCGTGTCCGGCACCGACCCCGACGGCGACACCCTGACCTACAGCGCACCGCGGAGCACGCCCCGCGGAACAGTGACGATCGATCCGTCCACGGGCGTGTTCACCTACACCCCGACCGACGCCGCACGCCACGCCGCAGCCGCCGACGGCGCCGGCGACAGCGAGCGGACCGAAACCTTCACGGTCAGCGTCAACGACGGACACGGCGCGATCACCGAACTGGCGGTCACCGTCACGATCTCGCCGGTCAACACCGCTCCCACCGCGACGGCCACGGTGAGCAGCCCCGATCGGACCGGCGTGGTCACCGGCACGATCACCGGCACCGACCCTGACGGGGATACTCTGCGCTACAGGGCGCCGGCCAGCACCCCCCGGGGAACGGTCAGTGTCGACTCCCGGACCGGGGCTTTCACCTATACCCCCGGTGCGGCGGCGCGTGCGTCGGGCACACAACTCACCGACACCGTCACTCTGATCGCCGACGATGGTCACGGCGGCACCGCCACAGTGACCGTCACCGTGGTCATCGACCCCAACAGGACACCCACCGCCGCCGTCGCCGTCGGCAACCCTGATCTGACGAGCGGACTCGTGAGCGGCACCGTCACCGGCAGCGACGCCGACGGTGACGTGGTCAGCTACAGCGCGGCGCCGAGCACACCGAGGGGCACCGTCAGCATCAACCCGAGTACTGGCGCCTTCACCTATACCCCCTCAGCGCCGGCCCGACACGCTGCCGCCGCCGACAGCGCGACCCTCGCCGAGCGCACCGACACCTTCACCGTCGCCGTCAATGACGGTCGCGGCGGCATCGCCAACGTCGCGGTGACCGTCGCGATCGCCCCCAGCAACACCGCACCCACGCTGGCCCCGACGGTCGCAACGCCCGACAGCAGCACCGGAACAGTCGGCGGCTCCGCAGGCGGCAGCGACGCTGACGGAGACACTCTGAGCTACTCCCTCAGCGCCGGACCGGCGAGTGGGACCGTGACGATCGACCCGGTAACCGGTGCTTTCGTCTACACCCCCTCTGCCGCCGCCCGTCACGCCGAGGCCGCCGAAACCGTGGGCGGTTTGTTCAGCGGTAGGTACGGGCAGAACCAGGTGGTGGATGTTGCCCGGTCACCCGGGTGCTCCCAGCAGGGTGGCACCTGCACAGTCTCACTGTTCCAGGACGCCTACGTCGCCCCCTTCACGAACCGTGTGCGCGTGACATGGGCAACCGGCGACTACGTCCAATTCGTCGACACCGGGGCAGTGGTTGACGGCAGACCCAATGTGCAACTCGTGCAGTACGCAAGCACCGGCACCCAGAAAAGCGTGATCTCGGCGAACGGATACGTGCAATCCCTCGGCGACGGCATTCTCTACATCGGCGAGCCGTCGATCTCCGGGGGCACCGGATACTTCATTTCCAACACGCTCGGGATCGACCGCAGTGCCCAAAGCTCCTATACCTACACCGTGGACGCTTTCAATCCCGGTGCCCGCGAACTCGCCAGCTATGACGCCTCCACGACGCCGCTGGCCCCGGGCCAGCAATCCGGCGTCGATTCGTTCACCATCGCAGTCGCCGACGGTTACGGAGGCACTGCGACCCGGCGGATCACCGTGCCGATCACCCCGGTGAACACCGCCCCGACCGCCACGTTCAGCACCGGCGCTGCGAACGCCTCGACCGGGGCGGTCACCGGTGCGGTGGTGGGCTCGGACGCAGACGGGGACGCTCTGACCTACACCGGCCCGACGACCACTGCCCGAGGCTCCGTGATCGTCAACCGCGACGGCACGTTCACCTATACCCCCAACGCCGCCGTGCGTCACGCAGCCGCTGCTGCCGGGGCGCTCGCTGCCGATCGGGTGGACACCTTCACCGTGACGGTCACCGACGGGTACGGCGGCAGGGCGACCCAGCTGGTTTCGGTTCCCATTGCGCCAAGCAACGTCGCGCCGACGCTGGCTCCGACGGCCTCGGCTCCTGATGCCGCGACCGGGCGGGTCAATGGCTCGGCGGTCGGTGCTGACGCCGACGCGGACGCCCTGACGTATGCGATCGTCTCGGGCCCGGCAAACGGCACCGCGTCGATCGACCCCGCCACCGGAGCGTTCATCTACACCCCGAGCGCGGCGGCCCGCCACGCGGCCGCCGCCGAACGACCCGTGACCACCGGCCTGCAGACCATCACCCTCAGCGACCCCGCAGCCGTTTCTCAGGGCACGTTCTCGCTGAATACGTCGACACTCAACCACGTCAGTCAACTGGCCTCCAGCGGCACGAACCGCTACAACTACATCGCGACCTTCTTCACCGCGACCTCCTCCCGGACCTATGTCTTCGGTCAGACCAGCGCACCGGTTGACACCGTGATGATCGTGTACACCGGCACCTTCGACCCCGCCTCGCCTGGCCGCGGTGCGGTCGCGCTGAACGATGACACCCCTGTGGCCGCCCACGCCGCCGTCGGCGCCACCGTCCAGGGACCCAGCGGATGCGGGTCGACGTCCTACTGCCCGCAGGTCAGCGCCGACCTCACCGCCGGGCAGGTTGTCACGTTGGTGGTGACCACCTACAGCGCGGGCGCGCCACTCGGGCTTCCGCAGAGCTTCTACGCCAACGGCCCCGGCGGGTTCTCCCAGAGCTCCCCGGAGGATGGGTTCACCATCTCAGTCGACGATGGGCACGGCGGCATCACCACCAGGCGGGTATCGGTTCCGATCACCCCGGGCAACAGCGCCCCCGTCGCGACCGCGACACCCAACGCCCCCGACGTCGCCGGGCTGGTCACCGGCACGGTGGCCGGCTCGGATGCCGACGGGGACACCTTGACCTATAGCGCTCCGACGAGTTCCAACTTCGGCAGGGGCGCGGTAAGCATCAACGCGGCGACGGGTGCTTTCACCTTCGCTCCGACGGCGGCGGCGCGCCACGCCGCCGCCCTCGTCGGTGGCCTGCCCGGCCTGTCCGCCGACACCTTCACCATCACCGTCAGGGACGGCTACGGCGGAGTCACCCTGGTGCCGGTGGTCGTGTCGATCGGCACGGCCAACAACGCCCCAAGTGCGTTCGCGACACCGGGCGCGCCCAATGCCGGAACGGGTGTGGTCACCGGCACGACGACGGCGAGTGACCCCGACAACGACCCGCTGACGTATTCGGGTTCGACCACAACCTCCAAGGGCACCGTCGTTGTCAATGCCTCCACCGGCGCTTTCAGCTACACACCCACCATCGCTGCCCGCAACGCTGCCCGGGTTCCCGGCGCGCCGGCCTCCGCGCTCTCGGACACCTTCACCATCACCGTCGCCGACGGGCATGGCGGATTCGCGCTCGCTCCGGTGAGCGTGGCCATCCTCCCGTCCAACAACGCGCCGGTGGCGAGCTTCGCTCTCAGTAGTTCGTTCCCGAATGGGAACTTCGTGAACAACTTGACCGGATGGACAGCCATCAATTCCCGGGTGCGTATGGGCGGAGCGGACTCCGTGGCAGGTCGGCCGACCCCGGTTGATCCGACAACCGCACCAGATGGCGGTACCGAGGCATCAAGTCTCACCACCCAGTCCTATACGACCACCGTGACTAATGGCCGCGCCGTCATGACTTCGAACCTCAACGGCGTGTTGAATACGCCACCGGGCTCTGGCGGGGTGGTGCACGGCCCTGTGGTGGTATCTAATGATCCGATCTTCATCCGAGGCGGAGCCACGGTGCAGTTCGACTGGGAGGCCAGCGCCGGTCAAGACGCTTACGACGTCTTGGCATACATCCTCGAGGTGAACACGGGAGCGACCTCACTTATGTTGAACGCAACTGGTACCCAAGCCTCTCCGAACCAGCCGGTGACGGTCGTGAACTTCCCGGTCGTGACGTCCGGTGACTACAAATTCGTCTTTGTCGCCGGTAGCTGGGATGCGACAAGGGGCCAAGCTGCAGGAGCGCGGCTGAGCATTGACAACGTGAAGATATTGGGGAACATCCCGCTGAATGGCACCGTGACGGGCTCGGTGACCGGAACGGACGCTGACGGGGACACCCTTACCTACGCCGTGACCAGCGCGCCCACCAACGGAACGCTGTCCGCCTTTAATTCCGCGACCGGGGCGTTCACCTACCAGGCAACCGATCCGAACAATCCGGCGGCCGACTCCTTTGTCGTCACTGTCACGGATGGCTTCGGCGGAAGTGCGGCTGTCACGGTGACGATCTGACCTTCGGCGGCTGCTGAACAGCGGAATGCCACCGGGGCCCGCGTTCCGGGCGTAGATTCCATCGCGTCCACCGTCGATCCCGGGAAGGCGCCGTGCGGACCGAGAACATCAACC
This sequence comes from Mycobacterium sp., assembly GCA_018882965.1. GTDB lineage: Bacteria > Actinomycetota > Actinomycetes > Mycobacteriales > Mycobacteriaceae > Mycobacterium. The sequence goes on along the minus strand of VEQY01000035.1, from coordinate 1,887 downwards.
ACGCCTTCCTCGACGGAGTGCTCGACGGCCGCCACGAGGACGTCTACTACCACTTCGGGGTGGCTTCCACCGATGCGATCCTGACCCCACTGCGCGACGTCAAGGCCGTGGTCACGGCCGGATCCGGCGGGCGAATCGACGAATTCGCCCGGCGCTGGAGCGAAATCAACGGGGGAGCGCCGGTGGTCGCCTTCCCCAAGGAGGACCGCTTCGTCACCCGCTACAGCGCCGGGGTGCTGTTCGCCTCGCACGGCATGGGCATGCCCAGCGCCTCGATCGCGCTGCAGGAACTGATGCGCATGGTGTTCTTCCTCAAGGGCGGCGACCTCGACGCCCTCGACGCGGTGTTCTGGTGCCGGGTGGGCACCAGCGGCGGAGTCGGGCTGCCCGGCGGCACCGTGGTGGTCTCCTCTGAGGGCCTGATGGCCGACCTGCGCCCCTACCGGCTGCTACAGGGCGGCACCGGCGAGTACTGGTTCGACGGGCACTTCCCGGCGGCGACGTATGAGGCCATCATCGCCGCCAACCGGCACACCGACTTCGACGTCGTGGCGGGCAAGACCGTGGCCGGCAACGAGTTCTTCCTCGAGCAGTTCCGCCTCGACGGCGCCATCTGCCTGGAGAACCCTGAGACCAAGATGGCCTGGCTGCGCTGGCTGGCCGACAACGGGGTGCGCAACATCGAGATGGAGGGCGCGATGATCGCGGGCTACCTCAACCACTGGGGGTTCTCGCAATTCGCGATGATCTGCTGCACGCTGCTCGACCGGCTCGAGGGCGACCAGGTCACCGCCAGCCCCGAACAACTACGCAAGTACAACGAGGACTCCGGGACCGCACTGTTCAACTATCTTCGAGCCAGCCTGCCCACCTGACGCCGACAAGGACCACCGATGACCGGTCACGCTGCTCTGTTCGAACGCGCCAACGCCGCGGTTGCCCAGTCACTGGGCCCCGCGCCCGACGGCGTGCAGGTGCCCGACGTGCTGCGCACCGCCAAACACCTCGCCGGGCGCATCGACCACACCCTGCTCAAGGCGGAGGCGACCCTGACCGCCATCGAGACCCTGTGCGCCGAGGCCCGCGAGCACGGCTTCGCCTCGGTGTGCGTCAACACCCGCTGGGTACCCACCGCCGCGGAGTTGCTCGCCGAGTCCCGGGTCATGGTGTGCACGGTGGTCGGGTTCCCGCTGGGGGCGATGACCCGGCTGGCCAAGGCGGAGGAGGCCCGCATCACCGTGGCTGAGGGCGCCGATGAGGTGGACATGGTCCTCGACATCGGCGGCCTGCTCTCCGGTGATCTGGCCGCCGTCTACGACGACATGCTCGGCGTGGTCGGCGCGGCGCGCCCCGCCCCGGTCAAGGTGATCCTGGAGACCAGCCTGCTCACCGACGAGCAGAAGGCCATCGCCTGCCTGATCGCGCTGCGCACCGGTGCGGCCTACGTCAAGACGTCCACCGGGTTCGGCGGCGGCGGGGCGACCGTCGCCGACATCGCGCTCATGCGCGCGATGGTGGGCGATCGCCTCGGCGTCAAGGCCTCCGGCGCGGTGCGCACCCGTCACGATGCCGAGCAGATGATCACGGCCGGCGCCGACCGCATCGGTGCCTCGGCGTCGGTGGCCATCGCCACCGGCGGGCACGCCGGGGCGGGGGACTACTGAGATGGCCCGCCTGTTCGACACCGCGCGGGCCTGGCTGGCCGAGGACCCCGACCCGGCCACCGCCGCGGAACTCTCGGCGCTGCTGGACCGAGCCGAATCCGGCGACGCTGACGCGGCCGACGAGTTGTCCGACGCCTTCGACGGCACCCTGCAGTTCGGCACCGCCGGCCTGCGCGGCCGGCTCGGACCGGGCAGCAACCGGATGAACCGGGTGGTGGTGGCC
>VEQY01000034.1 GCA_018882965.1 Mycobacterium sp. | reverse complement strand
GCGCCGAGCAGATCGGCCCACAATCCGGCCAGCCAGCCCAGGGTGCCGCCGAATTCAGGGCTCTTCTCCTCGGTGTAGCCCGGCGGTGGCCAGGGCAGGGCTTCCCGATCGACCTTCCCGGAGGTGCGGGTGGGCAGTTCATCGACCAGCACGAGGCGCGGCACCAGCGCCGCCGGTAGCGACTCGGTGAGATGCGTGCGCGCGCCGGCGAGGTCGAAGTCGGGATCCGCCGAGGCCAGGTAGCCCACCAGGATCGCGGTGCCGGCAGCCGTCCGGCGAACCGCCGCCGCCGCGCCGCTGACGCCCGGCAGATGCTGCAGTGCCGTGTCGATCTCACCGAGTTCGATGCGCCGCCCGCCGACCTTGACCTGATCGTCGGCCCGCCCCTGGAAATACAGACCGTCGGGTTCGAGCCGCACGAGATCACCGCTGCGGTAGGCGCGCTCCCAGCCCAGCGACGGCAACGGTGCGTACTTCTCGGCGTCCTTGTCGGGGTCGAGGTAGCGCGCCAACCCCACCCCGCCGATCACCAGCTCGCCGACCTCTCCCATGGCGACCGGGTGGCCGGCGGCGTCGACGACGGCAAGGTCCCAGCCTTCGAGGGGGAGTCCGATGCTGACCGGCCCGCCGCCGAGCCGGGCCCCGCAGGACACGACGGTGGCCTCGGTGGGCCCGTAGGTGTTCCAGACCTCCCGCTGGACCCCGTCCTCCCCGGAGGCCAGCCGCTCGGCCAGCTCAGGCGGGCACGCTTCGCCGCCGAAGATCAGCAGCCGCACCGCCTCGAGTGCCTCGACCGGCCAGAGTGCGGCCAGCGTGGGCACGGTCGACACCACGGTGATGTCCCTGGAGACCAGCCAGGGGCCGAGGTCCATGCCGCTGCGCACCAGCGCCCGCGGCGCCGGAACCAGGCACGCGCCGTTGCGCCAGGCCAGCCACATCTCCTCGCACGACGCGTCGAAGCCCACCGAGAGACCAGCCAGCACACGGTCTTCCGGCCCAATCGGGTTGTCCTGCAGGAACATCCGTGCTTCGGCATCGATGAAGGCGGCGGCGTTACGGTGGGTGACCGCCACTCCTTTGGGGACACCGGTCGAGCCCGACGTGAAGATGATCCAGGCGTCGTCGCCGGGTTGCGGACCGGCGGCACTCCAGCCCCGCGACGTCCCGGGGCCACGGACGAGACCGGCCTCGGTGATGACCGCGGCCACCGCGGCCTCGGTGAACACCAGCTCGGCCCGTTCGGCGGGGTCGTCGGCGTCGACCGGCACATACGCCGCGCCGGCGGCCAGAGCCGACAGGATCGCCAGATAGAGCGAGTAACTGCCGGACGGCATCCGGACCCCGACGCGGTCTCCGCGTCCGATGCCACGCGCGGCCAGCCACCGGGCGCCGTCCTCGATGTCGGCGACGACCTCGGCATAGGTCAGCTGAACCGCGCCGTCGTCGATGGCGGGAGCTTCGGGGAACCGCGCGGCGGTCGCGTACAGGATGTCGATCAGGGTCCGGGGTGGCGGTGCCTGGGCCGACCGCAGGTACTGGGACGGGACATCGACTGCCACGCCGTGAATCCTAGGGTGCGCCCGGCGCCGCAGCCCCCGGTGTCGTCAGGCCCACCCAAGCCTGAGACACTTCCCACGCCCGGGAGGTTGATGACGGCCGGAGGCCAACTGCGTGGACGTATCTGCCCTGGAATGGGCGATCACCCTGGCGGTGACCCTGGCAGTCCTGCTCGTCGACATCCTGGCCTTCGCGCGTCGGCCCCAGGAGCCGACGACCCGCGACTGCGTGATCGCGCTGACCATCTATGTCGGACTGGCGGTGCTGTTCGGCGTGTGGGTCTGGAACTTCCACGGCAGCCAGTTCGGCCTGGAGTTCTACGCGGGCTGGCTCACCGAGTACAGCCTGTCGATCGACAATCTGTTCATCTTCATCATCATCATGGCCAGTTTCAACGTCCCCAAGGTCCATCAGCAGCAGGCCCTCTTCGTCGGCATCGTGCTCGCCTTGGTGTTCCGCGGCATCTTCATCGCGCTGGGAGCCGTCGCCATCGAGCAGTTCTCCTGGATCTTCTACCTCTTCGGCGCCTTCCTTGTGTACACCGCGATCCAACTGGTTCGCGACACCGACCACAGTGACGACGCCGACAACGCCGTCGTGCGATTCGCGAAGACCCATCTGAGAACAACCGACACCTGGCACGGTCTCAAGCTGTACGTCAAGCGTGACAACAAGCGCCTGATGACCCCGATGTTCCTGGTCATCGTGGCCTTAGCGACCACTGATCTGCTCTTCGCCGTGGACTCGATCCCGGCGATCTACGGTCTGACCAAAGAGCCCTATCTGGTCTTCACGGCCAACGTCTTCGCGCTCATGGGTCTGCGGCAGCTGTACTTCCTGCTGGGGGACCTGCTCAATCGGCTGGTCTACCTGTCCCAGGGTCTTGCCATCATCCTGTTCTTCATCGGGATCAAGTTGCTGCTGCACGCCCTCCATGAGAACGAGTTGCCGTTCATCAACGGAGGCCAGAACCTCAACGTGCCGGAGATCCCCACCCTGCTGAGTTTGGCGGTCATCGTGCTCACCCTGTTCTTGACCATGGTCGCGAGCTTGATCAAGACCCGGATGACGCAGCCCCCGGCGGACTGAGGGTGAGGGGGTTTACGCCCAGTTGTCGTAGCCGCCGGCCGGACCGAGCATCCGCTCGAGGCGGCTGCGATTGAGCTTGGCGATCTCGTTGCGCACGATCTTGCGCTCGGTCTCGCCGTCGTTGTCCATCCGGCTCTCGACAGCGGCGATCACCTCGGCGGCCGAACATTTCGGCGCCTGGCCCAGGTACATCACGAACTCGAAGCCGAAGCGGCGGGAGTATCGCTGGGCCGCGGCGGTGAGCTGACGCATCACCTCTGGACGCTCGTCGAAAATGGCGCACGGTTCGGCCTGTGATCGTGCGCTTCCCGGCCTGCTGCCGACTCGGGGATAGGCCTGCATGATGTCGTCGATCGATTGCTCGGAGAGCGCAAAGAGCAGACCGTCGGCGCGACGATAGAGCTCGCCCCGATCGGCGTACGGCCGCCCGCGGGCCAGATCCGCGGCCATCGCCACACTGTTGCAGCATTCATAGAGAGCGTGTACGGCTCGACGCGTGGGCAGCTCGTTGAAGGACGCCAGGCCGATGCCCTGATGCAGCAGCATGTGGCCCATCATCGGAAACGAAAGGACACCGTCGCGTTACGAAAGGTTACGTCCAGGAAAATTCGCGGGCCGCAGGGTCGCCGGGGGTCCTAGTGGCCCTCGGCGGCGAACCGCTGCCGGGAGCGCTCCACCTCGGCCTCAGCCTCGGCTCGTCCGACGAAATCGGCGGCTTCGACGTGCTTGCCCGGTTCGAGGTCCTTGTAGTGCACGAAGAAGTGCTTGATCGACTCCAGTTCGAAGTCCGAGACGTCGCCGATGTCGGTGATGTGGTCCCACCGGGGGTCGCCGGCCGGCACGCACAGCACCTTGTCATCGCCACCTGCCTCGTCGACCATCTGGAACATCCCGACCGGGCGGGCGGCCACGATCACGCCCGGGAACACCGATTGCGGCAGCAGCACCAGGGCGTCCAGGGGGTCGCCGTCCTCGCCGAGAGTGTCCTCGATGAAGCCGTAGTCCGCCGGGTACCCCATCGGTGTGTAGAGATAGCGATCCAGCCGCACGCGCCCTGTGTCGTGATCAATTTCGTACTTGTTGCGCTGGCCCTTCGGGATCTCGATCGTGACGTCGAATTGCACGCGACTCCTCCTCGCCGTCCGTCGCCTGGTGGCGCCGAGAGCACAACCCTAACGGAGCGCTGACCTCCGCCGGGGGGTCGTTGGGCACAATGGGACCGACAGCACAATGGGACCGACACCAGTGGGACGTCGATCCAGTGGGACGTCGATCCGGTGGGATGATGGACCACCCGAAGCACGGAAAAGGGGGCCGGGACCCTGATGGGCAGTTCTCGCGGCCGAACGCACGTGCTCCTGGCCGTCGGCGTGATCGGGGTGGTCGCGGTCGTCGTCGCGGCGGCGGCGTTCCTGACCGGCGGGAGCAGCAACGATGCCCAGGTCCCGCCGCCGCGGCCGGCTGCCGTCGCCAACCCGGGGGTCGTCCCGGTGACCGACGCCGCGCCCGCGCCCACCACGGCGGGCCTGACGGCCGCTCTGGCGGCCGTGGTCGCCAATCCCAACCTCGGCAGTCTGGGCGGCCGCGTCACCGATGCCGCGACCGGACAGCAGGTTTGGGAGCAGCGCGCCGATGCGCAGATGCAGCCGGCGTCGACGAACAAGGTTTTGACCGCCGCGGCGGCCCTGTTGACCCTCGACCGCGACGCCCGCGTCACCACCACGGTCCGCGCGGCCGACCAGACCCTGCTGCCCGGTGTCGTGGTTCTCGTCGGAGCGGGTGATCCGGTGCTCTCGGCGGCCGCACCCGGACAGGACACCTGGTACCGCGACGCCGCGCGGATTTCCGACCTGGCCGACCAGGTGCGCAGCAGCGGTGTGCAGCCGACGGCCGTTCAGGTCGACATCTCGCTGTACTCCGGGCCGGACATGGCGCCCGGTTGGGATCCCGCCGACATCGAGGGCGGTGACATCGCGCCGATCCAGTCGGTGATGCTCGATGCGGGTCGCATCCAGCCGACGACGTTCGAATCACGCCGGTCGCCCACGCCGGCACTCGATGCGGGCCGGGCCCTGGCGGTGGCGCTGGGCGTGGACCCCGCCCGGGTCACCTTCGCCCCGGGCCCGGCCGGCGGCAGGCAACTGGCATCCGTTCAGTCCGCGCCGTTGATCGAACGGCTGCGCCAGATGATGAACGCCTCAGACAACGTGATGGCCGAGACGATCGGACGCGAAATCGCCGCCGCGACTGGTCGGCCGTCGAGTTTCGCCGGTGGAGTCGATGCCGTCGTCAGCACGCTGGCCGCCGCCGGAATCGACGTCCGCGGCGCGGCGCTGGTCGACAACAGCGGGTTGTCGGTGGCCAACCTGCTGACCGCGATGACTCTGGACGAGGTGGTGAATTTCGCCGCCGGACCGGGCCACCCCGAGTTGCGGCCCCTGGTGGATCTGCTGCCCATCGCCGGCGGCAGCGGCACCCTCTCGGATCGGTTCATCGGCACCGATCCGCGGTCGTCGGCCGGCTGGCTGCGGGCCAAAACGGGCTCGCTGACCAAGGTCAACTCGCTCGCGGGGATCGTCACCGACACCAGCGGCCGGGTGCTGACCTTCGCGTTCATCTCCAACAACGCCGGCATGGAGGGCCGCACCGCCCTCGACGCGCTGGCGGGCACGTTGCGAACCTGCGGCTGCGGCTCGTGAATCCTCCCGTCTCCGGCTGCGCGCCGTGAGCCAGTCCCTGAGGCCGACCGCGGGCGCGGCGGTCGACTGGGGATTTGCCGGCTCCGTCGGCGCGCGTCTGGCGCGTCCCGGCCCGCCCGCGACCGATTACACGCTGTCGGCGATCATCGCCGAACTCGCTCAGGCGTCGCGCGCGGCCGAAGGTCCTGTCCGCGACGTCACCGGGCTCTCGGGTGACGCGCCGGTGGCCGACGCCCGCATCGTCGATCGGCCGCAGTGGATCAGGGCGGCATCGGATTCGATGCGGGTGCTGACCGGCGGGGACGACCTGCCCGGCGCCAACGTGACCGGCCGCATCACCGGTCGTGTCACCGGCGCTCAAACCGGTGCAATCCTCGCGTTCATCTCCTCGGGGATCCTGGGCCAGTACGACCCGTTCGGCGGTGGACTGCTGCTGGTCTACCCGAACGTGCTCGCCGTCGAGCGCCAGCTACGGTTCGTGCCGCGGGATTTCCGGCTGTGGGTGTGTCTGCACGAGGTGACCCACCGGGTGCAGTTCACCGCCAATCCCTGGCTGGCCCAACACATGTCACGCACCGTCGGCGTGCTCACCTCCGGGGGCGGGCCGGATTTCGCCGACGCCGTCGGCCGGCTGAGCCGACTCATCAGGGATCGCCGCGCGGGTGACACCGCGGAGGCTTCGGGAGTGGTGGGTTTCCTCCGGGCCCTGCAGTCCGAGCCGCAGCGGGCGGCGCTGGATCAGCTGATGGCGCTGGGCACTCTGCTGGAAGGCCACGCCGACTACGTGATGGACGCGGTGGGTCCCGCCGTCGTGCCGACAGTCGAGCAGATCAGGCGCCGCTTCAACGACCGCCGGCACCGTCCCCAGTCGCCGCTGCAGCGAATGCTGCGCGCCCTGCTCGGGGTCGACGCGAAGCTCAGCCAGTACACCCGCGGCCGGGCATTCGTCGACCAGGTGGTCGGGCGGGTCGGCATGCAGCGGTTCAACGCCGTGTGGACGGATCCCGACACGCTGCCGCGCACGGCCGAGATCGAGAATCCCCAGCAGTGGATCGACCGGGTGCTCTAGACCGGCTGCGCGAGACGCTCGCCGGTTTCGCCACCGACCGCCTGCCCGAAGCCCGGTCGTGGTGTGTTGCGCTGTCCGGCGGACCGGACTCGCTGGCCCTGACGGCCGCGGCGGTACCGGTCCGGCCCACCACCGCGCTGATCGTCGACCACGGACTTCAGCCCGATTCCACCGTGGTGGCGGAGAAGGCGCGCGCTCAGGCACTCGAACTCGGATGCGCGGCCGCACTCGTGCTGCGGGTGCAGGTGGGAACGACCGGCGGACCGGAGGCCGCCGCCCGGACCGCCCGCTACGCGGCCCTGGAGTCGGCCAGGGCGGGTGCGCCCGTGCTGCTCGGTCACACCCTCGACGACCAGGCCGAGACGGTCTTGCTGGGACTGGGCCGCGGTTCGGGGCCGCGGTCGATGGCCGGCATGCGGGTGGTCGACCCGCCCTGGTACCGGCCGTTGCTCGGTGTCCGGCGCGCGCTGACCCGGGCCGCCTGCGCGGAACGGGGGCTACAGCCCTGGGACGACCCGCACAACAGCGACCGCCGGTTCACCCGGGTTCGGCTGCGCACCGAGGTGATGCCGCTGCTTGAGGACGTGCTCGGCGGCGGGGTCGCCGAGGCGCTGGCCCGCACCGCCGCGGCGCTGAGGGAGGACACCGACGCCCTCGACGCCCAGGCCGAACACCAGTTGCGCTCGGCTCAGTCAGGGGCGTCCGGGGAGGGCCTGAGGGTCGACGACGTCGCCGGTCTGCCCACCGCGCTGCGCCGGCGGGTGCTTCGCGGCTGGCTGCTCGCCGGCGGCGCCAGCGGACTGACCGACACCCAGATCCGGGCGGTCGATGATCTGCTCACCCGCTGGCGCGGGCAGGGTGGCGTGGCGGTCGGCTGTGACCGGCCGCGGATGCGGTTGTTCGCCGAGCGTCGGGCCGGAATGTTGGCGCTGCGCCTCGAACCGGTGTGATTGATCGTCTGACCCTCACCGGCGGTTCCGGCATGGCACGCTGTGTGTCGTGCCGGTGCCTGATTCGTACTCCGGGGACATCAAGTCGGTCCTGTTGTCCCAGGAGCAGATTCAAGCCCGGACCACCGAACTCGGCGAGCAGGTCGGTCAGGACTACCGCGACATCCTCGACGGCGAGGACCTGCTGCTGGTGACGGTGCTCAAAGGCGCGGTGATGTTCGTCACCGACCTTGCGCGCGCCCTGCCGGTGCCCACCCAGCTGGAGTTCATGGCGGTGAGCTCCTACGGCTCGGCGACGTCATCCTCCGGTGTGGTCCGCATCCTCAAGGATCTGGACCGCGACATCGCCGACCGTCACGTGCTCATCGTCGAGGACATCGTCGACTCCGGGCTCACGTTGTCGTGGTTGCTTCGCAACCTGGCAAGCCGCCACCCGCGCTCATTGCGGGTGTGCGCGCTGTTGCGTAAACCCGAAGCGGTCCGCACCGACGTCGACATCACCTACGTCGGATTCGACATCCCCAACGAGTTCGTCGTCGGCTACGGACTGGACTACGCCGAGCGCTATCGAGACCTGCCCTACATCGGCACCCTTGACCCGAGGGTCTACCAGCACGAACTCTGAAATCACCCGAACCAGCGGATTCAGCTGGCCGGGTGGTTAATTGAGCTCCCAGACCACGGTGACCGCGAAACTCACCGTTTGGCGACCAGGCTGCAGCGGCACATCGGCGGCCATCGCGCCGCGCGGCATCGGCATCGGCGGGGGAGGCGGCGGACCGTCCGGCGCCTCGGAAATCGAGATCACCCGTCCGAGCGAGAGACCGGACAGTTCGGCGTACTGCTCGGCCCGGCTTCGGGCGTCGCCGAAGGCGCGTGCCCTGGCGTCCCGGACCAACCCTGAATCGTCCTCGATCGAGTAGCTGACCGAGTTGATCCGCGTCGCATTGCCGCCGGCGTTGAGAATCGTCGTCAGGGCAGCCGACGCGGAATCGAGTTCGCGGATCGTGACGCGAATCGAGTTGGCTGCCCGGTATCCGGTGATCACCGAATTGTCGCCGTACTGCGGTTGCAGGCTGACCTCCGTGGTGCTGATGTCCTCGGAGTCGAATCCGCGAGCGGTGAGGGCGTCGATCACCGCCTGCTGGCGCTGGCTGGTCTGGTTCATCGCGGCCGTCACATCCGGGGCGGTCACCTCGATCGCCACGTCCGCGGTCAGCGTGTCAGGCACCCCCTGCACCTCGCCCGAGCCGATGACCGTCACCTGACGGGCGTTCGGTTCCACCGGGACGGTGCTGTCACACCCCGACAGCGTGAGTACCGAGAGTCCGAGCGCCGCGCCGGCCACCAGCCGCCTCGCCGGGCCCGCACCGGTGGGTCGACCAGCGGTTCGACTAGGGATGCCGCGCATGGAGCACACCGTAGCGTGTCGCCGAGAGCCGCCGGCCGGGTCAGGTCCACCGCACCGCGGACAGGAAGTCCAGCAGTTCAGCATTGATCTCCTCGGGCCGCTCCTGCTGAATCCAGTGACCGGCACCCTCGAGCATGACGGAGCGGTAAGGGCCGACGACCACCTCCCGGGCTCGGTCGGTCCGGGTGAACTTGAGGACCGGATCGTCGTCGCCGCCGACGAACAGGGCGGGCGCGTCGATCGTCGAGGCCACCGGGGTGGCCATGATCTGCCAGTTGCGTTCGAAGTTGCGATACCAGTTCAGCGCGCCGGTGAAGCCGGTGCGGGTGAACTCGGCGACGTAGTGCTCCAGCTCGGCGGCGGACAGCCAATCGGGCAGCCGTTGCGGTTCGGGCAGCCGGTCGATGAACCCCTCCGGCCCGGCGGCAAGCATCCGCAGCGCGGTCGCCTCGTCCTGGGGTGTGCGCATCCCGCCCAGCATCCTCCGCAGGGCGCGTTCCGGGTCGCCGGCCATCTCCGCGTCGGCCACCCCGGGCTGCTGGAAGTAGAGGATGTAGAAGAAGTTCGTCCCGAATATCCGGCGGAACGCCTCGGTAGGCGGTGTCAGCGGCCGCGGCACCGGGGGGACGCTCAGTCCCGCCACCGCCGCGACCCGCCCCGGATGCAGCAGCGGGGTGCTCCACGCCACGACCGCCCCCCAGTCGTGGCCGATGACCGCCCCACGCTGCGCGCCCACGGCGTCGAGCAGGCCGACCAGGTCGCCGGTGAGCGCGGCGATGTCGTAGGACTCGACCGCCGGCGGGCGCGACGAGCCTCCATATCCCCGCTGGTCAGGGGCGAGAACGCGATAGCCCGCGGCCGCCAGCACCGGAACCTGGTGGCGCCACGAGTAGGCCAGCTCCGGAAAGCCGTGCGCCAGGATGACCACCGGCCCGTCTGGCGGCCCTGCCTCGGCCACCCGCAACCGAACGCCGTTGACGTCGACGACATTGACCAGGGGCTCGGCAACTCCAGCCACACCCCCAGCCAAGCACAGCCCGGTCCGCCCGCAAACCGAACTAAACGCTGACGGAAACCATCGGGGGCCCGCCCGACGTTGGGGTAGCGGTAACCTGAGATACCACTGGAGAGTCCATGCAGTTCAGATGCAGCGCAGATCGGAAGGACGGGCCGCGCGCGGCCGATGCTCGATGAACCGGAAATCCCTGATCCGCACGCTGACGGTGATCGCCTTCGTGCTGCTGCTCGGCTGGCTGTTCTTCTACTTCAACGACGACACCCGCGGCTTCAAGCCGATCGACACCTCTGTGGCGGTGGCCCAGATCAATGCCGACAACGTCGCCAGCGCCCAGATAGACGACCGCGAGCAGCAACTTCGCCTGGAGCTGAAAGACGCTAAGAGCGAGACCGGCGAGTCGAACAAGGTCATTGCGAAGTACCCCACCGGCTACGCGGTCCCGCTCTTCGACTCGCTCACCGGCAAGGGCGTCAAGACCAACACCGTGGTCAACCAGCCCAGCATCCTGGGAACGCTGTTGATCTACATGCTGCCGCTGTTGCTACTGGTCGGGCTCTTCGTGCTGTTCTCCAGGATGCAGACCGGCGGCCGCATGGGGTTCGGGTTCGGCAAGTCACGCGCCAAGCAGCTCACCAAGGACATGCCCAAGACCACCTTCGCCGACGTCGCCGGCGCCGACGAGGCGGTCGAGGAGCTCTACGAGATCAAGGACTTCCTGCAGAACCCCGGCCGCTACCAGGCGCTGGGGGCCAAGATCCCCAAGGGAGTATTGCTCTACGGCCCGCCGGGCACCGGCAAGACCCTGCTGGCCCGCGCCGTTGCCGGCGAGGCGGGAGTTCCGTTCTTCACCATCTCCGGATCGGATTTCGTGGAGATGTTCGTCGGTGTCGGCGCCTCGCGGGTGCGTGACCTCTTCGAGCAGGCCAAGCAGAACTCGCCGTGCATCATCTTCGTCGACGAGATCGACGCCGTCGGCCGTCAGCGCGGTGCGGGCCTCGGCGGCGGTCACGACGAGCGAGAGCAGACCCTCAACCAGCTGCTCGTCGAGATGGACGGCTTCGGGGAACGCCAGGGCGTCATCCTCATCGCGGCGACCAACCGCCCGGACATCCTGGACCCGGCGCTGCTGCGTCCGGGGCGTTTCGACCGCCAGATCCCGGTGTCCTCGCCCGACCTGGCGGGACGGCGCGCCGTCCTGCGGGTGCACTCGCAGGGCAAGCCGATGGCCCCCGACGCAGACCTTGACGGTCTGGCCAAGCGGACCGTCGGCATGTCCGGTGCCGACCTGGCCAACGTGATCAACGAGGCGGCCCTGCTGACCGCGCGGGAGAACGGGACCGTCATCACCGGCGCCGCCCTCGAGGAGGCGGTCGACCGGGTCATCGGCGGCCCGCGGCGCAAAGGTCGGGTCATCAGCGAGACCGAGAAGAAGATCACCGCCTACCACGAGGGCGGCCACACCCTGGCGGCCTGGGCGATGCCCGACATCGAACCCATCTATAAGGTCACCATCCTCGCGCGCGGCCGCACCGGCGGGCATGCCGTCTCGGTTCCCGAGGACGACAAGGGCCTGATGACCCGCTCGGAGATGATCTCCCGGCTGGTCTTCGCGATGGGGGGCCGCGCCGCCGAGGAGCTCGTCTTCCGCGAGCCCACCACCGGCGCCGTCTCCGACATCGAGCAGGCGACCAAGATCGCCCGCGCGATGGTCACCGAGTACGGCATGAGCGCCAAGCTGGGCGCGGTGCGCTACGGCAGCGAACACGGCGATCCGTTCCTGGGCCGCACAATGGGCATCCAGGCGGATTACAGCCACGAGGTGGCGCGGGATATCGACGACGAGATCCGCAAGCTGATCGAGGCCGCGCACAATGAGGCGTGGGCGATCCTCAGCGAGTACCGCGACGTCCTCGACATCCTCGCCGGCGAGCTGCTGGAGAAGGAGACGCTGCACCGCGTCGAGCTCGAGGCCATCTTCGCCGACGTGAAGAAACGGCCGCGGCTGACGATGTTCGACGACTTCGGCGGACGGATCCCGTCGGACAAGCCGCCTATCAAGACGCCGGGCGAACTCGCCGTCGAGCGCGGCGAGCCGTGGCCCAAACCCATGCCCGAACCGGCGTTCAAGAAGGCGATCGCCCAGGCCACCGCGGCTCACAGCCAGCAGGCCGGACCAGGAGCGGGGCGGGGTAACGGCGCGCACACCGAGGGACAGCCGGGGCGCCACCACCTACCCCACCAGGCACCCCACCACGCCCCCCACCAGGCACCGAACGGCCCGACGCAGCCGGACTACGGGGCCCCCGCCGGATGGCGCGCGCCCGGTTGGCCGCCGCCGCCGAACCAGCAGGGCTACTGGTATCCGCCGCCGGGCGGCTGGCCACAGCAGCACCAGCCCCCGCCGCAACCGGGATACCGACCCCAGCCAACACCCCAACCTGCGCCGGCACCCCACGAGGATTCCGGCGACGGCGGGCGCCCCAACCCGCCGGCCCACGGTTAACACTCTGGACGGAGCATCGATGGCGCAGCGCGACTCGGTCACGCTCGACACCCCGGAATTCGACCAGGCCCGCGCGGAGGCGGCGGTCCGGGAACTGCTGCTGGCCGTCGGGGAGGATCCCGACCGCAGCGGACTCAGGGACACCCCGGCGCGGGTTGCGCGTGCCTTCCGGGAGATGTTCGCGGGCCTCTACACCGACCCCGATGCGGTGTTGGACACCACCTTCGATGAGGAACACAACGAACTGATCCTGGTCAGGCAGATCCCGATGTACTCCACCTGCGAGCATCACCTGGTGGCCTTTCACGGCGTCGCGCACCTGGGCTACATTCCCGGCGCCGACGGCCGGGTCACCGGTCTGTCGAAGCTGGCGCGCCTGATCGACCTCTACGCCAAGCGCCCCCAGGTCCAGGAGCGGCTGACCGCACAGATCGCCGATGCGATGGTGCGCAAACTCAAACCGCGCGGGGTGATCGTTGTGATCGAGGCGGAGCATCTGTGCATGGCGATGCGCGGGGTGCGCAAACCCGGCTCGATCACGACGACGTCGGCGGTGCGGGGACAGTTCAAGACCGACGAGGCGTCCCGGGCCGAAGCACTGGAACTCATGCTGCGCAGGTGACGCACTCGCCCCGATCGCGAACCCTGGTGATGGGCGTGGTCAACGTCACTCCGGATTCATTCTCCGACGGCGGCCGGTTCGCGGACCCGGCGCGGGCCGTCGCTCACGGTGTCGCCCTCGCCGCCGACGGTGCGGCAATCATCGACGTGGGCGGCGAGTCCACCCGGCCCGGGGCCACCCGCGTCGAGGCCGCGGAGGAGATGTCGCGGGTCGTCCCCGTCGTCAAGGGCCTCGCCGCGCAGGGCATCACCGTCAGCATCGACACCATGCACGCCGCGGTGGCCCGGGCGGCACTGGAGAACGGGGCGGGCATCGTCAACGACGTCAGCGGAGGCCGGGCCGATCCCCAGATGGCACCCCTGCTCGCCGAGGCGGGGGTGCCGTGGGTGCTGATGCACTGGCGCTCGATCGGGCCGGGGCAGTCACATGACGTTCCCGACTATCGCGATGTGGTGTACGAGGTTCGCGACGAGTTGATGGCAGGCGTCGACGCCGCCGTGGCTGCCGGAGTCCGTCCGGAGAATCTGGTCATCGACCCGGGTCTGGGCTTCGCCAAGACCGCCGAACACAACTGGGCCCTGCTGCGCGCGCTGCCCCTTTTCGTCGCGACCGGAATCCGGGTCCTTGTGGGGGCGTCGCGGAAACGCTTCCTGGGGTCTCTGCTCGCCGACGGTGGCGGCGTGCAGCGACCGCCCGACGGTCGCGAGACGGCCACCGCGGTCATCTCCGCTCTGGCGGGCTGGCACGGGGTCTGGGGTGTGCGCGTGCACGACGTGCGCGCCAGTGTCGACGCCCTCAAAGTCGCCGAGGCCTGGCAGGGTGATGCCGGTGACTGACCGCATCGAACTACGCGGGCTGACGGTCCGGGGCAATCACGGAGTGTTCGACCACGAGCGCCGCGACGGTCAGGACTTCGTCGTGGACATCACCGTCTGGATCGACCTCGCCGGTGCCGCGGCCAGTGACGACCTCGCCGACACCGTGGACTACGGGGCGCTGGCCCAGCACGCCGCCGACATCGTCGGCGGACCGGCACGCAACCTGATCGAGACGGTCGCCGCCGAGATCGCCGAGGGCGTCATGGGCGGCGACGACCGGATCCACGCCGTCGAGGTCGTCGTGCACAAACCGCAGGCGCCGATCCCGCTGGAGTTCAGCGATGTGGCTGTCGTCGCGCGGCGCTCGCGGCGCGGCGGGCGCGCGGACAGGCCAGGCCCGAGATGACCCGGGTCGTGTTGTCGATCGGATCCAATCTCGGCGAGCCTTTCGCACGGCTGCAGGCCGCGCTCGACGGCGTGGGCCCGGCGACGCGCGCCGTGTCGCGGGTCTACGAGACCGACGCCTGGGGCGGGGTCGAGCAGCAGCCGTTCCTCAACGCGGTGCTCGTCGCCGACGACCCGGCGCGGGATGCGCACGGCTGGCTGCGCCTGGCGCAGTCGCTGGAGCAGGCAAACCAGCGGGTGCGCACTCAGAAGTGGGGTCCGCGCACCCTCGACGTCGACCTGGTGTGCTGCTTCGACGGCGGCTCGGAGATCCGCTGCCACGACCCGGACCTCACCCTGCCGCACCCGCTCGCGCACCTGCGCGCCTTCGTGCTCGTTCCGTGGCTCGACGCCGATCCGCGTGCTGAGCTCACCGTCGATGGCCGACGGCGGCCGGTCCGGGAGCTGCTCGAAGACATCGACCCGGCGGAGCGGGCCGGAGTCCGGGCCACCGGCCTGTCGCTCACCCCGCCCGTCGGGGCCGGGCCGGAGTGATGGGACCGACCTCCCGGTGGCAGCTGGCCGCGGCGGCAGCCGTCGCGGCGGCGCTGGGCTATCTACTGATTCATTCGCTTTACCGCCAGTTCCCTCCGGTCACGCTCTGGACGGGACTCTGGCTGCTGGCGGTGGCGGCCGTCGAGGCAGGCTGGGCGGTGTCGGTGCGCGCCCGGATCCGCAACGGGCAGATCGGGGTCGGCGCGGGCCGGCTGCACCCGCTGGCCGTCGCGCGCAGCGTCGCGGTGGCCAAGGCGTCGGCGTGGGCCGGCGCGGTACTGCTCGGCTGGTGGGTCGCCGTGCTGGCCTACCTGCTGCCCCGCCGCACCGAACTGCGTGTCGCCGCCGCCGACACCCCCGGCGTCGCGGCCGCCGCTCTGAGCGCGTTCGCGCTGGTCATCGCCGCGCTGTGGCTGGAGCACTGCTGCAAATCCCCGGAGGTACCGACCGATGACCCCGACGCGGTGACGGGCTAGCGACCGCAGCAGAAGGCCCGTGTCGCGCGCAGCTTGTCGCGGCCGGACCCGTCTTCGCACGCGGTACAGTCGCCCCATGGGTGAGTCGCGCGGCGCCAGGATTCGCCGCGGCGGCCGGACCCCGGGCTGGCGCCTGCTCTCTGCGCTGCTGGTTCTGGCCGTGGTGGCCAGCTCGACTCTGGTGTTCACCAACCGGGTGGAACTGCTGCGGCTGGCGGTCGTGGTATCGCTGTGGGCGGTGGTTCTGGCGGCGTTCGCCTCGCTGACCTACCGCCGGCAGGGCGAGCTCGGCGAAGTTCGCGCCCGCGACCTGAAACTCGTCTACGACCTGCAGCTGGACCGGGAGATCGCGGCCCGCCGGGAATACGAGCTCTCGGTGGAGGCCTATCTGCGCCGGCAGCTGTCCTGGGAACTGCGCGCCGAGGCCGCCGACGAGATGGCCGCCCTGCGGGCCGAACTGGCGTCCCTGCGATCCAGCCTGGAGGCCGTCATCGGCGCCGAATTCGCCGACCGCCCCGCACTGGGTGCCGAGCGGGCCGCCCGCGCGGTCGCGGCTCCGCCCGGCAAGGTGCAGAGCAGCCGTGTCTCGGCCGGAGAACCGGCGGACACGCTCGAACGCCCCCGCGGCGGCATCGATCCCGAAGACACCGCGGAGTTCGAGACGCCGATCATCGACGTGCCCGAGGAGCCGCTCGCGCCGCCACCTCCGGTCCGGCCCCCCGAGCCCCCGCCGGCGCCACCGCCCGCACCGGAACCGGACCCGTACCGCGGATCGCATCGCCGCCCGGATCGCGCCGACGACGACGATCGGTCCGGCGTTCGGCCCGAACCGATGCCCCCGCGCGGCCGGCACCGCGTTGCCGCCGAGGACGAGAGCAGTGAACGTTCCGCCCCGCCGCCCTGGTCGCCGCCGCCCTGGTCGCCGCCGTCGTGGTCGCCGCAACCGCCCGCACGCGAAGAAGCCGAGGAAGAGCAGTCCCAGGGTCAGCACACCGGCGGACACTCCGTCGCCGATCTGTTGGCCCGGCTGCAGGTCAATCCGTCATCGGGCGGCGGCCGACGTCGCCGTGACGGCTGAACCGGCGACACGGCTCCGACGGATACACTGGCCGACTGTCCGGTACCCGCGAGGTGGACCGGAACGGTCCGAGGGCAGTGAGGTCCGCCAACGATGGGCACCCCGAATGGTTTGCGTCCGGCCCGCCTGAAGGTCGGGATCGTGGCCGCCGGCCGGGTCGGCAGCGCACTGGGGATGGCGCTCGAACGTGCCGAGCACGTCGTCGTCGCCTGCAGCGCGGTGTCGGCCGCTTCGCGCCGGCTGGCCGAGCGGCGGCTGCCCGACACCGCGGTGCTGCCGGTGCCCGACGTGGCGGATCGCGCGGAGCTGCTGCTGCTTGCGCTTCCCGACGCGGAATTGCCCGGGTTGGTCAACGGCCTGGCCGCGACCGGTGCCGTGCGTCGCGGGACGATCGTGGCCCACACCTCCGGGGCGAACGGCGTGGGTGTGCTCGCGCCGCTGGCTGCAGCGGGCTGCATCCCCCTGGCCATCCACCCGGCGATGACGTTCACCGGTGCCGATGAGGATCTCGACCGGCTTGCCGACACCTGCTTCGGGGTCACGGCCTCCGACGAGATCGGGTATGCCATCGCCCAATCGCTGGTGTTGGAACTCGGCGGTGAGCCGTTCCGGGTCCGCGAGGACGCCCGTCCGCTGTACCACGCTGCACTCGCCCACGGCAGCAACCACGTCGTAACGCTGCTGTGCGACGCGCTCGCCGCCCTGCGTGCGGCGCTGTCGGGCCAGGAGCTGCTCGGGCAGGAGCTCATCGGTGATGCGCCGGGTGGACTTGCGGAGCGCATCATCGGACCTCTGGCTCGCGCCGCGCTGGAGAACAGCCTGCAGCGCGGGCAGGCGGCGCTGACGGGTCCGGTCGCGCGAGGGGACGCCGCCGCGATCTCCGCTCACCTGACGGCTCTCGAGGATGTGGATCCCGAACTGGCACAGGCCTATTGCGCCGATTCATTGCGAACCGCGCAGCGTGCTCACGCGCCCGAGGAGGTCTTCGAGGTGTTGACCGAGTGGTCGGCGCAGAAACGGCCCCACCAATGACCAAGGCTCCCCAGTTCAGCGCCGGAGAGCTGAACGTCTATCCCACGCCGCACGCCGTCACCGAAGTCAGCCGGGCTCTTCGCCACACCGGCAGGCGGGTGATGCTCGTACCCACCATGGGTGCTCTGCACGAGGGGCACCTGGCTCTGGTTCGGGCGGCAAGGCGCGTGGCCGGTGCCGTGGTGGTGACGTCGATCTTCGTCAACCCGTCGCAGTTCGGCGCCGGAGAGGACCTCGCAACCTACCCGAGCACCCTGGACTCCGACCTCGAGCAGCTCGCCGAGGAGGGCGTCGAGGTGGTGTTCAACCCGAGCGAGCAATCGATGTATCCCGACGGCTTCCGTACGACGGTGCACCCGGGGCCGCTGGGTGCCGAACTGGAAGGCGCGGCGCGCCCAACGCATTTCACCGGTGTGCTGACAGTGGTCCTGAAGCTGCTGCAGATCGTCCGGCCGGACCGGGCTTTCTTCGGGGAAAAGGACTACCAGCAGCTCGTGCTGATCCGGCAGATGGTCAGTGACCTCAACGTCGACACCCGGATCGTCGGGGTGCCCACCGTTCGGGAACCCGACGGGCTGGCGATGTCGTCGCGCAACCGCCGGCTGAGCCCCGAGGAACGTGAACAGGCGAGTGCGCTCTCCTCCGCCTTGCTGGCCGGCAGGTATGCCGCCTCCGGGGGAGTCGCGGCCGCGCTGGACGCTGCACGCGCGGTTCTCGACGAGGTACCCGCTCTGGGGGTGGACTATCTCCAGGTGCGCGGACCGTGGCTCGAGCCGGAACCGCGATCCGGGTCGGCGCGCCTGCTGGTGGCCGCGCGGCTGGGCCGCACCCGGCTCATCGACAACATCGCCGTGGAACTTCCCGGCGGGGAATCCGGTTCGGGCATCGGAGACTCCGATTCCCTCGGCTGGCCGAATTAGACGGGTGAGGAACATGAACCGCGATCACGTCGCCGGATCCGCCGCGCCGGAAGCGGGGTGGTGACGGTGCTGCTTGCTCTGGACGTGCGCAACACCCATACCGTGGTGGGTCTGATCTCCGGCTCGGGTGAGCACGCCAAAGTCGTGCACCACTGGCGGATCCGCACCGAATCGGAGGTGACCGCGGACGAACTCGCGCTGACCATCGACGGGCTCGTCGGCGACGACTCCGAGCGAGTCACCGGTGCGACCGGCCTGTCGACAGTGCCCTCGGTGCTCCATGAGGTGCGTGTCATGCTGGCACAGTACTGGCCCGCCGTCCCGCACGTGCTCATCGAACCTGGAATCCGCACCGGAATTCCGGTCCTGGTCGACAACCCCAAGGAAGTGGGTGCTGACCGGATCGTGAATTGCCTTGCCGCCCATGCCAAGTACCAGACCGCCGCGATCGTCGTTGACTTCGGCTCGTCGATTTGCGTTGACGTCGTCTCCGCGCGCGGCGAGTTCCTCGGCGGGGCGATTGCGCCGGGCGTGCAACTGTCCTCCGACGCAGCGGCCGCCCGCTCTGCGGCACTGAAGCGAGTGGAGCTCACCCGACCGCGATCGGTCGTCGGCAAGAACACGGTCGAGTGCATGCAGTCGGGGGCGGTGTTCGGGTTCGCCGGCCTCGTCGACGGTCTGGTCTCGCGGATCAAGGCCGATGTCGAGGGCTTCGGCGGTGACGATGTGGCGGTGGTGGCCACCGGCCACGGTGCGCCGCTGATGTTGCCCGACCTCCGCACCGTCGACCATTACGACCGCCACCTGACTCTCGACGGCCTGCGCATGGTCTACGAGCGCAATCAGGATCCGCCGCGGGGCCGACTCAAGCCGGACCGCTGAATGCCCGCCCTCTAAGCTGGCTCGTCGTGAACGATGCTGGTCACCCGGAGGCCGATCGGGACGACGCGCCCGAGCAGTTCCGGATCCGGCAGTCCAAGCGTCAGCGGCTCCTCGACTCCGGGCGCGAGCCCTACCCGGTCGCGGTGCCGCGCACTCACTCGCTGGCGGAGATCCGGGCGGCCCACCCGGATCTGCCGGCCGGCGCGAGCACCGGCGAGATCGTGGGCGTGGCCGGCCGCGTGGTGCTGGCGCGCACCGCCGGCAAGCTCTGCTTCGCCACCCTGCAGGAGGGTGACGGCACCCAGCTGCAGGCGATGATCAGCCTGGCCGGGGTCGGTCAGGAGGCGCTGGATTCCTGGAAGGCCGACGTCGACCTCGGGGACATCGTGTTCGTCCACGGAGAGGTCATCAGCTCGCGGACCGGTGAGCTCTCGGTGCTCGCGGACTCCTGGCAGATGGCCGCCAAGGCGCTGCGGCCGCTTCCGGTCGCACACCGGGAGATGAGTGAGGAGTCCCGGGTCCGGCAGCGCTATGTCGACCTCATCGTCAGACCGCAGGCCCGCACCATCGCCCGGCAGCGCATCGCGGTCGTTCGCGCGCTGCGCAACGGCCTGGAGCGGCGGGGGTTCGTCGAGGTCGAGACGCCGATGCTGCAGACCCTGGCAGGCGGAGCGGCCGCGCGGCCCTTCGTGACCCACTCCAACGCCCTCGACACCGACCTCTTTCTGCGCATCGCGCCGGAACTGTTCCTCAAGAGGTGCGTGGTCGGCGGGCTGGAGCGGGTCTACGAGCTCAACCGGGTATTCCGCAATGAGGGCGCCGATTCGACGCATTCGCCGGAATTCGCCATGCTTGAGACCTATCAGGCGTGGGGGACCTACGACGATTCCGCGGAAATCACCCGAGAGATCATTCAGGAGGTCGCCGATGAGGCGATCGGAACCCGCCTGGTGACAATGCCCGACGGTTCAGAGTATGACCTCGACGGGAAATGGCCGGCAATTCAAATGTATCCGTCATTGTCGGGCGCCCTGGGCGAAGAGATCACCCCGGAGACACCGGTTCAGCGATTACTGAGCATCGCCGGACAACTCGGGGTCGAGATTCCGGCCGACCGCGGATTTGGCCACGGCAAGTTGGTTGAAGAACTGTGGGAGCACACCGTCGGCAATACTTTGCGGACGCCCACTTTTGTCAAGGATTTCCCGGTGGAGACAACTCCGCTGACTCGCCAGCATCGCAGCATTCCCGGGGTGACCGAAAAATGGGATCTATACATTCGCGGCATCGAGCTGGCCACCGGGTATTCCGAGCTCGTCGACCCGATTGTGCAGCGCGAACGGTTCGAAGCACAGGCCAGGGCGGCGGCCGCGGGCGATGACGAGGCGATGGTTCTCGACGAGGATTTCCTGGCCGCGATGGAATATGGCATGCCGCCGACCACCGGCACCGGAATGGGCGTCGATCGGCTGTTGATGGTCCTTACCGGCCGATCAATTAGGGAGACCGTTTTGTTCCCGATTGTGCGGCGCCACGGCAGTGATTCTTGAACACGGCAGTGATTCTTGAAATAGGCTATGTCGATATGGCATTGTTCGCACTGTGAGGTTCTCGACGTGAGTTCCGCAGTTATTCGCTAATCCACGGCGCGCGCTGGGTAAGGACCGATGAATAATGGCCAAAAAAGTCACCGTTACCCTCGTCGATGATTTCGACGGGGAGGGTCCCGCCGACGAGACCGTCGAATTCGCGCTCGATGGCGTGAGCTATGAGGTCGATTTGTCGGCCAGAAATGCGCAGAAACTCCGCGACGACCTGAAGAAATGGATCGATGCCGGACGCCGGGTCGGGGGCCGGCGGCGGGGACGCTCCGGCATTCCCGGACGCGGCCGGGGGTCGATCGACCGCGAACAGAGTGCGGCGATCCGGGAATGGGCACGTCGAAACGGCCACAAGGTGTCCACTCGCGGGCGCATTCCGGCCGAGATCGTCGAGGCTTTTCACGCCGCCAGCTGACCCGGCTGAGCCCCACGAGAGTCCCCCCGAGAGCCCCCCGAGAGTCCCCCCGGGAGTCCCCGCCCGGGGTTTCGCCGTCCGCGAAGGGCACCTCGGGAAACGAATCCGGCACCGGGGGCGTTGTACCCCCTGTGCGCAGGCCGCAAATGCGGGTCCATGCTGGGGTAAGAAACCTGGAGACCTGCCCACTACAGTGGAGGCAGTGAGCTGAGGGCGCGCTTTGCCCGCACCGGCGACAGACAGGTAGGGACCGATGTTCGAGAGATTTACCGACCGCGCTCGGCGGGTGGTCGTCCTGGCCCAGGAAGAGGCCCGGATGCTCAACCACAACTACATCGGCACCGAGCACATCCTGCTGGGGTTGATCCATGAGGGCGAGGGTGTCGCGGCCAAGTCGCTGGAGTCGCTCGGCATCTCGCTGGAGGGGGTGCGGTCCCAGGTCGAGGAGATCATCGGCCAGGGCCAGCAGGCGCCCTCCGGGCACATCCCCTTCACCCCGCGCGCCAAGAAGGTTCTGGAGCTGTCCCTGCGGGAGGCCCTGCAGCTCGGCCACAACTACATCGGCACCGAGCACATCCTGCTCGGTCTGATCCGGGAGGGCGAGGGCGTCGCCGCCCAGGTTCTGGTCAAGCTGGGTGCCGAACTGACCCGGGTCCGCCAGCAGGTCATCCAGTTGCTGAGCGGCTACCAGGGCAAGGAAACCGCGGAGGCCGGCACCGGTGGCCGCGGCGGGGAGTCGGGCAGTCCTTCGACGTCGCTGGTGCTCGACCAGTTCGGCCGCAACCTGACCGCCGCCGCGATGGAGGGCAAGCTGGATCCGGTCATCGGCCGCGAGAAGGAAATCGAGCGGGTGATGCAAGTGCTCAGCCGCCGCACCAAGAACAACCCCGTGCTGATCGGTGAGCCCGGCGTGGGCAAGACCGCGGTGGTCGAGGGGCTGGCTCAAGCGATCGTCAACGGCGAGGTGCCCGAGACGCTCAAGGACAAGCAGCTCTACACCCTCGATCTGGGATCGCTGGTGGCCGGAAGCCGCTATCGCGGAGATTTCGAGGAACGCCTCAAGAAGGTGCTCAAGGAGATCAACTCGCGCGGCGACATCATCCTGTTCATCGACGAGTTGCACACGCTGGTCGGCGCGGGTGCCGCTGAGGGCGCCATCGACGCCGCGTCGATCCTCAAGCCGAAGCTGGCTCGTGGTGAACTGCAGACGATCGGTGCGACCACGCTCGATGAGTACCGCAAGTACATCGAGAAGGACGCTGCGCTGGAGCGCCGCTTCCAACCGGTGCAGGTGGGCGAACCCACGGTGGCCCACACCATCGAGATCCTCAAGGGGCTGCGCGACCGCTACGAGGCCCACCACCGGGTCTCGATCACCGACGCCGCGGTCGTCGCCGCAGCGACTCTTGCTGACCGCTACATCAACGACCGCTTCCTGCCCGACAAGGCCATCGACCTGATCGACGAGGCCGGCGCGCGGATGCGGATCAGGCGCATGACCGCGCCGCCGGACCTGCGTGAGTTCGACGAGAAGATCGCTGACGCCCGCCGGGAGAAGGAGTCCGCGATCGACGCGCAGGACTTCGAGAAGGCCGCATCACTACGGGATCGCGAGAAGCAACTCGTCGCGCAGCGCGCTGAGCGTGAAAAGCAATGGCGGGCAGGTGATCTGGACGTTGTCGCCGAGGTCGATGACGAGCAGATCGCCGAGGTGCTCGGCAACTGGACGGGCATCCCGGTGTTCAAGCTGACCGAGGAGGAGACCACCCGCCTGCTGCGGATGGAAGATGAACTGCACAAGCGCATCATCGGCCAGGAGGATGCCGTCAGGGCCGTCTCCAAGGCGATCCGCCGCACTCGCGCGGGGCTCAAGGACCCCAAGCGCCCGTCGGGGTCGTTCATCTTCGCGGGCCCGTCCGGGGTGGGCAAGACCGAACTGTCCAAGGCGTTGGCCGAGTTCCTCTTCGGCGACGATGACGCGCTCATCCAGATCGACATGGGCGAGTTCCACGACCGGTTCACCGCGTCGCGGCTGTTCGGCGCCCCGCCCGGGTACGTGGGCTATGAGGAAGGCGGCCAGCTCACCGAGAAGGTGCGCCGCAAGCCCTTCTCCGTGGTGTTGTTCGACGAGATCGAAAAGGCGCACCAG
Organism: Mycobacterium sp.; assembly: GCA_018882965.1. Taxonomy (GTDB): domain Bacteria; phylum Actinomycetota; class Actinomycetes; order Mycobacteriales; family Mycobacteriaceae; genus Mycobacterium. The sequence continues at coordinate 12,496 of VEQY01000034.1, read as the reverse complement.
GAGATCTACAACTCGCTGCTGCAAGTCCTCGAGGACGGTCGACTGACCGACGGTCAGGGTCGCACGGTCGACTTCAAGAACACCGTGCTGATCTTCACCTCCAACCTGGGCACCTCCGACATCTCCAAGGCCGTCGGACTGGGCTTCTCCCAGGGTGGTGGGGATAACAACTACGAGCGGATGAAGCAGAAGGTCAACGACGAACTCAAGAAGCACTTCCGCCCCGAGTTCCTCAACCGGATCGATGACATCATCGTGTTCCACCAGCTCACTCAGGACGAGATCATCAAGATGGTCGACCTGATGACCGGCCGGGTCGCAAAGCAGCTCAAGACCAAGGACATGGATATGGAGCTCACCGACAAGGCCAAGGCGCTGCTGGCCAAGCGAGGTTTCGATCCGGTGCTGGGTGCCCGGCCGCTGCGTCGCACCATCCAGCGCGAGATCGAGGACGTGCTCTCCGAGAAGATCCTCTTCGAGGAGCTCGGGCCGGGTCAGCTGGTGACCGTGGACGTCGACAACTGGGACGGCGAAGGTCCGTTCGAGAACGCGGTCTTCACCTTCGCCGGCGGCCCCAAGCGGGAGATCGCCGAACCCGACCTCGCCAATGCGGGTGCCGGTCCGGCCGTGCTGCCGACGACCGAGTAGTCGCCGACTGCCCGGAAGGCAGACGCCGGTTCACCGGTAGCGGGGGAGCATGGCGAAAACCTGCTTGACGATCGTCATCACCCAGGCGCCGGCGTTGGGGCTGTGGTAGCGAGGCCAGTTCAGCTGGAAGCTGACCACCCAGGGCTGACCGGTGCGGTCGACCGCGTACCAGCTGAAGGTCAGATCACCGGGCAGGTTGCCTGCCTTCGCGGCGATGTACGGCCACTCGGCGGGGTCGAGGTCGATCCCGGGGATTTCGGACATGATCTCGCGCACCGGTGCGGCCGCACCGAAGGCGATGTGCTGAAGCCCGGCGTGCACCCGGCAGATGTCCTCGGCGTTGCCGTACCACTCCGCGCCGTACACCGAACCCGGGGAATGGGTGCGCTGCGGATCGGGATCATAGGGTCGCGAGTTGGCCTCCCGCAGCAGGGCTGCGCGATCAGCCGGATCCGCGCCCTTCCAGCGATCGCGAACATCGGGCCTTCCCCAGCCGACGGCGAAGATCTCGTGCATCGTCGGGAATGGGGTCATGCTGGCCGGGTCGTGGTGTCCGGCGTCGGCCAACGCTCGCTCGATGGCACCCGGACCGAGGCGCTCGATGAGCAGATCGGTCGCCATGTTGTCGCTCGTGGAGATCATCTTGCCGGCGGCCTGGCGCACGGTGATCTGCGATCCGGGCGGGAGTTCGTCGAAGCCTGACGATCCGAGTTTCTTGGCCTCGCCGGTGATGGTGAGCCGGTCGGTCCAGTTCACCCTGCCGGCCAGCACCGCCTCCGCGACCGCGTAAAGCACGTAGGTCTTGAAAATCGACGCCAAGGGAAGGGATTCGGTGGTGTTCGTTCCGGCCACCGGTTCGCACCGCCCGTTGTCGACCTTGGCGACTTGATAGGAGTACCGGGCGCCGGTGTTCTGGAGAGCGGCGTCGACGTCGCGCCAGGTCATGATGGTGGGTTTCTCGGTGGCGACCGAAAGGCGGGTGACGGCCGTCTGATCGTCGGTGCGCAAGTCGATGTCCTGGCGTGCGCCGAATGCGTTGACGACGTGCAACCGCGCTGATCCCGCGCCGATCTCGGCGCCGATGAGCGTGTAGGGACGATCCCACCACAGCCGATCCATGGTGGCGCTGATCGCATCCACCGCGTCTGCGCTGGCCAGAGTCTGCACGCTGACCGGCCCGATGGGCCAGTCGGAGTTGAGCATGTCCATCACCTGTTTGGCCCGCACACCCTGCGGGGTGTTCAAGGCGATCCGCGCGTCGGCGTTGGCCGGGGGCGTCTGTGGTGCCGCACAACTCGTTGAGGCGGTGACCGCGGTGACGGCGGCGACGGCCAATACGGCGGCGCGACGCAGACGCCGCCGGAGTCTAGGGCTTGTCGGAGCCGGCAACGTCCAGCACAACCTCGAACTCGAGCAGCTGGGCCCCGGTGGAGACCGGGTTGGCACGCTCGCCGGCGTGAGCGTGCACGGCCGGGCCGCTCGCCCACGCCTGGAAGGCCTCCTCGGACGCCCACTGGGTCACCACGAAGTACCGCTCCTCGCCTTTGACGGGTCGCAACAACTGGAACCCGAGGAATCCCGGTTGGTTGTCGACGGCGTGCGCGCGGTGGGAGAACCGCTTTTCCAGTTCGGGCCCGGCGCCGGGAGGCACCTCGATCGCGTTGATTTTCACCACGGTCATGGCGAAAGGCTACCGCGTTGGCGTCGGGCGGTGGCCGGGCGCGCCAGATCGCGCAAGATGAGACGGTGACGACCGAACTGCTGACCCACCGCGGCGGCACCGGACAGCCACTGCTCCTGGTGCACGGGCTGATGGGCCGCGGCACCACGTGGTCGCGCCAGGTGCGGTGGCTGGCCCGGCTGGGTGCGGTGTACACGTATGACGCACCGTGGCACCGCGGCCGCGACGTGGACGATCCCGAACCGATCAGCACCGAGCGCTTCGTCGCCGAGCTCGGGGACGCCGTCGAGAAACTGCCCGGCCCGGCGGTGCTGATAGGCCATTCGATGGGCGCGCTGCATTCCTGGTGCCTTGCGGCCGCACGCCCCGACCTGGTCCGCGCGCTGGTGGTCGAGGACATGGCTCCGGATTTCGTCGGGCGGACCACCGGCCCCTGGGAGCCGTGGCTGCATGCGCTTCCGGCTGAGTTTGGTTCGGAGCAGGAGGTTCTCGCTGAGTTCGGGCCGACTGCCGGACGGTACTTCCTGGAGGCGTTCGACCGAACCGCGACGGGATGGCGGCTGCACGGCAGACCGGACCGGTGGATCGAGATCGCCGCGGAGTGGGGAACCCGCGACTACTGGCAGCAGTGGCGCGCGGTGCGCGCCCCGGTGCTGCTCATCGAGGCCGGCGACTCGGTGGCCCCACCCGGCCAGATGGGCCGGATGCGAGAACTGGCAGGGGAGCGGGCACGCTACGTGCACGTGGACGGTGCCGGCCATCTCGTGCACGACGATGCGCCTGATCGGTATCGGTCCGCTGTGGAGTCATTTCTGGGAGCGCTCCCCAGCTGACATCCCACTCGGCGGTGGCGGCTGGGGTTGGAAGGGTTGGTACCACCACCAGTCGGCGCGTTCACCGGCGGAGCCGCGGCACGGCGCGACAGCGGGTGGCGGAGAGGTCGGCCGATGCGCCAGGGATCCCGGGTGCATGAGCTGCCCCTCGCTGTCGGTGACGGTCAGGTCGGCTGCGGTGCCGGTGATGGTGATGAGGCCGCGATGGTGCAACCGGTGGTGGTAGGGGCACACGAGCACCAGGTTGGGCAGTTCGGTGGCCCCGCCGTCTTCCCAGTGCCGGATGTGATGGGCGTGCAGACCCCGGGTGGCTCCGCAGCCGGGGACCGCGCACGCCCGATCGCGATGTTCGAGGGCACGGCGCAGTCGGCGGTTGATCGTCCGGGTGGTCCGGCCGGCGCCGATCACTGTGCCGCCGCGTTCGAACCAGGCCTCGCAGGTCGCGTCGCAGGTCAGGTAGCGGCGCTCGGAATCGGTCAGCAGCGGGCCTAGATGCAGGGACGCTGCGCGCTGCTCGACATCCACGTGGACCACCACGGTGGTGTGCTGCCCATGCGGGCGGCGGCAGACCTCGGCGTCCCATCCGGTCTCGACCAGGCGCAGGAATGCCTCGAGGGAGCCCGGCAGCGGCGGTGTCTGCTCGGAAGTGGTGTCGCGATCGCCGTGATCCCGCTTCCACTCGGCGATCAGCGCATCCCGATGCGATGCCAGAGCTGCGTCGAACTTCGCCGCGTCAGGATGCGAAAGAGTGATCCGCCACGAGGTGACGTGCTCGTCGGTGTGTTTGGTGATCGCAGGCTGCGGTTCAGGCTGCGGCGCGGGCTCAGAGCGAGGCTCCAGCTTGAGCGCGGTGCGCAACTGGGTCACGGTGGCTGCCGATGCCAGCGTGGCATAGTGCTCGTCGGACCCACGGCCGGCGCGCTCCGCGATGACACCGACCTGATCCAGCGACAGCCGACCCTCGCGCATGCCCTGCGCGCAGCGCGGGAACTCCGTCAGCCGACCTGCCACAGCGGCAATTGATTTCGCGTTCGCCGGTGCGCAACCGGTCTTCCATGCGATCAGCGCTGCCATCGACCGCGCGCCGGTAGCGCCCCATAGACCATCGCGATCCAGTTCGGCGGCGATCTCCACGATGCGCCCGTCGATCGCATTGCGCTGACCGGTCAACTCCGCCAACTCCGCGAACAACACCTCAAGGCGCCGATCAGGGCGCACCGGGGTGTTATCCGGGGTGTTATCCGGGGTGGTATCCGGCGAAGCGGTCGGCGACATGACTCCATGATCGCGACGGGGTCCGACAAATCCGGATCGGGTCAGCCCGACCCGCCCTCGCCCGCGAGCGCGAAGCGACCATCGACGGTTTGTTCCACCAGACCGTCGGCCAGAAGCGAGCCCAGCGCACGGTCCCGCTGTGCGGTGTCGGTCAGCCACACGGCATCCAGCCGTGACCGTTCGACCGGTGCGGAGGCGGACCGCAACACGTCGAGCAGCCTCCCGCGGACCTGCCGATCGGTGCCCGCGTAGCGCTGCGCGGGCCGCGGGGGCGCGTCACCCGCCGGCCAGCCGGCATCGCGCCATGCGCACCGTCCCAGCGGGCAGCGGGTGCACTGGGGTGAGCGGGCCGTACATACCGTGGCGCCGAGCTCCATCAGTGCCGCCGAGAAAACCGGGTCGGTCCGATCCCCGGGCAGCAGTGCGGCGACCTCGGCGTGGTCCCGCGCGGCCGACGGGGCAGCGGCGTCGGCGCGGCCGTGGACTGCGCGCGCCACTACCCGCCGCACATTGGTGTCGACCACGGGCACCGACGCGCCGTAGGCGAAGCACGCCACGGCGCGGGCGGTGTACTCGCCGACTCCGGGAAGGCTGAGCAGGGTGTCCACGTCAGCGGGTACGACGTCGTCGTAGCGGGCGGCGATCACCGTTGCGCACTCGTGCAGCCGTTTGGCCCGCCGTGGGTAGCCCAGCTTGCCCCAGGCCCGCAGGACGTCGCCCGCGCTCGCCGCGGCCGTCGCCGAGGGTGTCGGCCAGCGCTTGATCCACTCCACCCACACAGGCAGCACCCGCGCCACCGGCGTCTGCTGCAGCATGAACTCGCTGACCAGGATCTGCCAGGCGGTCACACCGGGCGCTCGCCACGGCAGATCCCGAGCGGCGTGGCCGTACCAGGCAACCAATTCATCCGGGGGGATGCTCACTGCGGCCCCACCGTGCCGCCCGTGCACAATACTGCGCATGGCCAACAGCACCCCGGCGGCGGCATGGCAGGCACTCAAGGAGGGTAACGAGCGTTTCGTCGAGGGCCGGCCCGAACATCCAAGCCAGAGCATCGAGCACCGGACCAGCCTCGCGGGCGCTCAGCGTCCGATCGCGGTGCTGTTCGGCTGCGCGGACAGCCGGGTGGCCGCGGAGATCATCTTCGACCAGGGACTGGGCGACATGTTCGTGGTCCGCACCGCCGGCCACGTGATCGACTCGGCGGTGCTGGGCTCGGTGGAATATGCCGTGGACGCCCTCGATGTGCCCCTGATCGTCGTGCTCGGCCACGACAGCTGCGGAGCGGTGAAGGCGACGCTGGCCGCACTGGACGAGGGCAAAGTTCCCGGCGGATACGTCCGGGACATCGTCGAGCGGGTGAGTTCGTCGATCATGCTGGGTCGCCGCGACGGTCTGGAGCGCATCGACGAGTTCGAAGCCCGCCACGTCATCGAGACCGGTACCCAGCTGCTGTCCCTGTCCACCTCGATCTCCGAACGCGTCGATCGCGGTGAGCTGGCGATCGTCGGGGCCACCTACCGGCTGGCCGAGGGCCGGGTCGAGCCGCTGGCCCACCTGGGGGACATCGACGAGTAGCCTCCGGCGCGCGCCCGGGTAGCAAGGCGCGGCACAGCTAACAAGGCGACACGCCGCGCGGGGTCGGACGAGTCGGGTTGACCTGCCCTTACGGTGAGACCGTGCTGGATCTCGAACCCCGCGGGCCCCTCCCGACGCAGATCTACTGGCGGCGCAGGGGATTGGCCCTGGGAATCATGCTTCTGCTTATCGCTCTTGTCGTCGGGGTGGCGTTCGCCATGCTCGGCAAATCCGGGGCCACCCAGTCGGCGAGGTCTGAGACCGCCCAGACGCCGCAACCGGAGAACAAGACGCCGGTACTGCCGCCTGCGGAGGCCAATCCGGAACCGACTCCGACACCGACCGCGGCGGTCGCGCCGCCACCGATCCTGCAGGACGGCGACGACTGCCCCGACTCCACCCTCGCCGTCAAGGGCATCACCAACGCTCCCCAGTACGTGATCGGCGATCAACCGAAGTTCACGATGGTCGTGACCAACATCGGTCTGGTCGGCTGCAAGCGCGACGTCGGAGCCGCGGTGCTCGCGGCATACGTGTACTCGTTGGACAACCAGCGCCTGTGGTCGAATCTGGATTGCGCGCCGTCCAACGAGACCCTGGTCAAGACCTTCAACCCCGGTGAGCAGGTGACGACCGAGGTGACCTGGACCGGTATGGGCTCGGCCCCTCAGTGTCCGCTGCCGCGCGAGCCCATCGGACCGGGCACCTACAACCTGGTCGTCCAACTGGGCAATCTGCGTTCGGCAGCCGTGCCGTTCATCCTCTCCGAGACCGCTCCGCCACCACCCGCGGAAGTACCGCCGGCCCCGGTTGAGCCGCCGGTCGATCCGGCCGCCGAGGCGCCCGCCCCGGCACCGGCGGGCTAACCCGCCGCGGGGTGGCTGATCGCCAACACCGCCCGCAGGGCGTCGTTGACCGTCGCCGACTCCAGCGTGCGCAACCCCGCGGGCGCGGCACCGCACCCGGCCGGGACGACGGCGGCGGTGAAACCCAGTCGGGCGGCCTCAGCCAACCGGCGCTGCATGCCGGTGACTCGTCGCACGTCGCCGGCGAGGCCCACCTCGCCGAAAACCACCGCGGTGGCCGGTAGCGGCCTGCCGGTGACCGCCGAGGTCATCGCCGCGGCGACGGCGAGGTCCGACGACGGGTCGGTCAGGCGCATGCCCCCGACGGTGGACAGATAGCTGTCGAGCATCCCGACCGGCACGCCGGCACGCTTCTGCAGCACTGCGGTGATCATCGCGACCCGCGACTGGTCCATCCCGCTGACGACGGACCGCCGCGGTGCGCCGTCGTTCGGGGGGGAGGCCAGCAGAGCCTGAATCTCGCCGATCAGAGGACGCTTGCCGTCCAGTGTGACGGTGATCGCCGTACCCGCGACCGGTTCTGACCGCTGGTCGAGGAAGAGCCCCGATGGGTCGGCGACTCCGGTGATCCCGCTCTCCTGCAACAGAAAACAGCCCACCTCGTCGGCGGATCCGAACCGGTTCTTGACTCCGCGCACCATGCGAAGTGTGGTGTTGCGGTCCCCCTCGAAATGCAGCACCACGTCGACGAGGTGTTCCAGCGACCGGGGGCCGGCGATGGCGCCGTCCTTGGTGACGTGGCCGACGAGGATCATCGCGACCCCGCTGGACTTGGCGGCGGCGGTAAGCGCTGCGGTCACCGCGCGCACCTGGGTCACGCCGCCCGGCACGCCGTCCACATCGGTGGCCGCCATCGTCTGTACGGAGTCCACGACCACCAGACTGGGCCGGACGGCATCGAGGTGTCCCAGTACGGCGTGAATGTCGGACTCAGCGGCCAGGAACACCTCATCGTGACCGCAGCCGGTGCGATCGGCCCGCATCCGGATCTGGCCGGCGGATTCCTCGCCTGAGACGTACAGCGCGCGCCCGCCTGCCTGCGCCCACCGGTGGGCCACCTCGAGCAGCAGGGTTGACTTGCCGACCCCGGGATCCCCGGCGAGCAGGCTCACCGAACCGGGCACCACACCGCCGCCGAGGACCCGGTCGAGTTCGTCCACCCCGGTCGGGAGGTGCCGGGTGTGGTCTGGATCGACGGAGCTGATCGGCACGGCCGGGGAAGCCGGAACAGCGGGATGCGACGCCGCGCCGACTGCCGCCAGCACGGCCACCTCGTCGACGGTCCCCCACGTTCCGCACTCGGGGCATCGGCCGACCCATTTGCCGGTGAGGTGCCGGCATTCCGAACACCGGTATTGCGCGCGTGCCTTTGCCACGGTTCTGAAGCTAGCCGCTCGGTGTGACAGTCCCGCGCAACAGCGGGCCCGGGTGTCGCGCGCCGCGGCGCGGGCTACTGCTGCCGGTCGGCGCTGCCCGCAGAAATCGGGACCGCGACAGTGGCCGTCCCGGCCTTTCCGAGGTCGAAGGTGAAGTTGTAGGTCAAGCCGTTGGTGATCGGCTTGCTCAGCGTCACCTCGGCGACGGCCGGCTTGCCCTTGTCGGAGGGCAGCGTCGCGGGCTGACCGTCGGCCAACCCCACCACCAGCGCCTCGCTGGCCGGGATGGCGCCATCGCCGCTCAGCGACACCGTGCCGACCTCGGAGTTGATCCCCACCAGCTGGTAGTCGACGTCGGGGGAGTTGTTGACGGCCACGAACATCAGCGGCACCGTGTCGCCGGGCTGCAGGAAGTCGCTGGTCTGCACGGCCTGCAGATGGACGTTGCGCAGCTCGACGGGGCCGACGTTCGCGGCCGCGCCGTTGATCGCGGCCTCCTGGCCTGCGCTCTGCGAGATCTGCCCGGCGCCGCAGCCGGTCAGGACCACACCGCACACGGCCAGCAGAGCGGACGCGGTGCCGAGGCGGTTCATCAGGTTCACAGCAGTCTCCCGCAAGCCGTGCGACGGTCAGTCGGCCGCCGCGCCATGACTATGCAGACTAGTGGCTCTCAGGTCGCGGTGGTAGCGGAGTCGTTCGCCCCGATCAGGTCCCTCAAGCCGGGGCTGTCGGGCCGACTAACTCGCTGCTCAGCACCCTAGTCACTACCCACTGTTCACCTGAGATGCCCCTGACCTGCACCGTTGTTCCACGCGCCGGTCCGCACCGTGATAGCATGGAGGAGCGAAAGGGGCCCCAAACAGATGATTTTCAAGGTCGGAGACACCGTCGTTTACCCACATCACGGTGCCGCGTTGATTGAAGCGATCGAAACCCGCACCATCAAGGGCGTTCAGAAGGAATACCTGGTTCTCAAGGTCGCTCAGGGCGATCTGACCGTCCGCGTGCCCGCTGAGAACGCCGAGTACGTCGGCGTCCGCGACGTGGTCGGCCAGGAGGGTCTCGACAAGGTCTTTCAGGTTTTGCGTGCCCCGCACACCGAGGAGCCGACCAACTGGTCCCGCCGCTACAAGGCCAATCTGGAGAAACTCGCCTCCGGCGACGTCAACAAGGTCGCCGAGGTCGTGCGTGACCTGTGGCGTCGCGATCAGGAACGCGGACTGTCGGCCGGCGAGAAGCGGATGCTGGCCAAGGCCCGCCAGATCCTGGTGGGTGAACTGGCGTTGGCCGAGAACACCGACGACGCCAAGGCCTCGATCATCCTCGACGAGGTTCTGGCTGCGGCATCCTGAATGCCTAGCCGGCCTCAACGGCCCTGACCACTCCGGTGCCTGACATCGTCGCGGTCGTCCCGGCTGCCGGCTGCGGTGAACGGCTCGGCGCGGGAGTTCCCAAGGCGTTCGTCGCCCTTTCCGGTCGCACCATGCTCGACTACGCCGTCGACGGGTTGCTCGACTCCGGCGTGGTGGCGCGGGTCGTGGTGGCCACCCCGGCCGACCGTGTTGCTTCAACCGCATCGGTGCTCGGTGAGCGTGCGACCGTCGTCGCGGGCGGAGCCGAGCGCTCGGATTCGGTCCGGCTCGCCCTGGCGGCAGTCGGAGAGCCGGAGTTCGTGCTCGTCCACGACGCGGCCCGGCCGCTGACACCGGTCGCGCTGATTCAGCGGGTGGTCGCCGCGCTTCGGGCCGGACTGCGGGCCGTGGTGCCTGTTCTTCCGGTAGCCGACACCATCAAGGCGGTTGATGCCAACGGGGTGGTGCTGGGAACGCCCGACCGCGCCGGACTGCGTGCGGTGCAGACTCCGCAGGGGTTCGAGGCCGCGCTTCTGATGCGGGCCTATCAGCAAGCCGGTGCTGCCGCGACCGACGATGCCGCACTGGTGGAGAGCCTCGGCGTCCCCGTGCACACGGTGGCCGGGGACCCGCTGGCGTTCAAGATCACCACGCCGCTGGATCTGCGCCTGGCCGAGGCGGTGCTCGCGTGAGTACACCGCTGCCTCGCGTCGGGGTGGGAACCGACGTCCACCCGATCGAACCTGGCCGGCCCTGCCGGCTGCTCGGGCTGCTGTTCGAGGACGCCGACGGCTGCGCGGGGCATTCCGACGGCGACGTCGGTGTCCACGCGCTGTGCGACGCACTGCTCTCCGCGGCGGGCCTGGGCGATATCGGAGGGGTTTTCGGAGTCGACGATCCCCGCTGGCGCGGCGTCACCGGAGCGCAGATGCTCACTCACGTCCGGCAGCTGCTGGCCGAGGCGGGGTGGCGGGTCGGCAATGCCGCCGTGCAGGTCATCGCCAACCGTCCGCGTATCGGGCCACGCCGCGAGGAGGCCCAGCGGGTGCTGTCGGACCTACTCGGCGCTCCGGTGTCGGTTTCGGCCACCACCACCGACGGACTCGGTTTGACCGGCCGCGGTGAGGGAATGGCCGCTTTCGCCACCGCGTTGGTCGCCGAGGCCTCCCGGTAAGCTGCGACGTCGTGACCGGCCTGCGCTTGCACGACACCTACTCCGGTGCCGTGCGGGACTTCGTGCCGCTGCGGCCGGGCCACGCATCGATCTACCTGTGCGGCGCCACCGTGCAGGGGCTCCCGCACATCGGGCACGTCCGCAGCGGGGTGGCCTTCGACGTGTTGCGCCGGTGGCTGCTGGCCAAGGGCCTGGACGTCGCCTTCATCCGTAACGTCACCGACATCGACGACAAGATCCTCACGAAGGCCGCCGAGGCGGGCCGCCCCTGGTGGGAGTGGGCCGCCACCCACGAACGGGCGTTCGCCGCGGCGTATGACGCGCTGGGCGTGCTTCCGCCGTCGGCCGAACCCCGCGCGACCGGACACATCACCCAGATCGTGGAACTCATCGAGCGGCTGGTCGAAACCGGATACGCCTATACCGGTGCCGGCGACGTCTACTTCGACGTCCTGCGCTTCGCCGAGTACGGGAAACTCTCCGGTCACCGGATCGACGACGTGCACCAGGGCGAAGGCGCGGGGGAGGGGAAACGCGACCAGCGCGACTTCACGCTCTGGAAAGGCGCCAAGCCGGGCGAGCCGTCCTGGCCGACGCCCTGGGGCCGCGGTCGCCCCGGCTGGCATTCGGAATGCGTGGCCATGGCTCACGAGTATCTCGGGGCCGACTTCGACATCCACTGCGGTGGAATGGATCTGGTCTTCCCGCACCACGAGAACGAGATCGCCCAGGCGCGTGCGGCCGGGGACGGCTTCGCCCGGTTCTGGCTGCACAACGGCTGGGTAACCATGGGCGGGGAGAAGATGAGCAAGTCCCTCGGCAACGTGCTCGCGATTCCCGCTGTGCTGCAACGGGTTCGGCCCGCGGAGCTGCGCTACTACCTGGGTAGTGCGCACTACCGCTCGATGCTCGAGTTCACCGAGGTCGCGCTGCAGGACGCGGCTCGCGCCTACACCGGCATCGAGGAGTTCCTGCACCGGGTCCGGATCCGGGTCGGTGCCGTCGAGCCGACGACGTGGCCGGACAGCTTCGCCCATGCTCTTGACGACGACCTCGCGGTGCCCGCCGCGCTTGCCGAGGTGCACGCGGCGCGCGCGATCGGCAACCGCGCGCTGGAGTCCGGCGATCACGACATGGCCCTGGCCATGGCAGGCTCAGTTCGGGCGATGACCGCGATCCTCGGGTGCGACCCGCTCGACGAGCGCTGGGAGACCCGTGACGAGACAGCCGCCGCGTTGGCAGCGCTGGACGTCCTGGTGGGCGCCGAGGTGCAGCGCCGTGCCGACGCCCGGCGTGATCGCGACTGGGCGCAGGCCGACGAGATCCGCGACCGGCTCAAGCGGGCCGGCATCGAGGTCACCGACACCGCCGACGGGCCGCAGTGGACCCTGCTCGGGCCGGACGCCACCTAGATGCCCGGCAACTCACGCCGTCGCGGCGCGGTCCGCAAAGCCGGCACCAAGAAGGGCCCGACCGTGGGATCGGGTGGTGTGCGCCGGCGCGGGCTGGAGGGCCGAGGCGCGACTCCGCCCGCCCACATGCGCCCCGGACACCCGGCAGCCAAACGCGCCGCCAAGCAAGCTCGCCGGCCCGCCAAGCCGACCGACGAGGCCGAACTGGTCCTGGGCCGCAACCCGGTGCTGGAGTGTCTGCGGGCGAGCGCGCCGGCCACCGCGCTGTACATCGCCCTCGGCGCCGAGGCCGACGAGCGGC
>VEQY01000004.1 GCA_018882965.1 Mycobacterium sp. | reverse complement strand
GTGGAGTGGGGGTCGGTGGAGCGGGGGCGGGGGACGGCGGCGGCGGCGCGGGCGGCGCCGGGGTGGGCGCTGCCGCCGGAGCCGCCGGCCCGACCGAGGCGGCGTTCCCGATGCGGGCCAATTCGCCGCCGACCGGCACCGTGGTGTCCTCGGGGGCGGTGATGCTCAGCAGCGTGCCCGCCGCGGGGGACGGGATCTCGGTGTCGACCTTGTCGGTCGAGACCTCCAGCAGCGGCTCGTCGGCCGCGACGGTGTCGCCGACCTTCTTCAGCCACCGGGTGACGGTGCCCTCGGTGACCGACTCGCCCAACTCGGGCATCAGCACCGGGGTCGACCCCGCCGAGGATGCCGCCGGCGCGGGCGGGGCCGCGGCCGGCGGCTCGGGCATCGCGGCGGCCGGCTGCGCTGTGACCGGCGGTGCCGGCGGTGCGGGCGGGGCCGGTGGTGGTGGCGGGGCCGGCGGTGCGGGCGGGGGTGGCGCAGCAGCCGGAGCCGGGGCGGCCGCCGGTGGCGTGGCGGCGCCGGCCTCACCGATGATGGCCAGCTCGCCGCCGACGGCGACGGTGTCATCCTCCTGGGCGATGATCTTGGTCAGCACGCCCGAGGCAGGGGCGGGAATCTCCGTGTCCACCTTGTCGGTCGACACCTCGAGCAGCGGCTCGTCGACCACCACGGTATCGCCCTCGCGCTTCAGCCACCGGGTGACGGTGCCCTCGGTGACGCTTTCCCCGAGCGCGGGCATCTGGACGGAGACGGCCATGTGTCTTGACTCCCTCGAATGTCGTGACGACCTCTGGCTTACCACAGCGAGGTGTACCCGTGCTGTCATTCGGACCGTGCACCGCGGCCCGGACGCCGACGACCGCGGTGCGGGTTCTCTGGCACCATCGGAAGCGCAGCGGTGGAAGGCAGTGGAGAGGGAGTGGAAGGGAGATGTCCGGCGGTGGGACTGTTCGGCAGGTTTCGCGGCGGCCGCGGGCGAGGACCAGGCCCCGGACCTGACCTGGGCTACCTCCAAGAGTGGGCGGGGACGCGCAGCGGCGTCGAGGCCTTCGTCGAGCCGCAGACCCGGGTCACCCCGCTGACGGTGGTGCTGGTCGCCGCCGACGGCGAGTGGACCCGCCGGCCGGTGGGGGACGCCGCCGGTGCCCGCCGGGTCGGGGAGCGCCTCGCGATCCCGGTCTACGACGTGCAGAAGGTCGGATACCCCCAGCGGATGCGTGACTTCGACGCTCGGCGCCGCAGCGAACGCCGCGCCGCGTGGGAGACCGATTCCGACCCCGAGTGAGTCCGGCCGGGCCAGGCGCAGGGCAGGCGCAGGTCAGGCTAGGGTCGAGGGCCTGATGGACTGCCGAACCCTGGAATCCCGCGACGGGACCCGCCTCGCGGTCTACGAGCAGGGCGATCCCGCAGGTCCGCCCGTGGTTCTGGTGCACGGCTGGCCGGACACCCACGCGGTGTGGGACGGCGTGGTCGCGTTGCTCGCCGACACCCACCGGATCATTCGCTTCGACAACCGCGGCGCCGGGGCGTCGGAGGTGCCCGGCCCGGCCTCGGCCTACACGCTGGCACGCCTCGCCGACGACATCGACGCGGTCATCTCCACCTTCTGTCCGGCGACGAGGGTCCACCTCGTCGGTCACGACTGGGGAGCGGCCACGGTCTGGGAGTACCTCAGCCGCCCCGCGGCCGCCGATCGGGTGGCGTCCTCCACCTCGATCTCTGGTCCGGACCCGGTGCATCTGAGCCGCTTCGTGCGCGAGGCGTTGATCCGGCCCTACCGTCCCCGCCGGTTCGGCCGCGCCCTGGCCCAGGCGGCGCACCTGGGCTACATGTTCTTCTTCAGCATCCCCGTGGTGGCGCCCCTGGCGATGCGGGCCTTCCTGGCGCGGGCGATCGACCGGCTGCTGATCGCCCCGACCGTGCCGCCGGACCGGCGCAATCAGGCCCCCACGTATGTCCGCGACGCGACCAACGGGCTGAAGATCTACCGCGCCAACGTCGTCCGCAACCTTGTCGCGCGGGCGCCGCGCGGAACCACCGGTCGTCACGTCGGCGTCCCGGTGCAGCTGCTGGTCAACACCGAGGACGTCTTCGTCCGGCCCTACGTGTACGACGACACCGCGCGCTGGGTCGGCCGGCTGTGGCGACGCGACGTCCCGTCCGGGCACTGGTCGCCGCTCTCGCATCCGCAGGTGGTGGCGGGAGCGGTCGCCGAGTTGGTCGCCCACCTCGGCGGTGCGCCACCCACCCGTGCGCTGCTGCGCGCCCAGGTCGGGCGCCCGCGCAAGATGTTCGGCGACACCCTGGTCGCGGTGACCGGGGCCGGCAGTGGGATCGGCCGGGCCACCGCCCTGGCCTTCGCGGCCGAAGGCGCCGAGGTGGTGGTCAGCGACATCGACGAGGCGAGCGCCAAGCAGACCGCGGCCCGGATCAGGGAAAACGGTGGTGTCGCCGCCGCCTACCACCTCGACGTCGCCGATGCCGAGGCGGTCGAGCGTTTCGCGGACGCGGTCTGTGCCGCTCACGGAGTACCCGACGTGGTGGTCAACAACGCCGGTATCGGCGCGGCGGGCGACTTCCTGGACACCCCGACCGAGCAGTTCGACCGCGTGCTCGAAGTCAACCTGGGCGGGGTCGTCAACGGCTGCCGCGCGTTCGCCCGCCGCCTGGTCGACCGCGGTACCGGGGGACATCTCGTCAACGTCGCGTCGATGGCGGCCTACGCTCCACTCGGTTCGCTCAATGCGTACTGCACGTCCAAGGCGGCGGTGTTCATGTTCTCCGACTGCCTGCGCGCCGAACTGGCCGCCGCCGGGATCGGGCTGACGACGATCTGTCCCGGCGTGGTGGACACCAACATCGTGGCTGCGACCGATTTCCATCCGGCGCCGGGACGCCAGCAGGTGGTGGACCGGCGCCGGGCGGGTCTGGAACGGATGTTCCGGTTGCGCCGTTACGGCCCGGAGAAGGTGGCGGCCGCGATCCTCGCTGCGGTACGCGAGAACACCGCGATCCGGCCGGTCGCCCCCGAGGCCCACCTGATGTACGCCACCTCGCGGGTGCTGCCGCCGGCCCTGCGCAGCGCGGCGCGCAGGAAGGTGATCTAGCCGCTACCCGTGCAGTGCGATGTCTTCCAGCACCGCGAAGAGGGTGCGGGTGGGCACGCCGGTGCCGCCCTTGGCGGTGTACCCCCACGGTGCGGTGGTGTTGTACGCGGGCCCGGCCACGTCGAGGTGAACCCACTGCACGCCGTCGGCGACGAACTCGCGCAGATAGACACCACCCACCAGCATGCCGGCGAAGCGCTGGGAACTGACGTTGGCCAGATCCGCGACGGTCGACTTCAGATCGTCTTTGAGTTCGTCGGGCAGCGGCATCGGCCAGGCGTTCTCGCCCGCGTGCTGGGACAGCGCAGCCACCCGGTCGCGGAATCCGTCGCTGCCCATCACCCCGGGGATGCGGGCGCCCAGTGCGATGGTCTGCGCCCCGGTCAGCGTCGAGGTCTCGATCAGGTAGTCCGGCTTGTCCTCGCAAGCCCGGACGATGGCGTCGGCGAGAATCAGCCGGCCCTCGGCGTCGGTGTTGAGGACCTCGACGGTGGTGCCGCCGTACTGGGTGAGTACGTCGCCGGGACGCTGCGCGGTCGCCGAGGGCATGTTCTCGGCGATGGGCACCGTGGCGATCACGTCCAGGGGGAGTTTCTGTTCCGCGGCCAGCACCGTAGCGGCGATCACGGCCGCCGCGCCGGCCATATCCGAGGTCATGTGGTGCATCGCCGCGGCCGGCTTGATCGAGATTCCCCCGGTGTCGAACGTGATGCCCTTGCCCACCAGCGCGACCCTCTTGGGTTTGCGGCCGGTGGCGCCCCGGTAGATCATGCGCACCAGCCTCGGCGGACGCGAGGAACCCTGCCCCACGCCGATGATGCCGCCATAACCCGCCTTCGCCAGGGCCTTCTCGTCGAGGATGTCGACGCGCAGTCCGGCAGCCTTGCCCAAAGCCGCCGCGCGGCGGGCGAGTTCGTCGGGATGCAGATGGCTCGGCGGGGTGTTGACCAGATCTCGCGCCCGAACCACCGCGGCCGCGATGGCCCCGGCGCGGGCGGCCTCGGCCTTGGCGCGCGGGGATCGGCTCAACGCGACGATCCGGGTCAGTGGCGGGTCCTTCGGTGCGGTCTTCGCACTGCGGAACTCGTGCATCTGGTAGGCGCCCAGGATCAAGCCCTCGACGGCTCCCTGCAGGTGTACATCGCCGAGAGTCGTGACGATCGTCTCGACGCCGGGCAGTGCGCGCGCGGCCACACCCGCGGCGCGCCGGATCAGGTCTGCAGGCCAGTCCTCGCGCGGACCGCCGAGTCCGACGGTGAGCACGCTGGCCACCGGAAGCGACGAGACGATGAGTCGGGTCAGGTGTTCGGGGCCGGCTTTAGCCCCCAGAGTCCGCAGCGACGCCTCGATCTCGTCGACGGTCTGAGCGTCGAGGAAGTCGCCCGCGACGACCCGCGGCGCCCCGCCGTCGTCGGGGACGACCGGAACGACCATGACCGCCGAGGCCAGTCCGCGTTTGGGAAACGTCGAGGCGACGGCGACAGTCGGGACACGGTTCACCACCACTACCCTAGACGTGCGGGGATTAGGGTTGGGCAGCGTGACCGACACGGAACTGCAGCACGGCCCCCTTGAGGACCGCCATCGCGCCCGCAATGCCACCTTCGCCGCCTTCGGTGGGTGGCTGATGCCGGTCGCCTATGCCGGCACCGTGGGGGAACACACCGCCACCCGCGCTGCGGCAGGACTGTTCGACGTCAGCCACCTGGGCAAGGCTCTGGTGGCCGGACCCGGGGCCGCCGAGTTCGTCAACGCCGCTCTGACCAACGACCTGCACCGCATCGGCCCGGGAAAGGCGCAGTACACACTGTGCTGCGAACCGGGCGGCGGAGTGATCGACGATATGATCGCCTACTACGTCAGCGACGAGGAGATCTTCCTCGTGCCGAACGCCGCGAACACCGCTGCAGTTGTCTCGGCACTGAAAAACGCTGCGCCACAGAATATCTCGGTGACAGACGAGCATCGTGAGTTCGCGGTCCTGGCGGTGCAGGGGCCGCGGTCGGGCGAGGTGCTGGCCGCGCTCGGATTGCCGGCCGAGATGGACTACATGGAGTTCGTCGATGCCGTCTTCGGTGGCGCCGCGGTCCGGGTCTGCCGGACCGGCTACACCGGGGAGCACGGCTACGAACTGCTCCCCGCGTGGGATGCCGCGGCGGAACTGTTCGATGCGCTGGTCGCCGAGGTCGAGAGCTGCGGCGGTCAGCTTGCCGGACTCGGTGCGCGCGACACTCTGCGCACGGAGATGGGCTATCCGCTGCACGGTCATGAACTGGCGCTGGACATTTCGCCGGTGCAGGCGCGATGCGGGTGGGCTGTCGGCTGGTCGAAGAATCAGTTCTGGGGCCGTGAGGCCCTCCTGGCCGAACGAGAGGCCGGGCCGCGCCGGATGCTGCGCGGGCTGCGGGCCCTCGGTCGCGGCGTGCCCCGGGCCGGCATGGCTGTGTCGCACGGCACCGCCACCGTGGGCCTGACCACCTCCGGAACGTTCTCACCGACGCTGGGTGCGGGCATCGCGCTGGCCCTGGTGGACACCGAGGCCCAGGTACCTGACGGCGGGGTGGTCAGCGTCGATGTTCGCGGGCGGCCGCTGGAGTGCGAGGTGGTCAAACCCCCGTTCGTCGACGTCCGCACCCGCTGACCGGCTCGACGGGCGGTTATAGAATCGCCGCATGCCCGTCCCGCTCGAGTTCGCCGTCGAGCGCACG
Organism: Mycobacterium sp.; assembly: GCA_018882965.1. Taxonomy (GTDB): domain Bacteria; phylum Actinomycetota; class Actinomycetes; order Mycobacteriales; family Mycobacteriaceae; genus Mycobacterium. The sequence goes on along the minus strand of VEQY01000004.1, from coordinate 89,878 downwards.
TCGCACCCGGCGGCCGACGAGAAACGGGCCGCGGTCCTGGCCGATCCGGGATTCGGGCGGTACTACACCGATCACATGGTGTCGCTGCTCTACAGCCGTGAACTCGGGTGGCACGACGCTCGGGTCGTCCCCTACGGCCCGATCGAACTGGACCCATCGGCGATCGTGCTGCACTACGCCCAGGAGGTTTTCGAGGGGCTCAAGGCCTACCGGTGGGCCGACGGTTCGATCGTGTCCTTCCGGCCGGAGGCCAATGCGGCACGACTGCGCACCTCCGCACGCCGGCTGGCCATCCCGGAACTGCCTGACGAGATCTTCCTGGAGTCCTTGCGTCAACTGGTCGCCGTCGATCACCAGTGGGTGCCGCCCGCCGGCGGTGAGCAGTCGCTGTACCTGCGGCCGTTCATCATCGCCACCGAACCCGGCCTGGGCGTGCGGCCGTCCGCGCAGTACCGCTATCTGGTGATCGCCTCGCCGGCGGGCGCCTACTTCAAGGGCGGGGTCAAACCGGTCAGCGTGTGGCTGTCCACCGAGTACGTCCGGGCCAGTCCCGGCGGCACCGGAGCGGCGAAGTTCGGCGGCAACTACGCCGCCTCGTTGCTCGCGCAAGCCGAGGCGGCCGCACAGGGATGCGACCAGGTCGTCTGGCTGGATGCCATCGAACGGCGCTACATCGAGGAGATGGGCGGGATGAACCTGTTCTTCGTCTTCGGCAGCGGCGGCACGGCGCGTCTGGTGACGCCCGAACTCAGCGGTTCCCTGCTCCCCGGGATCACCCGCGACTCGCTGCTGCAGTTGGCCGGCGACGCCGGGTTCGCGGTCGAGGAGCGCAAGATCGACGTGGAGGAGTGGCGCAAGGGCGTGGCGACCGGCGAGATCACCGAGGTCTTCGCCTGCGGTACCGCTGCGGTGATCACGCCGGTGGCCCGGGTCAAGTACGGCGAGGGGGAGTTCACCGTCGGAGACGGTCAACCCGGCGAGGTGTCGATGGCCCTGCGGGACACCCTGACCGGCATTCAGCGCGGCACGTTCGCCGACACCCACGGCTGGATGACTCGGCTGGGCTGAGCGTCCGGCCCGTGCCCGGTCAGAGCCCGATGACCAGCCCGAGGGCGGTCAGGGTCGTCGCCAACTCGATGGCCGCCCCGATGACGTCCCCGGTGACCCCGCCGAACCGGCGTGCGCAATGATCGATCAGCGTGCCGGCCACACCGAGGGCCAGCACCACCACCAGCGGGCCCTGCCAGGGTCGCGGCGTGGCGAACGCCGCCAACCCGCAGGCGAGGATCAGCCAGGCGACCACCACGATCGGCGACTGGGTTCCCACCACGCGGCTGGCCAGCCTGCTGGCGGGCTCCGCGGTGACTCCGCGCCGGCAGGCCAGCACCGCCGCGACCCGGCCGGCCGTGAGGGCGGCCACCGCGGCGGCCAGTCCGTGCACTCCGGCGGGCATCGCGGTGTAGGCCGCAGCCTGCGTGACGACGGCTAGCACGACTGCGGCCACGCCGAACGCGCCCACCGAACCCTCGCGCATCACGGCGAGCGCGCGCTCCGGCGGTCCGTGGCAGCCCAGCCCGTCGGCAGTGTCGGCCAGGCCGTCGAGGTGTAGGCCGCGCGTCACCAGCAGCAGGATTGTGACCGCCAGCAGCCCGGTCAGCGCGGAGTGCGCCCCGAAAGCCCAGCTACCCGCCCACAGTGTGCCGGCCGTCACCAAACCGAGCACGGCACCGACGACGGGCAGCCAGCTGACCGTCGACGCGTCGAGCGACTGGCCGCGCCGACTCGCGGGCAGCACCGTGCCGAAGGCGAACGCGCTCGCCAGCCCGGCCCTCACGGGTCCACCCGACCCGACACCCCGGCATCGGTGAACGTGGCCATCGACGACAGCACCGCGACCGCGGCCCGCACGATCGACAGCGCGACTGCGGCTCCGCTGCCCTCGCCGAGTCGCAGTCCCAGATCGAGTATCGGGCGCAGGCCCAACTCCGCGAGGGCCAGCTCGTGCGACGGCTCAGGGGAGCGGTGACCGGCCTGCCACCACGACCGGGCACCGGGTGCCATCCGGTCGGCCACGAGTGCGGCCGCCGTAACGGCCAGGCCGTCGAGCAGCAGCGGAGTCCGCCGCACCGCCGCCTGCGCACAGAAACCCGCCATCGCGGCAAGATCGGCACCGCCGCACGCGGCCAGCAGAGCGACCGGGTCCGCGCGCGCTCCGCGCGATCGGTACAGGGCATCGCGCACCGCGGCGGTCTTCCGCGACCAGGTGTCGTCGTCGATCCCTGTGCCGCGGCCGACCGCGACAACGGGCTCGGTGCCCGTCAGTGCCGCGATCACCGTCGCTGCCGCGGTGGTGTTTCCGATACCCATGTCACCGGCGATGAGCAGATCGGCGCCGGAGTCGACCTCCTCGTCGGCCACCCGCATCCCGACCTCGACGGCGGCGACCGCCTCCTCGGGCAGCAGCGCGTCTTCGACCGCGATGTTGCCGCTGGATCTGCGTACCCGGTAGGGCGCATCTGCCTCGGTGCTGTCGCGGTCCACCGCGACGTCGACCACCCGCACGGTCGCGCCCGCACAGTCGGCGAGCACGTTGATCCCCGCGGCGCCCGACTCGATGGTGGTGACCATCTGAGCGGTCACCTCCGGCGGATAGGCCGATACGCCGTCGCGCGCCACCCCGTGATCACCGGCGAACACCACCACCCGGGCCCGCTCGAATCGTTGCGGCGGGCAGCGTCCCTGACAGGCCGCCACCCACACCGCGAGATCCTCCAGCCGCCCCAGGGCGCCGGTCGGCTTGGTGAGCAGATCCTGGCGACGGCGGGCGGCCGCGGCGGCCCGCCCGTCCGGCTCCGGCACGGGCGCGAAGGGTAGCGGCGCGACCATCAGCCCGGCATTCCAGCGGCAGGCTTCACCTGCACCGGCTGGCCCGCGACGACCAGGACAACCCGGTCGCAACACGCGGCGAGGCGTTGGTTGAGCTGGCCCAGCTCGTCGACGAAGCGCCCACCCGCCGCGGTGGCCGGCACCACCGTCAGGCCCACTTCGGGGCTGACCAGCACCAGCGGGGCGTCGAAGTCGCCGACGGCGTCCACCAGGTCGTCGATGTCCTCGGTGATCGAACCGCCCTGCCAGCCACGCCGGTCCAGCACCGCGGTCAGCCACCCGCCGAGGTCGTCGACCAGTGCGGGAGTCGACGGGTCGGCGCGCAGTTCGCTCGCCACGTCGGTGGTCTCCCGCGTCTGCCACGCCGACGGGCGCCGCCTGCGGTGATCGGTGACCCGCTCGGCCCAGGCCGGATCGGTTCCTCGGTCGGATCCTGGTCCGGGGCCGGTCGCGATGTAGCGCATCAGCTCGGGGCGGGTTCCGCGGCTTCGGAGCACCTCAGTGACGGCCTGCTCGGCCCACTGTGACTTCCCCGACCGAATTCCGCCCAGCACCAGAATGCGCGCCGCGGGTGCGATCAGTGCACCTCGGCGCCACGCGCAACCATGGGTCGCGGCATCCGCATCCGGCGCATCTGGGAGGCGCGGCCCGCTGCGTAGAACCCGAGTTTCCAGCGTGTCTCGGTGTTGTCCGGGAACTTCGCCTCGACGGCTCTATTCACCTTGCGCGACAACAGGACAGCGTCGATGACCATGACGGCCATCAGCAGCAGCATCGCCGGGGAGATCAGGAGTTGCAGTCGTGGCATGGCCAGCATCACGAAGATCAGCATCAGAGCCGAGGGCATGAACAGTCCGAGGACGTTGCGTCGGGAGTCGACGAGGTCGCGGACGTAGCGGCGCACGGGTCCCCGATCGCGAGGAAGCAGATAGTCCTCTTCGCCCGCCATCATCCGCTCGCGCCGCTCAGCGATGGCCGCGCGCCGCCGCATCTTGTCGGCCTTGCGCTCTTCCTTGGTCATGGTGTTGCGCATCTCGCGTCGCCGCTTACGGGCCTCCGAGACCGTCATCGGCGCCGGCGCGACCGGGCCGCGGCGTTTGGCGCCGGAGTTGCGCTTGGGGGTCGGGCGACCTTTCGGCGCGGTGACACCCGCCGGCTGGGGCGACTCCTCCGGCGTCGACTCCGACGCGGGTTCCGCGTCCGGCGCGCCCTCGCCGTCGCTGTTCTTGCGGCCCAGCAGTTTCACGTCTGCCAGGTTACTGCGCCGGGGTCCGTTCGCGGGCGACGGCCGGCAGCCTCCCGGTCTACCCTGCGGTGGTGGCCGGCCTCCGTGTGCTGATCGCGCCGGACTGTTTCGGCGACAGCCTGACCGCCGCTGAAGCGACCCGGGCGATCGCGGACGGCTGGCGCCGGGCACGGCCGGCCGACACCCTCGTCGCCGCCCCGCAGTCCGACGGGGGACCGGGCTTCCTGACCGTCCTCTCGCAGCGGATCCCGACGATGGTGATCCGGCGCTGCCGGGTGGCCGGTCCGCTGGCGACCGATGTCGATGCCGCCTGGGGGTTCGACGTGTCCACACACACCGCCTACATCGAGTGCGCGCAGGCCTGTGGGCTTGCGCTGGTGGGCGGTCCGCCCACGCCGGCGACGGCTCTGGCAGCCCACAGCCGGGGCGTCGGGCAGCTCATCGGTGCGGCCCTGGCGGGCGGTGCGCGCTCGGTCATCGTGGGATTGGGCGGCAGCGGCTGCACCGACGGCGGCCGCGGAATGATCGACGTGCTCGGCGGCCCGCAGCGCGCGCGTGAGCGCCTCGCCGGGGTGCGCCTGACCGCGGCCACCGACGTCGAGCATCCGCTGCTCGGACCCCGTGGGGCCGCTCACGTCTTCGGCCCGCAGAAGGGTGCCGATCCGGCCACGGTCGACGTGCTCGAACACCGGATGTCGGCCTGGGCGCCTGAACTGGACCGGATGGCGGTGGAGCCGGTGTCCTCGCGGCCCGGTGCCGGTGCGGCCGGCGGACTGGGCGCGGCCCTGCTGGCCCTGGGAGCGCAGCGGGAATCCGGCGCGGCCCTTGTCGCGGAGCAGACCGGGCTGGCTGCCGAGGTTGCCGCTGCCGACCTGATCGTCACCGGCGAGGGCCGGCTTGACGAGCAGTCGCTGCACGGCAAGGTGGTCGGATTCCTGGCGCGGATGGCCCGGAACACCGGGCGCCCGGTCCCGGTGCTGGTGCTCGCCGGGCAGGTCAACCTGGCTGGGACGGCTCAGCGGGCCGCCGGAATCCGGGCCGCATCGCTTGCCGAGCATGCCGGATCGGTGCAGCGGGCGATCGACGACGCGGCCGGCCAACTCGCCGGGCTGGCGGCCAGGGTCGCGGCCGCGGCGGGGGACGAGGTGGGGGAATAGCGCGCCCAGCGGGTAACGTTGTGCCGAAGGCCGGACGAACAGATCCGAACCCGAATCACATCCGAGGAGAGTGATCACCGTGTCCGATGAGTCGGCCACCTCGACCTCGACCCACGGCGTCAGCCTGACCGATGCCGCTGCGGCCAAGGCCAAAGCGCTGCTCGATCAGGAGGGTCGCGACGACCTGACCCTGCGCATCGCGGTTCAGCCCGGCGGCTGCGCGGGCCTGCGCTACAACCTGTTCTTCGACGACCGCTCCCTCGACGGCGATCTGGCCGTCGAGTTCGGAGGCGTGAAGTTGACCGTCGACCGGATGAGCGCGCCCTACGTCCAGGGGGCCACCATCGACTTCGTCGACACCATCGAAAAGCAGGGCTTCACGATCGACAACCCCAATGCGACGGGGTCGTGCGCCTGCGGCGACTCGTTCAACTGAGTCCGACCCGGACGGCGGCTCAGTACTGAGCGGTGGTTCGCAGCAGGTAGGAACACACCAGGAGCTGGTTGTCCTGGCGAAGCACCTGCGCGATGGCCTGCTCCTCGCCACGCGCCGAGCGGGCTCCCGCGGTCGGTGCCACCCTCATCGTGAACAGGACCTGGGCCTGATAGGTGGATGACAGCACGATCTTGTCGATCGTGAGTACCTCGGCGCGACTGAATTGCTTGCGGAACGCGTCGCTCGCCAGCCGGGCCAGGGCCAGATCCGAACGCCGATCCCTGACTGCGTCGAACATGCCGCAGAGGGTGTTGCGGGCAACGGTCTCGGTGTCCCCGGTGGACAGCGCGGTCAGGTATCCCTGGATGGCCGCCTTCGCGGCGGTATCGGTGAATCCCCCAGATCCCGCCGCCGGCCGCCCGCCGCCGAGGACGACCGCCGCGACGACCAGCACGCCAACCAGGGCAAGCCCGACCAGGGTCCAGATCACAGTGCGGACGCGGCGGCGCGGCGGGAAGTCCACGGGCGGCGGCAGGACGCCGGGGTAGGGCGCGGGGGACGGGTAGGGCGCGGGGGACGGATACGGCACAGTGGGGTAGGCGGGCTGGGCCTCTGGGCCGAGCGGCGGGTACGGCGGCGGAACCGGGCCAGCCATCGACACCCCTCCTGGATTTGTCGGGTTCGCGATCGAGCCACCGGTCCGCACCGAGTTGAGTGCCGGGCCCTATAGTCGGCTCGTCTTCAGCGCTGCTTTCAGAAGGCTAGCGCACACCCGACGAAGGGGATGCCCGTGACCATCGCGGTGACCGGATCCATTGCCACCGACCACCTGATGCGTTTCCCCGGGCGGTTTTCCGAACAGCTCCTCGCCGAGCATCTGCAGAAGGTGTCGCTGAGCTTCCTGGTCGAGGACCTCGTGGTTCACCACGGCGGGGTGGCCGGCAACATGGCCTATGCGATCGGTGTGCTCGGCGGTAGCCCGCTGCTGGTCGGTGCGGCCGGTGTCGACTTCACCGACTACCGGGAACGGCTGGAGGCGGCGGGCGTCGACTGCGAGCACGTTCTGGTCTCCGACACTCAGCACACCGCACGGTTCGTGTGCACGACAGATCTGGACATGGCCCAGATCGCGTCGTTCTACCCGGGCGCGATGTCGCGGGCCCGCAACATCAGGCTTGCGGACGTCATCGCGGCAGCGGGCGAGCCCGAACTGGTGATCGTCGGCGCCAACGACCCGGCGGCGATGTTCGACCATACCGAGGAGTGTCGGGAACTGGGCTTGCGCTTCGCCGCCGATCCGTCCCAGCAGCTGGCCAGGCTGTCCGGCGAGGAGATCCGCCAACTTGTCGACGGAGCGACCTACCTGTTCAGCAATGACTACGAGTGGGACCTGATGCTGTCCAAGACCGGGTGGACCGAGGCGCAGGTGCGCGAGCAGGTGGGCCTGCGAGTCACCACCCTGGGCGCAGACGGGGTCGATCTGGTCACCGCCGACGGCACGACCCTGCGCGTCGGCGTCGTTCCCGAGATCGAGCGGGTGGATCCCACCGGGGTCGGCGACGCGTTCCGGGCCGGTTTCCTCACCGGCCGCGGCGCCGGGCTGGATCTGGAACGTGCCGCGCAACTGGGATCCATGGTCGCCGTCCTGGTGCTCGAGACCACCGGAACACAGAACTGGGTCTGGGATGCGTCCAGCGCATCCGACAGGCTGGCCGGAGCCTATGGCGGGCAGGCTGCAGCGGAGATCATCCGCGCCCTGACAGCCCAGGCTGGACCGGCCTAGAGCTGGACTGGCCTAGAGCTGGACTGGATAGTGCGGTTCGCTGATCACCGGAACCACGCTTCGGTCGATGAACACCGCGTGCCAGAGCAGGAAGATCAGGACCGTCCACAGCCGGCGGCTGTGATCGGCCTCGCCCAACCGATGGGCGTCGAGCATCGCCGTCACCGCGTCTAAATCGACCAGCCGGCCGGCACCACCGTCACGTGCCGTCCCGATGATGTCGTAGGCCCACTCCATCAGCTCCCCGGACCGCAGCCAGTGCCGAATCGGCACCGGGAACCCGAGCTTGGCCCGATTGAGCACGTGCGCGGGGACGATGGGCTCCAGCGCACGACGCAGCGCGTACTTCGTCGTGGTGCGGGTGATCTTCTGGTCCAGCGGCAGTCGGGCAGCAACCGCGAACACCTCCGCGTCGAGAAACGGAACCCGCAACTCCAGGGAGTTCGCCATCGTCATCTTGTCCGCCTTGACCAGGATGTCCCCGCGCAGCCAGGTGAACAGGTCGACGTGCTGCATCCGGGCGACAGGATCCCAGTCCCGAGACTCGGCGTAGACCGGTCCGGTGACGTCGGTGTGCGTCCAGTCCGGGTTGAAGCCGGGGAGCACCGCTCGCAACTGCTCATCGGAGAAACTGCGGGCATTACCGTAGTACCGCTCCTCCAGCGTCAACGATCCCCGGTGGAGCAGACTCTTGCCACGCAACCCCGCCGGCAGTGGTCGCGATGCCCTGCCGAGCGATCTTCGAACACCTCTGGGCAGATAGTCGAAAGCCCTGAGCGACAACGGTTCCCGGTAGATCGTGTACCCGCCGAAAAGTTCGTCTGCCCCCTCGCCGGAGAGGACGACCTTGACGTGCTTGCGGGCTTCCCGCGCGATGAAGAACAACGGCACCAGGGCTGGGTCGGCGACCGGCTCATCGAGGTACCAGACAATCTCCGGCAGCGCCGCGACGAATTCCGCCTGGGTGACCACCTTGGCGACGTGGCGGGCCCCGATCGCCTCCGCGGACGCGACGGCCACGTCGATCTCCGAGAAGCCCTCCCGCTCGAAGCCGGTGGTGAACGTGATCAACCGCGGGTTGTGCCGGATGGCCAGCGCGGCGATCGCGGTGGAATCGATGCCCCCCGACAGGAAGGCCCCCACAGTGACGTCGGCGCGCATGTGCTTGGCCACCGAGTCCTCGAGAACCGCGGTGATCTCGTCATAGCGGGACTGCGCGGATCCCGTGAAGGGCACTGCGGCGAAACGGGGCCGGAAGTAGCGGCTGACCTCGGGGGGCCGCCCGGGGCGGATGACGGCGTAACAGCCGGATTCCAGGCGGCGCACGCCCAGGGTCAGCGTCTCGGGCTCGGGAACGTACTGCAGGACGGTGTAGTGCTGCACGGCGCGGGGGTCGATGCCGGTGTCCAGGCCGAGCACGTCGGCCAGGGCCAGCAGGCACTTCTTCTCGCTGCCGACCGCCGTGCCGCCCGGGCCGGTCGCCATGAACAGCGGCTTGATGCCGAAGGGGTCGCGGGCGCAGAACAGTTCCTCGCGCTCGGTGTCCCACAGCGCGAAGGCGAACATGCCGCGAAGCCGGCCCAGCGCGTCGGCACCCCAGTGGTGATAGGCCGCGACGATGGCCTCACCGTCGCCGTCGGTTGCGAAGGCGGTCCCGTAGCGTTCGGTCAGCTCGGCGCGCAACTCGAGGTAGTTGTAGATCTCGCCGTTGAAGACCAGCACGTAGCGCCCGGGCTGGGTCGGCGGGCCCCAGCGCAGCGGCTGGTGCGAGTGGGCGATGTCGATGATCGACAACCGATTGAACCCCAGTACCGCCGTCCCCGGTGCGCCGGCCGGGCCCATGTCCGACCAGGTCCCCGGCTCGTCGGGGCCGCGGTGGCGCATCAGCGGAGAGACCCCGGCCACGGAGTCGACGACCGCGGTGGTGACGGTCCCCGGTGCCCCTCCCACCAGGGCAATCAGTCCGCACACCCGGCCTAGTATGCCCGAGGTCACAGACCTGCCCGCCGGTGTGCCGGGCGAATCGCCAGGTGTGTCCGATAGCCGCTCGGCGGTGGTCTACGCTGCGTATTATTCGACGTATTCGGGTGTGACGCCGGACCGGCCGGCACTGATCGGCCAGCGATTTCAGGAGGCGGCAAGGTGACATTCCGCGGCCCAAGCCGACCGCGTCGGCTGCGAATGGCGGCGATGGCCGTCGTGTTGGGCCTGGTGGCGCTGACGGTCAGCGGGTGCACCTGGCAGGAGGTATTCGGGCTGGGGTGGCCCAAGGGCATCACGCCCGAAGCGCACGCCAACCGGCAGCTGTGGGTGGGTTCGGTCATCGCGGCGGCGATCGTCGGAGCGATCACCTGGATTGCGATGGCATGGTCGCGGGCCTTCCATCGCAAGAAAAAGGGCGACGACGAGATGCCCCGGCAGTTCGCCTACAACATGCCCCTGGAACTGGTCCTCACCGTGATCCCGTTCCTGATCATCTCGGTGCTGTTCTACTTCACCGTGGTCACCCAGCAGAAGATGCTGCGCGAGGAGGACAACCCCGAGGTCGTCGTCGACATCACGGCGTTCCAGTGGAACTGGAAATTCGGCTATCAGAAGGTCGCCTACGCCGACGGGTCGTTCAACTACGACGGCGCCGACCCGGCTCGCAAAGAGGCCTTGGTCTCCAAGCCCGAGGGCCTCGACGAGCACGGTCATGAGAAGGTCGGCGCTATTCGCGGCCGCGACCCCGCGGACCGCAGCTATCTGAACTTCAACAAAGTGGAGACCGTCGGCACCAGCGACGAGATCCCGATCCTGGTGCTGCCCAAGGGCAAGCGCGTCGAGTTCCAGCAGGCCTCAGCCGACGTGATCCACTCGTTCTGGGTGCCGGAGTTCCTCTTCAAGCGCGACGTCTTCCCCGAACCGAAGGCCAACCACACCGACAACATCTGGCAGGTCTCGGAGATCACCGAAACCGGTGCCTTCGTCGGACGCTGCGCCGAGATGTGCGGGACATTTCACTCGATGATGAACTTCGAGCTCAGGGTGGTCGAGCCCGACGCCTTCCGGACCTATCTGCAGGAGCGCATCGCCGGCAAGACGAACGCCGAGGCACTGCTGGCGATCAACGAGGAGCCGCTGGCGATCACCACACGGCCGTTCGACACCCGTCGTGGCGAGCAGGTGATCCCGAGGTCGGCCTCGGCCGCAGAGGCAACCAGGTAGGGGAGGCGGCGTGCGTATCGAAGCCAGGCTGTTCGAGATCCTCACGGGGGTCTTCGTCCTCGCAGCCGTCGTCTACGGGGTGCTCACGAAGGTCTTCGAGCCTGGCGGCGTGGAGTGGGCCGGCACCACCGCGCTGGTCATGACGGCGGGACTGTCGTTGATCATCGGCACCTTCTTCCGGTTCGTGGCCCGGCGGCTCGACACCCGGCCCGAGGACTATCCCGACGCCGACATCGCCGACGGCGCAGGCGAACTGGGCTTCTTCTCGCCGCACAGCTGGTGGCCGATCCTGATTGCCCTGGCCTTCTCCACCGCGGCCGTCGGAGCGGCTCTGTGGCTGCCGTGGCTGATCTTCGCCGGCATCGTCTTCGTGCTCGCCGCGGTGTGCGGTCTGGTGTTCGAGTACTACGTGGGCCCTGAGAAGCACTGACAGACGCAGGGAAGTCACGATCAAGTCGAGACTTCGACGCGCTGCGGCGGGCGTACCGACTGATCCGGCCGGTGGGTGGGTAGTGTTTGCGTCGAACGCCGTCGCGTTGGCCAGGACGGCACGGATAGGCTCGAAAGAGGTTAGGCAGGGATGAGCGGGCCCAATCCGCCGGATCAGCCCACCGAGGACCACCGGGACGAACTCACCGACACCGGCTTCTCGCGGGCCTACTCTGCCCCCGAATCCGAGCAGTACACGATCGGGCCCTATGTCCCCGCCGACCGCGGACTGTACGAATCCGGCGACTATGCGGGCTACGGCGGCTACGGCGGCGCTTATGGCGATTACGAGGACTACGACAGCTACGGCAACACGGCCGGCCCCGCGGACCTCTCGCCGCCCAAGTGGCCGTGGGTGGTGGGGGTTACCGCCATCATTGCCGCGATCGCCCTGGTCGTCTCGGTCTCGCTCCTGGTGACCAGCAACGACACCACGAACCTGGCGGTGCCCTCGACGACGACAGCACCTGTTCCGCCGGTGCAGGACGAGATCACCACTCCGCCGCCCCCGCCGCCGCCCCCGCCCACCGAGGCTCCGCCCCCACCGCCGCCCGAGACGGTCACGGTCACCCCCGAGCCGCCGCCTCCGCCGCCTCCTCCCACGGAGGAGCCGCCACCCCCCGCCACGACCACGGTGGCGCCGACCACGACCACGACTACCACGCCGGCAGGACCCCGGCAGGTGACCTACTCGGTCACCGGTACCAAGGCACCCGGAGACATCATCACGGTGACCTACGTCGATGCCTCCGGGCGGCGGCGCACGCAGCGCAACGTCTACATTCCCTGGTCGCTGACCGTGACGCCGATTTCACAGTCCGAGGTCGGATCGGTGCAGGCGTCCAGCCTTTTCCTGGTCAGCAGGCTTAACTGCGCCATCACTACGAGCGACGGGACGGTGCTGTCATCGAATCAAAGCAACGCCGCACAGACGAGCTGCTGATGGCCGGCGAGACGGCAGCAGCCGATGAGGATCGGCGCTCACCGGAGGTCGTTGATCGCCTGTTCGTGGGCATCAGCGGGGCGATCTGGCTGGTGCTGCTGGCTGTCGGTGTGATCGCGACGGTCGCCCTCGTCGGGCTCGGCCGCGGGAATGCCCGCGACGGCGCCCCGCACTCGCCGTGGGTGCTCTACACCATCATCGCCATTTCCTCGGTGACCCTCATCGGCGCGATCCCGCTGCTCATCCGGGCGCGCCGGACCGCGCTCGCAACTCCGCCCGACCGCGCTGACACGCCCGACTCTTCCGCGGCCGCCGCACCGGCAGCGTCAGCCGCGCCGGTCGATGCTCCCACCGAGAAGCTGCGGGTTTTCGGCTCCGTCGTGGACCGCCCGAGTGCTCGCGTTCGGGACCCCGAGAGTCCGCCGCCTGTTTCCGACGTCTCGACCGCGACAGTGGACCGGATCCTGCTTCGCTGCGCTTCGGGGCTGTGGGCGGCCATGGGTTTGGCGCTGATCGGGGTGGCCACCGCGACCTATCTGCTGGCAGTCGGCAGCGATACGGCGGCCTGGATAGCACTCGGTGTCGCCGGTGCCGTCACTGTCGGGATGCCGGTGATCGCGGTGTTCTTCCAGCGGGAGTTCGACGCCAGCCAAGGCGTAAGCCCCGCCTCGGACAAACCCGCTGCAACAACAGAGCGATAGATTACGCAGCAGTCACCGGCGCTGCACTCAATGGCGCTGCGCTCCAGCCGCTTTCAGCTGGCCGATCCGTTCCCGCTGCCGTTCCCGTTACCGCGGCCGTTTCCGTTCCCGTTGCCGTTCCCGTTACCGCGGCCGTTCCCGTTGCCCTTCCCATTGCCGGTGTACTCGTGGTCCTGCCACTCTTTCAGGGCCGTCAGGGCACGCTGCTCGGAGGCGTGAGCGGCCTCGTTGAGTGCCGCGTCCTCGGGAGCCGGATCCGCCTGCAGGAAGCTGCCGTGACCCGGCCTACCGCCGGCTCCGAGCTTGTTCATCCGTTTCGGCAGAGCTGCTCCCTCGTACTCCAAGGGGATGGGGTGGCCGTGCTCATCGACCGGGCCGAGCGGTTGGTGCAACTCGATATACGCACCGTGCGGCAGGCGCTTGATGATGCCCGTCTCGATGCCGTGTTCGAGGACCGCACGGTCACTGCGCTGCAGGGCTACCGCCCACCGGTAGGTGATGAAGAACACCAGCGGCGGCAGGACCAGCATCCCGATCCGGCCGATCCACGTGGTCGCGTTGAGCGAGACGTGGAACTTGTAGGCGATGATGTCGTTCATCGCGCTGAACGTCAGCACGATGTAGAACGCGATCGCCATCGCCCCGATGCCGGTGCGCACGGGTACGTCCCGCGGGCGCTGGAGCAGGTTGTGGTGAGCGTTGTCACCGGTGAAGCGCCGCTCCAGGAACGGGTAGAAGATCAGCAGCGCGAAGATCACACCCATGATGACCGCGACCCAGACGGCGGCGGGGATGGTGTGGTTCCCGATGTAGATCTCCCACGGCGGGAACAGCCGGATCAGGCCATCGGTCCACAGCATGTAGAAGTCAGGCTGCGAGCCGGCGGACACCTGGGACGGCTTATAGGGGCCGAGCTGCCAGATCGGGTTGATCTGAAGCAGCCCGCCCATCAGGCCGAGGACGCCCACCACCATGGCGAAGTAGGCGCCGGACTTTACCGCGAAGACAGGCATGACCCGTACGCCCACGACGTTCTTCTCGGTGCGACCCGGTCCGGGGAACTGGGTGTGCTTCTGGAACCACACCAGCGCCAGGTGAAGACCGATGAGCGCGAGCATGATTCCCGGGAAGACCAGGATGTGCACGGCGTAGAGCCGGGGGATGATGATGGTGCCCGGGAAGTCTCCGCCGAACAGCGCCCAGTGCATCCAGGTCCCGATCAGGGGCAGTCCCAGTGTGATCGACGAGAGAGCCGCCCGGATGCCGGTGCCCGACAGCAGGTCGTCGGGCAGCGAGTACCCGAAGAAGCCCTCGAACATGGCCAGGATCAGCAGCAGCGCCCCGATCACCCAGTTGGCCTCCCGGGGCCGGCGGAATGCCCCGGTGAAGAACACCCGGGCCATGTGGACCATGATCGCGGCGGCGAACAGCAGGGCCGCCCAGTGGTGGACCTGCCGGACGAACAGACCGCCGCGCACCTCGAAGCTGATGTCCAGGGCGGTCTCGTACGCCCGGGACATCTCCACGCCCCGCAGCGGCTGGTAGACGCCCTGGTAGGTGACCTCGGCCATCGAGGGGTCGAAGAACAGGGTCAGATAGACCCCGGTGAGCAGCAGCACGATGAAGCTGTACATCGCGACTTCACCGAGCAGGAACGACCAGTGGGTGGGGAACACCTTGTTGAGTTGCCGCCGTAGGGACCCCGACGGGTGGTAGCGCGAGTCGAGGTTGTCGGCGACGGTCCCGATGCGGTCTGCGACGTTAATGCTCATGATCTGCGCTCCCAGAATGCCGGTCCTACGGGTTCGATGTAGTCACCGTTGGCGACTAGATAGCCGTCCTTATCAATGGTAATCGGAAGTTGCGCCAGCGCGCGCGCCGCCGGGCCGAAGAGGGGCCGGGCGAAGTGCAGGGCGTCGAACTGCGACTGGTGGCACGGGCACAGGATCCGGTAGGTCTGCTGCTCGTAGAGCGAGGACGGGCAGCCCAGGTGCGAGCAGACCTTGGTGTAGGCGAAGAACTCCCCGAAGTTGAAGCTCTCCTGGCCCTGGCGTTTGACCACCCGGGGCAGGTCGACCGGTCGGATCCGGATGAGCATCACCGGGTTGCGCACGCCCAGGGCGATCTTGTGGAGCTTCTCGCTGGATTCCACCGTGGTGCCGTCACCGTCGGACTCCCGCCACGGGAAGACCGTCTCCATGCCGCCCGCGTCGATGTCCTCGGGCCGCATCTTCACGAAGGGCGACTCGCCGGGCAGGCCGGTGGCCCGGGCCAGGTAGATGGTCTCCCCGACGTAGCGGGGTGTCCATCCCGAGGTCCACAGCACGGCCTTCTTGCCCTCGGCGGTGGGGACCACCGGTTTCCACGGGTTCTTGATCAGCCCGCCGATGAACGCGACCAGGGTCCCGACGCCGAAAGCGCCCAGGCCGATGCCCAAAGAGAGCCCGATGACCTTGCGGCGCTTGATGGTCGAGGTTTCCAGAGCATCGACCAGGTTGGCCGCAGCGGTCTTGCGGTCCAGTTCGGAGGACGCGCCGTCGTGACGGTCCTGGATGGAGATCTCCTCGGGGATGAAGCGCTTCTGGTAGAGCACCGCCCCGAAGCCGATCGCCAGGACCGACAGTCCGAAGGTCACGCCGTAGAGCGGAGTCGCCAGGGTGTAGAGCAGGTTGCCCGCGGCGCCGTGTGGCTTGTACTCCCATGGCCAGAACAGGAAGACCAGCAGCAGGGCCAGCCCGCACAGACCGCCGAAGAGCAGCCAGAACGCGACCAGGCGCTCGGAGCGCTTCTCGGCGCGGGTGCCGGGTACCGGCCACCGCGGTTCACGGAAGACGGTCTCGACGCCGTCCAGCTTGCCGCCCAGCTTGACCAGTTCCTCCCGGGACATGCCGGCGAGCTGCTCGTCCGTCGGCCGCGGATCGCTCGGGCCGGTCACTTCCGGGCCCCGATCCACATGGCCGCCGCGATCGCGGCCACCATCCCGACGATGAAGATCGCCATGCCCTCAGACGCCGGGCCGAAGCCACCGAGTCCGTAGCCTCCCGGGTTGAGCGTCTCGCTGGCGGAGCGGACGTAAGCGATGATGTCGCGCTTCTCCTCGGGTGTGAGCTGCCGGTCGGAGAACTTGGGCATGTTCTGCGGGCCGGTGGTCATCGCCGTGTAGATCTGCGCCGGTGTGGCCGGGTCGAGCGCCGGGGCGTACTTTCCTGACGACAGTGCCCCGCCGCGGCCGGTGAAGTTGTGGCAGGACGCGCAGTTGAGCCGGAACAGATCGCCGCCGCGCGCCACGTTGTCACCGATCAGCGAGCGGTCTGAGATCTGGCCGTTGGCGTCGCGCGGGGCCAGGGGGCCGCCGCCGTAGCTCTGTACGTAGGCGCCCAGAGCGTCGACCTGGGCCTGGTCGAAGGCCGGGGCCTTGCGTGCGACCTGGGCCTCACCGCGCATGGCGGGCATCCGGCCGCTGGACACCTGGAAGTAGACCGCCGCCTCACCGACACCGATGAGGCTGGGCCCGCGACTCTGAACGCCCTGCAGGTTGATGCCGTGGCAGGTGATGCACGCGGTTTCGTAGAGTTGCTGGCCGGTTCGCAGCAGGGCCGATTGCGCCTGGTCGGCGACGGCAACCTGGGGCTGGGGGGTCAGCGTCGCCGCCAGGACGCCGGAGGCCGAGAGACCGAACAGCAGCAGTACCGCCGCGCTGAGACGCCGGCGAAGGCGTCGGCGGGATTTGTCATTCGCCGGGGTGGCCGACCGCATCGGGGTGCGCTCCCTCCCTTTCCTGTCCGAAGTCCTCATCGGCGTCCTCATCGGATGAAGTAGATCGTCGCGAACAGGGCGATCCACACGATGTCGACGAAGTGCCAGTAATAGGACACGACAATCGAGGCGGTCGCCTGCGCGGGGGTGAACTTGCTCATCCTGGTGCGCAGCAGCAGCAGCACGAACGCCACCAGGCCGCCCACGACGTGCAGTCCGTGGAAGCCGGTCGCCATGTAGAAGACGCTGCCGTAGGCGCTACTGGAAATCGTCGTGCCGTGGGTGACCAGATGCCAGTACTCGTAGGCCTGCCCGAGAACGAAGAAGGCGCCCATCAGGAAGGTGATGACGTACCACCTGCGCAAACCAAAGACGTCGCCGCGCTCTGCGGCGAACACGCCCATCTGGCAGGTGAACGAGGACGCGATGAGCACCAGGGTTACCGGAACTGCCTGATAGAGGTTGAGTTCGGTCGGCGGCGGCGGCCACTCCCCGCCCGCGTGGGCGCGTGCGGTGAAATACATCGCGAAGAGCCCAGCAAAGAACATCAGCTCACTGGAGAGCCACACGATGGTGCCAACGCTGACCATGTTCGGCCGGTTCAGCGAATGCACGCGTGAGGTGATCGCTGTTCCCGATGTTCCAACGGCACTCGTCACAGTGAGAAGTATGACCCGTCGGTCCGCCGTAGGTACACCTCGGGGCCCAATTGGTCACAACTTGTTCCCGCCGGTTCTTGCCGTCGTGCGACGATCGGCGGATGACATCCCTGACCTGGCCGGTGGTCCTGGGCCGTTTGACCGGCGGCGAGGACCTCGCGGCCGGCGAGGCGGCCTGGGCGATGGACCAGATCATGGGTGGCGCGGCGACCCCGGCGCAGATCGCGGCCTTCGGCGTGGCGATGAAAATGAAGCGCCCGACCGCCGCGGAGGTCCGCGAACTGGCCGACACCATGCTGGGCTACGCCCAGCGGGTGCCCACCGACGTCATCGGCACGGAGACGGTCGATGTGGTCGGCACCGGCGGTGACCGCGCCAACACGGTCAACCTGTCGACGATGGCGGCCATCGTCGTCGCCGCAGCCGGCCTGCGGGTGGTCAAACACGGCAACCGTGCGGCGTCGTCGAAAAGCGGTGGGGCGGACATGCTCGAGGCGTTGGGGGTGCGCATCGACCTCGGCCCCGAACAGGTGGCCCGTTGCGTCGCCGACGTCGGAATCGGGTTCTGCTTCGCCCCGGTTTTTCATCCGTCGTTCAAGTACGCCGCGCCGCCGCGACGGGAGATCGGTGTGCCGACGGTCTTCAATCTGCTTGGCCCACTGACGAATCCGGCCGGACCGCGTTCAGGCTTGATCGGCTGTGCGTTCGGGGATCTCGCTGAGGTGATGGCCGGGGTTTTCGCGGCCCGCCGGGCCAGCGTCTTGGTGGTGCACGGCGACGACGGCCTCGACGAGCTGACCACCACGACCACCAGCACGATCTGGCGCGTCCAGGCCGGCACCATCGACAAGCTGACGTTCGATCCGCTCGGCTTCGGCTTCCCGCGCGCCCGGGTCGAAGATCTCGTCGGGGGAGATGCGGAGGCCAACGCCGCCGAGGCGCGCTCGGTGCTTGGCGGCTCCGCCGGTGCGGTGCGCGACGCCGTGGTGCTCAATGCCGCCGGGGCGATGGTGGCCCACGCCGGACTATCCAGCCACGCCGAGTGGCTGCCCTCCTGGGAGGACGGCCTGACCCGTGCCGCCGCGGCCATCGACTCCGGCGCGGCCGGGCAGCTGCTCGAGCGCTGGGCGCGCTTCACCCAGGAGCTCTGACGCGGCCAGTCGCGCCGATCGCGCGGCGGCCGCCCATCCCAGCCAGGGGCCGACCGACTGCCGGGGCGAGGCGAACTCGTCGGTGACCCGCACCAGGCGCACACCGGGGTGGGCCAGCCAGCGGGCGATCAGCGCGGTCTCCTCGACCAGGGCGCCACCCAATGGGGCCGGCTCGGCCAGCACGCTCTGCGCCCCGCCGGTGAGCGCCTCGATGACCGGCATCGGCGGAACCCCGCGGCGGGCGCACCCCGCGGCCGCCAACTGCCCGCGCCGCACCACCGCGAGATCCCAGCCGCCCCGGCCGTCCGGAGCGGCGGCGACGAGTTCGGTCACGGACGCCAGCGTGCGTAAGCGCTGACTCCGCCACAGCGCCTCCACCGCCGCCGCGGTCTGGTCGCGGAGCCGGGCGGCGCTCTCATAGCGGGTCTGCTCGGCCAACTCGGTCACCCGCGCCACCGCCGCGGCGAACGCGCAGTTGTCGACTCCGTCGATCAGGTTCGCCGCCCGCCGCGGCGCGTCGGCGTACTGCGCCATCGACAGCCCGCGGGCAGCCGGACACGGTGAGACCTCCCGGGGCGGGCACGCCGGGCCGTGTTCGCCCTGGCGCCCGATCCGGGTTGAGCAGGTCCGCACACCGGTGAAGCGGGCCAGCAGCCCGGCGATGTCCGCCGCGCAAGCGCGCGAGCGGAAGGGACCGACCGCCTGCTCGCAGCGCGGTTCGCGGACGATCGACAGTCGCGGAAAGGCCTCGTCGGTCAGCACGATCCACCACCATCGGCGCGGAAACTTCGACCGGCGGTTGTAGGGCGGGCTATGAGCCGCCAGGAGCCTCAGTTCGCGGACGCCGGCCTCCAGCGGGTGCGCGCACTCGATGTGGTCGATCGCGGTCGCCAGGGTCACCAGCTCGGTGATGCGCGCTCGCCGGTCGGCCCCGGTGAAGTACTGCCCGACGCGTCGGCGCAGATCGGTCGCGGTGCCGACATACAGAACCTCCGCGCCCGGCCCGCGGAACAGGTAGACCCCGGGCCGGTGCGGCAGATCCCGGGCCAGCACCCGTTTGCCGCGCTGCTCGGGGGACACGCCGGGCAGGTAGGACCGCAGGTCGTCATAGGTCAGCACGCCCCGATTGCCGACCCGCTCGATCAGGGCGTGCAGCACGTCGACGGTGGCGCGGGCGTCATCGAGCGCACGGTGCGTCGGCTGCGTGGCCGCTCCCAGCAGCCGCGCCAGCGTGGCCAGTTGCACGCTGGGGGCTTCCTCCCGGCTCAGGACCCGACGCGCCAGCCGGACCGTACACAGCACCGGGGGAGACGGCCACCCGATGCCGCAGCGCTGCGCGGCGGCGCGCAGGAAGCCGATGTCGAAGCCCGCGTTGTGCGCCACGAGAACCGAGCCGCGCGCGAACTCCAGGAACATCGGCAGCACCGCGGCGATCGTCGGTGCGTTGCGGACCATCGCCGTGGTGATCCCGGTGAGCTCGACGATCGTGGGTGGAATCGAGCGCTGGGGGTCGACCAGGGTGCCGAACTCGCCGAGCACCTCCCCGCCGCGCACCTTCACCGCCCCGATCTCGGTGATGGCGTCGTAGCTCCCGTCGGCGGCGGTGCGCGCCCGGCCGCCGGTGGTCTCGAGGTCGACGACGACGAACGTGGTGTCCCGCAGAGACAGGCCGAGTTCCTCGAAACTCAGCTGCGCGTCTACCCGGGAGCCGGACACGAGCGCTGACGCTAGCCACCGGCTCCGACAACCGGGTACGCCCCGCCGCGCGGCGGAACATGTCGGGGGTCCCCGCTAGCGTTCCGGCCAGCCCCGAGAGGAGACCGATATGCCCGCCGAACCGCCCGATCCTGCCGAGCCGCTGGTCATCGATTGCGACACCTGCGCGGTGCGCGGTCCTGGCTGCCGAGACTGCGTGGTCAGCGTGCTGCTGGGCATGCCCGAGACCCTGCAGGCCGACGAACGGGCCGCACTCGAGGTCCTCGCCGAGGCGGGTCTGGCACCGCGGTTGCGCCTGGTCCCGATTCGCCGGTTCGGCGGCTCCGAACGGGCTGGCTGATACGGGTGTGACCAGTGTGACCTGAGGGTTTCCTGAAAACTTAGGGACCGAATTGCGAGAGTTGATGCCGTTTCGTAACCTTATCGAGACCTCTTGAGACCTGAAGGCCCACGGACCGGCAGATTCGGTGCGCGGAATCGCGCCAGCCAGTCGACTGGACGTCCCCCACAGTCGAAGGACGCACAACGTGATCGCGACAGCATGTGTAGTAGCCCATCCTCCCTGGCCCTCGCGGTTGGCCAGCACAATGCGCCGCGTCGCTGCCAGGCTGGCCGCGGTGATGGCCGGCATCGCCCTGGTGGCGAGCGCGTGGGGGTCTGCCGCCCTCGCTGACCCGGCCGAGGATGCGCTGGCCAAGCTCAACGAACTCTCCCGGCAGGCCGAGCAGATGACCGAGGCCATGCACTCGGCACAGCTGGACCTCGACGCGAAGGTTCGCACCCTGGCCGCGGCGGAGAAGACGCACACGGAGGACGTCGCGGCGCTCAGCGCTGCGCGGGACAGACTGGTCGGCTACCAGGGCGCGGTCGACCGGCTGGCCGCCTCGGTCTACATGGGCGGACAGCCCGAAGGGCTTACCGCCCTGCTGACGGCTCGGTCACCGCAGGGCCTCATCGACACCATGAGCGTGCAGCGCGTGATGGGCATCGAGATGTCGGCCCAGATGCAGAACTATCGCCAACTCAGCGCGGAGGCCATGCGGGCCGAGGCCGCTTCGGCCACGTCTGCGGCCGAGGCGAAACTGGCGGCGGATCAGGCGGCGGCCGTGCGGGCGGACCTCCAGCGCAAGCAGTCCCAACTGCAGGTGCAGATCGCCGCGGTCAAAGCGCGCTACCTGCTGCTCAGCCCCGATCAGCGGGCGGCCCTGGCCGCTCCGGCGCCGCCGCCCGCATCAGTCCTGGCTGCGCCCGCCCCCGAGGTCCTGCCCGCCCCGGAGGCCGCTCCGGCTCCCGAGGCCGCGCCCGTCGCCGAGGTTGCGGCGCTGGCGGCGGTACCGAATCCGGGACTCGGCAGCAGTGCCGGGGCGACCGCCGTTCAGGCCGCGCTCACCCGACTCGGCTCGCCGTACTCCTGGGGTGGTTCAGGGCCGGGCGCCTTCGACTGCTCGGGTCTGGTGATGTGGTCGTTCCAGCAGGCCGGCATCAACCTGCCGCACTCCAGCCAGGCGCTGGCCTCCGGCGGTCAGCCGGTGTCGCTGGACCAGATGCAGCCCGGCGACATCATCGCCTACTACTCTGACGCCTCCCATGTCGGCATGTACGTGGGAGACGGGATGATGGTTCATGCCTCGACCTACGGCATCCCGGTCGCCGTCGTCCCGGTCAACAACGCCCCGATCTACAACGTCCGCCGTTACTGAGTCCCCGCGCGTCCTGACGGCCGTCCTGCTGGCTGTCCTGATCCTGCAGGCGGCGGCAGCCTCCGCGGTCCTCGCCCACACCGGGTCATCGGGCGCTCAGGTATCGGGCCCGGCCGAGACGGTTCAGCCCCGCGCGGTGCCTCTCGGCGGCGGTCGAACCGCACAGCTGATCAGCCTCGGCGGGACCGTGACCGATGCGCTGCTGCAGCGTGTCGCCGCCGAGTTGGGCGCGTCGGTCGAGGCGATCGATCGGTTCTGGGGCGCCGACTGGGGCACCGGGGCCGGCAACGACATCGTGGTGGTGGCCGCGGGTTCCGAAGGGCAGTTCGTCGCCGAGGCCCGGCTGGATCCGCAGCGGCAATGGCCGGACATCGCCGCCGTCACCGTCGCCGACGAGGTCGATCCATCCCGGCGCAGCGCAACGGGTCAGCGCATGATCCTGGCCCCGGGGGCGGCGGGGATGAGTGATGAGGCGCTGCGAGTTGTGCTGCGGCACGAACTTTTCCATCTCGCCGCCCGCGGCGACACTGCCGTGGACGCTCCGCGTTGGCTGACCGAGGGGGTGGCCGACTTCGCCGCGCGCCCGGCCGAACCGCTGCCGCCCGACGCCGCGGCGGTCACCGACTTGCCGACCGACGCCGCGCTTGACGAGGCCGGCCCCGCCCGGGCCCGCGGTTACGACCGCGCCTGGTGGTTCGCCCGATTCGTCGCCGACACCTACGGCGTCGACGCGCTGCGACGGCTCTACCTGCTGGCCTGCGGACCCGACCATCCGGACCTGACGGCTGCAGTGCGCGGGGCGCTGGGCATCGAGATGTCCGAGCTGCAGGGCGCGTGGGCGGGGTGGCTGAGTCGCTAGCGACACCACCGCGCACCGGTGCCGAGCGGCCGCACGACGGGTTTGGGGTGCCGGTGCCGGGCCGGCGTGCAAAATAGCAAGTCGAGCGCCGCACCCGGGTCCGGTCGGTGACAATGGTCGCCGCAGGCAGTCTGGCAGTTCATCGGAGGCGTAACCGGCGATGACACGCATCCTCCTGGTCACCAATGACTTCCCGCCCCGGCCAGGCGGAATCCAGTCCTATCTTGAGCAGTTCGTCCACCGATTGGTGGCCACCGGCGAACACGACCTGACCGTGTACGCCCCGCGGTGGAAGGGGGCCGACGACTACGACCGCCGCGCCCCGTTCCGGGTAGTCCGCCATCCGGGCACGCTCATGGTTCCCGAGCCCGGTGTCGACCAACGGATGCGGGGGCTGATTGCCGAACTCGACACCGAGACGGTCTGGTTCGGCGCGGCCGCACCGCTGGGCCTGTTGGCGCGGCGGGCCCGCGGCGCAGGTGCCCGCCGTGTGCTCGCCAGCACCCACGGACACGAGGTGGGATGGTCGATGCTCCCGGTCGCCCGCTCAGTGCTGCGCCGCATCGGCGAGGACGCCGACGTCATCACCTATGTCAGCCGCTACACCCGGGACCGGTTCGCCTCCGCGTTCGGGCCACTGGCCCGGCTCGAGCATCTGCCGCCGGGCGTGGACACGGAGCGATTCCGTCCCGACCCCGTAGCCCGGGCCCGGTTGCGAGATCGCTATCGCCTGGGCGACCGGCCCGTCGTGGTCTGTGTGTCCCGACTGGTTCCGCGCAAGGGCCAGGACAAGCTGATCGCGTCGTGGCCAGCGGTTACCCGACGTGTTGCGGACGCGGCCCTGGTGATCGTGGGGGGTGGGCCGCATGCCGCGACCCTGCGCCGGCTCGCCGACGATGCCGGGGTGGCGGCGGACGTGGTCTTCACCGGCGGATTGCCCGCCGCCGAGTTGCCGTCGCACTACGCCATGGCAGACGTGTTCGCCATGCCCTGCCGCACCCGGGGGGCGGGTCTGGACGTCGAAGGCTTGGGCATCGTGTTCCTGGAGGCGTCGGCTACCGGGATCCCGGTGATCGCCGGCCGCTCGGGCGGAGCCCCCGAAACCGTCCGGGACGGCGAGACCGGCCTGGTGGTCGACGGCCGCGACGTCGGACAGATCGCCGACGCGATCGTCGAGCTGCTCGCCGATCGGCGCCTGGCGGTGCGCCTGGGTCAGGCCGGGCGGGCATGGATCACCCGTGACTGGAACTGGCAGACCAGCACCGGACGGTTGGCCGATCTGCTCCGGGTGCGCCCGGTACAGCCGCTGGGGTAGCCCGGACCCGGGCGATGTGTGAAACTGCCGGTCGTGCACAGCATCCAGATCGCCGACGAGACCTTCGTGGCGGCCGATCCCGCGGCAGTCGGTCGGGCGGTCGCGGACCGTGCGCGGTGGCGGCGCTGGTTTCCGGATCTGACCCTCGACGTCGTTGAGGACCGCGCGGACAAAGGCGTGCGCTGGGCGGTGACCGGCGCTCTGACGGGAACGATGGAGGTCTGGCTGGAACCGGTGCTCGACGGCGTCGTCCTGCACTTCTTCATGCACGCCGAACCGGCCGGCGCGGCGGCCTGGCAGGTGGCGAAGATGAACCTGGCCGCTCTGACCCATCGCCGACGGGTGGCGGGCAAGCGGGTGGCCTTCGGGATCAAGAACGAACTCGAGGCCACCCGCCCGCTCGGCGTCGCGCCACGCTAGCCGCCTCACGGCCGACCCCGCCTGCGACGGGGTACGGTTTGTATCCGGGCGATCCGGCCCGTTCCGGACTGGGCGACGGGAGTCGGCGAAAGTGGCGGACAAGACCGCGCAGACGATCTTTATCGATGCGGACCCGCGCATCGTGATGGACGTCATCGCCGACATCGCCTCCTACCCGGAGTGGGTGTCGGAGTACACCGAAGCCGAGGTTCTGGAAACAGACAGCAAGGGCAACCCGAGAGTCGCGCGCCTCGTGCTGGAGGCCACTGTGCTGAACGACACGATGGTCCTCGAGTACGACTGGCCGGCGGATCGGAAATCGGTGCGATGGTCACTGGTGTCCAGTGGGCTGCTGAAGGCGCTGGAAGGCAGATACACCCTGAAACCCAAGGGTTCGGGCACGGACGTCACCTACGAACTGTCGGTAGACCTGCGGGTGCCGATGATCGGACTGCTCAAGCGCAAGGCTGAGCGCCGGTTGACCGAGACGGCGTTGAAGGACTTGAAGAATCGGGTCGAGGGCTTCGAGAGCGTCGAGGGCTGAGTGGAACCTGATGGCGCCCCGTTCGCTGACGTCGGCTCGGCCGGGCTGACCCGGATAAGCTTCTTCGTCGGCAAGGGGGGAGTCGGCAAGTCGACACTGTCCTCGGCGACGGCGGTGCAGGCCGCCCTGAGAGGTCAGCGAGTCCTGGCGGTGTCCACCGACCAAGCCCACTCGCTGGGTGACGTCCTCGGTGTCCCGGTTATCGCCAGTGGCGACGCCACGCCCGTCCGCATCCTCACCGAAGAGCGCAGCAGCGAGGGGGGTGGCGGGTATCTGGATGCAATAGCTCTGGACACGCTCGCCCTCTTGGAGTCTGCCTGGCGACTGGCCGGTCCGGTTGTGGCCGCACGTTTCCCCGAATCGGATCTGAAAAACGTTGCACCACAGGAGCTCTCGGCGCTACCGGGGATCCAGGAGGTGCTGGGGCTGCAGACCGTGGCGACGCTGGCGAATTCCGGCCGCTGGGATCTGGTCGTGGTCGACTGCGCCTCGACCGCCGACGCCATCCGCATGCTCACGCTCCCGGGAGCATTCGCCGAGTACCTCGAGCGATCCTGGCCGCGGCATCGCCGACTGGCTACTGCGGCCGCAGACGCGACCCTTGCGCTCAGTGTCGCCATGGTCGAGGCGATTGGCACCGCACTGGAGTCGGTGTCAGAGTTGCTCACCGACGCCGACCGCGTCTGTGCGCATCTCGTCCTCACGGCTGAACGAGTTGTGGCAGCCGAGGCGATGCGGACCCTGGGATCCCTTTCCCTGCTGGGCATCCGGGTCAATGAACTGATCGTCAATCAGGTTCTTTTGCAGGATGATTCGTTCGAATATCGCAACCTTCCCGAACACCCTGCCTTCGACTGGTACGCCGCGCGTCTCTCGGAGCAGTCGGACGTACTTGCCGATCTGGCCGCCCAGACCGGCGGCGTACGTCTGGTTCTCGTACCGCACCTGGCTGCTGAGCCGATCGGCCCCAAAGCTCTGAGTCATCTGCTCGACGATGCCCGCCGGCGTCAGGGTGTCGCTCCGCCACAGCCGCTACGGCCCGTCGTGGACCGGGAGACTGCCCCGCAGACGGGTCGAGGCCTGGATGCGGTCTACCGGATGCGACTGGAGCTGTCGCAACCCGATACCGGCGCGATCAGTCTCGGTCGAGCCGGTGACGACCTGGTGATCAGCGTCGCCGGGGTACGGCGCAGAATCCGGTTGGCTCCGGTGCTGCGCCGGTGCATCGTGATCGACGCGACGCTGCGCGGCGGCGAGTTGACGATCAGGTTCCGGCCCGACCCGGAGGTGTGGCCCAGGTGATGAGTCCCGGCCATCCCGATATCGGACCTGAACTGCGTCAACTCGCCCAGGCGATCCTCGACCGGCTCGATCCCGCGGTGCGGGCTGCGGCGGCGAAGGCGGGCGAGGCGTTCGGCGGGTCCGGCCGGTGCCAGCAGGCGTGGTGTCCGGTCTGCGCACTGGCCGCGCTGGTCAGCGGCGAGCACCATCCGATGCTCAGCGTGATCGCCGAGCACAGTGTCGCGCTGGTTTCCGCGATCCGGGCTCTGATCGGTGACCCGATGGGCTCCGCGGCCACTCCAGGGGCGGATGACGGGGGCCCGGTGCCGGACAACGGCGGCGGCGGACGCACCGCGTCGGCCAACGGAAGCTACGAGTCCATACCGATCGTGGTGGAACCGGTGATGGCCGAGGAGTGAGCAGACCGCCTGAGGATTGGCCGTGAACCAGACGCGCCGCGTGGCCGGGCTGTGGGCCGCTGAGTAGAGTGGGAGACGCCGATCGGCATTGCAAGGAGGCCGGCCAGGGAGGGTCTATGTGGTACTGGCTGTTCAAGTACATCTTCATGGGTCCCCTGCTGGCACTGCTTGGACGGCCGAAAATCGAAGGCCTGGAACATGTTCCCCACGACGGACCAGCAATCCTTGCGAGCAACCACCTCGCGGTCGCCGACAGCTTCTACCTGCCCCTCGTCGTGCGGCGCCGCATCACCTTCCTGGCGAAAGCCGAATACTTCACCGGCACCGGCCTCAAGGGTCGCCTGACCCGATGGTTCTACACCGTCGCCGGGCAGGTTCCGATCGATCGCACCGACGCCGACTCCGCGCAGTCCGCGCTGGACACCGCTGAACGGTTACTCAACGAGGGCAAGCTACTCGGCCTGTACCCGGAGGGCACCCGCTCGCCGGACGGCCGTCTGTACAAGGGCAAGACCGGTCTGGCTCGCATCGCCCTGCACACCGGCGTTCCGGTCATTCCGGTCGCGATGATTGGAACCGATGTCGTCAATCCGCCGGGCTCGAGGTTCTGGCGGTTCGGCCGGGTGACCGTCCGGTTCGGCAGGCCGATGGACTTCTCCCGGTTCGACGGGCTGGCCGGCAATCGCTTCATCGAGCGAGCCGTGATCGACGAGGTGATGTACGAGCTGATGAAGTTGTCCGGCCAGGAGTACGTCGACATCTACGCGACCACAGTCAAGGGGATCGACGAGGGGGTCAGGACCGAAGCGCCGCGTCAGCCGCCGGCGCGGATTCCCGAGACCGCTGCGGGTTAGCCCGGCCTGGCGCGAACGCAATACCCGCGGTGACGATGACCGCCAGCGCCCACCACACGTAGGACATGCCCAGAAGTTGGCGCCACCAGGCCGCGGCCGCCTCCCGGTGCTCGGGCAACAGGCCGATCGGCGGTCGCAGGAGCAGCGCGAGGCCGGCGGCGCTGACCGTCGCGAGGGCGAGGTCGAGGCGGCGATAGGCCAGCACGGTGGTCACGACGACGGTCGGCAGCGCCCAGACCCAGTGGTGCGACCACGACACCGGTGAGACCACGAGCCCGAAGAGCGCTACGGTCACCAACGCCAGACTGGGCGCGCCCGCGGCCAGCACCCGCCGCGCCGCCCAGACCGTCGCTGCCAGGACCGCGAAGCATGCCAGCATCCACAGGGCGGCATGGGTGCGTTCGTCGAAGCCGAGCCGGGCCAGCGCCCCGGCCGCGTTCTGGTTGGTGTTCAACGTCGCCGCACCGATGCGATCGGTGTTGACGACCGTGGCCGTCCAGTACTCGACGGAGTCCCGCCGGGCGAGCAGTACGCCCAGCGCGGTGGCCGCGGCGAAAGAGACCACCGTGGTCAGCGCCGCCCGGACGTCCCGGCGGAGCACGAAGAACAGGAGGAACACCGCGGGGGTCAGCTTCAGCGCAATTGCCACGCCGAGGAGCAGGCCGCGCGGCCAGGGGGTGCGGCGGGGAAGGCAGTCGGCGATGACCAGCGTCATCAGCACCACGTTGATCTGCCCGAAGGCGAAATTGGCCCGGATCGGCTCCAGCAGCGTCACCGACGCTGCGACGATGCCCACCGCCAGCCAGCATCGTCGCCACGATGCCGGTTCGGCGAACGTGCCGGACTCGTCGAAGACGCGCAGGCTGGACAGAACGAGGCAGACCGACACCACTAGCAGCACCAGCGTCAACGCGGTGATCACCACGCTCGCCACCGGCAGCGGCATCAGGGCGAGCGGGCTGAACGCGATCGCCGCCAGGGGTGGATAGGTGAAGGGCAGATCGAGCCCGCCGCGCGTCGGGAACGTCGCCCCGTCGGCGTAGAGCGGGCGCCCGTGCAACCACGCCTCACCGCCCATGCGATACACGTCGGCGTCGATCCGATAGGGAATGTGACCGAACAGGCTCCAGCATGCGTGCACGACGGCGACGCAGATCAGGACCTGGGTCAGCCGCCACCCGGCGCGCCGCAACTCAACGCCCCCCGCGGGCCTCAGCGTCGTCATCTCCCCATCAGGGTAGCCAGGCGGGACCTCCGGGCGAAGCGCCGCAGGCTCTGGGGGCGTAAGTTTTCAAGCCGTGCCGTACCCGGACCGCTTCCTGGACCATCTCGACGTGATCGCCCCGGGGCGCGAGCCGCTGATGTGGTGCCTGATCGCGTTTATCTCGACCTTCTTCGTGACCAGGACGATCACCCGCTACATCCGAGCGACCGCAGACCGGCCGGGGCCGCGTAAGTGGTGGCAGCCGCACAACATCTCGGTGTCCGGTTCCGGCGGTGGCCTGCATATCCACCACGCGGTGTTCGGCGTGGTGCTGGTTCTGGTCTCCGGGGTCGCCATGGTGTCGATGGCGAGCAGTGGAACCATCCATCAGTTCACCTTCGCCGCTGTGGTCTTCGGCATCGGCGCGGCGCTGGTGCTCGACGAGTTCGCGCTGATCCTGCATCTTCAAGACGTGTATTGGTCAGAGGACGGGCGTACCTCGGTCGATGCGGTCTTCGTCGCGGCCGCGGTTGCCGGCCTGCTGGTGCTGGGGTTCAATCCGCTGTCGCTCTTCGACGTCGGAATCTGGCGCGACGCGGATTCGACAGCTGCGCGCCTGAGCGTGATCGGGCTGACTGTGCTCAACCTTGCCCTGGCTGTGGTGGTGCTGCTGAAAGGCAAGTTGTGGACCGGCCTGCTGGGGATGTTCTTCACCCCGCTGCTGTTCCTCGGAGCAATCCGGCTCGCACGTCCGCACGCGCCTTGGGCCCGCTGGCGCTACCAGGACCGGCCGGAGAAGATGCGCCGCTCGCTGCGCCGCGAGCGCTATCTGCGCCGGCCGTTCGTCCAAGCCGGCCTGTGGCTGCAGCACGTCCTCGCGGGCGAGCCCCGCATCCCCGCTGACGCCGAAGTCGACGCCGAACTCGACCGGCAGATCCACGCCGCACCCGCTCCGACGCGCACGAGCCCGCCGGCAGCCCTCGGGGCCGGGCGGTAGGAAGTCCCGGGGGCCGTGCGCTACTTCTACGACACCGAGTTCATCGACAACGGGCGCATCATCGATCTCATCTCCATCGGGGTGGTCGCCGAGGACGGGCGCGAGTACTACGCGGTCTCCACCGAATTCGACCCGGAATCCGCGGGCCGCTGGGTGCGAACCCAC
Organism: Mycobacterium sp.; assembly: GCA_018882965.1. Lineage (GTDB taxonomy): Bacteria > Actinomycetota > Actinomycetes > Mycobacteriales > Mycobacteriaceae > Mycobacterium. Next base: position 59,990 of record VEQY01000004.1, on the reverse strand, counting down.
GTCCTGCCCAAATTGCCCCCGCCGGCGTCACCCCTGTGGCGATCGCGCCGGCAGATCCGCGAGGATCTGGAGACGTTCTTCGATGTCGACGGGTCGGCGTCCGACGAGCCGATCGAGTTGTGGGCATGGGTCGGCGCCTACGACCACGTCGCCCTGTGCCAGCTGTGGGGACCGATGACCAGCCTGCCCCCGCAGATTCCCCGGTTCACCCGCGAACTGCGCCAGTTGTGGGAGAGCTACGGGTGTCCCCGCATGCCGCCGCGGCCCGCGGATACCCACGACGCTCTGGTCGACGCCCGCCACAACCTGCGGCGCTTCCTGCTGATCACCGACCGCTGACGTGCTCGGGTGCCCTTGCCGCTGGTCCTCGGCTTCGCGGTGCCCCGCTAAGATAACCCCGTGAACTGGACCGTCGACGTCCCGATCGACCAGCTGCCGGCGCTGCCGCCGCTGCCGGCCGACCTGCGTGCGCGGCTGGATGAGGCGCTGGCGCGGCCGGCCGCCCAGCAGCCCGGCTGGGACCCGGCCCAGGCCGCGGCGATGCGCACCGTGCTGGAAAGCGTGCCGCCGGTGACGGTGCCCTCCGAGATCGAGAGGCTCGCCGAGCAACTCGCCGCGGTGGCCCGCGGCGAGGCTTTCCTGCTGCAGGGCGGTGACTGCGCCGAGACCTTCGCCGACAACACCGAGCCCCACATCCGCGGCAATGTGCGCACCCTGCTGCAGATGGCGGTCGTGCTCACCTACGGCGCCAGCATGCCGGTGGTCAAGGTCGCAAGGATCGCCGGGCAGTACGCCAAGCCGCGCTCCGCCGACACCGACGCGCTCGGGTTGAAGTCCTACCGCGGCGACATGATCAACGGGTTCGCGCCGGACGCCGCCGCACGTGAACACGACCCCTCGCGGCTGGTGCGCGCGTACGCCAACTCCAGCGCGACGATGAACCTCGTGCGCGCGCTGACCTCGTCGGGGCTGGCGTCATTGCATCTGGTGCACGACTGGAACCGGGAGTTCGTGCGAACTTCCCCTGCAGGGGCTCGTTACGAGGCCCTGGCGGGTGAGATCGACCGCGGCCTGCGCTTCATGTCGGCGTGCGGCGTCAATGACCGCAATCTGGACACCGCCGACATCTACGCCAGCCACGAGGCGCTGGTGATCGACTACGAACGGGCGATGCTGCGGCTCAGCGAGGAATTCGGCGAGCCCCGCCTCTACGACCTGTCCGCACACTATGTGTGGATCGGTGAGCGCACCCGCCAGCTCGATGGCGCTCACGTCGGCTTCGCCGAGGTGATCGCCAACCCGATCGGGGTCAAAATGGGTCCGACGATGACCCCCGAACTGGCTGTCGAGTACGTCGAGCGGCTTGACCCGCACAACAAGCCGGGCAGGTTGACCTTGGTCAGCCGGTTGGGCAATCACAAGGTCCGCGATCTGCTGCCGCCCATCATCGAGAAGGTCCAGGGCACCGGACACCAGGTCATCTGGCAGTGCGACCCGATGCACGGCAACACCCACGAGTCATCGACGGGGTACAAGACCCGGCACTTCGACCGCATCGTCGACGAGGTGCAAGGTTTCTTCGAGGTGCACCGGGCGCTGGGCACCCATCCAGGGGGCATCCACGTCGAGATCACCGGGGAGAACGTCACCGAGTGTCTCGGCGGCGCCCAGGACATCTCCGACACCGATCTGTCCGGACGGTACGAGACGGCCTGCGACCCCCGCCTGAACACTCAGCAGAGCCTGGAGCTCGCGTTCCTGGTCGCTGAGATGCTTCGCGACTGACGCACTGGCGGCCGGGCGGCCGATCAGCACCGGCAGATGGGTGCCGAGGCTCCACGCCGCCGCGGCCGTCAGCCCGGTGAGAATCAGGACCACCAGGATCCACGCCAGCACGGTGCGCCGGGCCCGTTGCCGTGCCCAGGCGAACTCCGCGACGTCGATTCCCGCGAATCGTCTCGGTTCCGGTGAGTTCTCCTCCTCGACTGGCGGGCTGGACAGGTGCCGGGTCGGCCCGACGCCGTCGGCATCAGGACGTGGGCGCGGCTCGAGGGCGTCCGCGGTGCGCTGGGCTGAGTTCTTCGGGGCGGGAACGCGGAAGTGCGGCAGAGCCAACTCGTCGATGATCGCGTCGAGGCCGGCGGCCATGTCGCCGGCGTCACCGAACCGTCGCTCGGGGTCGCGGGCGGTCGCCTTGGCGACGAACTCGTCGAACTGGGGTGGGACGCCGTCGATGACCGAACTGGGCGCGGGAACGTCTCGGTCGAGGCGGGCGTGGGCGATCGCGAGGGCGTTGTCACCCTCGAAGGGCGTTGCTCCGGTCAGCAGCTCGAAGGTCATCACGCCCAGGGCGTAGACATCGCTGCGCGGCCCGGTCGCGGAACCGACGACCTGCTCGGGCGACAGGTACGCGGCCGTCCCGAGGATCACGCTGGTGGAGGTGATGCCGGCCTCGGCGACCGCCCGCACCAACCCGAAATCGACGAGTTTCACCTCCCCGTCATGGGAAATCAGCACGTTCTCCGGTTTGAGATCGCGATGCACCAGGCCGGCCCGGTGGGCGACGCCCAGGCCTCCGAGCACCGGGCCCAGCACGGCCACCACCGCGTGCGGGGGCATCGGACCCCGTTCGCGCAACAGCTCCCGCAGGGTGCCGCCCTCGATGAGTTCCATCACCAGGTAGGTCGGGTTGTCGCCGCGGTCGTACACCGCCACCAGACCCGGATGCTTGAGCCGGGCCACCGCAAGGGCTTCCCGCCGGAAACGGGTCAGGAATTGGTGGTCACCGGCGTAGCGGGGATCCATCACCTTCAGAGCCACCGGCCGTTCGAGCCGCAGATCGAACCCCCGGTAGACCGTCGACATGCCGCCGGTCGCGATCTTGGCGTCGAGGCGGTAGCGGCCGTCGAGCACCATCCCGCCCGGGTCGGTGGGGGAGTCCAACGTCACGGCCACATGGTAGGGCGTGTGCGGACTTAAACTGGCGCGGTGAGCAGCGTGCCGACCGGTGAGGACGTCCTGGCCCCCGACGAACCGGTCTATGACCTCGCTGAGGTTGCCGCGCTGCTGCGGGTTCCGGTGAGCAAGGTGCAGCAGCAGTTGCGGGAGGGTCATCTGGTCGCCGTGCGCCGCAACGGCGCCCCGGTGATACCGCGGATCTTCTTCGCCGACTCCGGCACCCGGAGCGGCGCTCAGACCGGCGCTCAGACCGGCGTCGTCCGGCCGCTGCCCGGCCTGCTCGCGGTGCTTCGCGACGGTGGCTACCGCGAGACCGAGATCCTGCGCTGGCTGTTCACCGCGGATCCGTCGCTGACGGTGACCCGTGACGGGGTTCGCGAGCCGATACCCAACGCCCGCCCGGTGGACGCGCTGCACGCACACCAGGCCCGCGAGGTCCTGCGCCGCGCGCAGGCGATGGCGTACTGAGGGTCAGGCCCGCCGCACGGGTTCGGGAGCGTTGCGGATCGCGCGCCACGCCGCCAACGCGCACGCGGCGGCGATGAGGATGTGCAGCCAGGAGTACATGCCGTGCGATCCGTCGGGCTTGAAGATCACCATGATCCATGTCGAGAAGCCGGCGACGAGGGCGATCGCGCCGCGGGACTGCAGCAGCGCTGAGGCGACGGCCAGCGGCCACGTGTAGTACCACGGCAATGCGGCCGGCACGAAGAGCACCACGATGACCATCGCCCAGGTGATGCCGATCAGCGCTTCCCGATCGGTATGGCGGAACCGCCACCACAGCAGCGGCAGGGACAGCACGATGACGCCGATTCCGACCAGTCGTGCGGTCTCGAGGACCGCGTAGAAGCTGACCGGCGCGAACAACCCGCCGACCGCGTTCGCGACGTTGGCGACCGCGGTGGGCACCGTCAGCCAGTTGATGATCTTCACCGAACCCGCCAGCGCGGTCAGCCATCCCAGCCCCACGCCGGCCACGGTGGAGAGCACGGCGAACACGGCGAGGAACGTGGCGACCGAGGTCGCCGAGGCGATCAGGAAGGCCCGTGCCCGATTACCGGCCAGGTGGCGCATCCATACCCACACCATGAACGGCAGTGCGAGCACGGCGGTCGCCTTGACCGCGACGGCAACGGCGATCAGCGCGGCGCCGCCGACGTGATGTCGCGCGAACGTCAGCGCGATACCGGCCATCATGAGCCCGACCATCAGCATCTCGTTGTGCACCCCGCCCATCAGGTGAACGATCACCAGGGGGTTGAGCACGCAGATCCACAGCGCCACGGCTCCGTCGGCGCCGACGTGCCGGGCGATCCGGGGTGCCGCCCAGATCAGCAATACCAGCCCGGGCAGCATGCACAGGCGCAGCAGCATGGTGCCCGCGATGATGTTGTCTCCGGCCACCACGGTCACGAACTTGGCCACCAGAATGAACGCCGGTCCGTACGGGGCCGTGGTGGTGGTCCAGATCGGACTCACGTCGTCGAGCAGCGAGTTGGGGTTTTCGACCGGCCCGACCGCGTAGGGGTCGAAGCCGTCGCGCAGTAGCGCGCCCTGGGCCAGATAGGAGTAGGTGTCCCGGCTGAACAGTGGGACGCTGACCAGCAGGGGGACCAGCCAGAAGCCGGTCGTCACGACCATCGTGCGTTCGCTGACCCCGGTGCCGTCGACCAGTCGCCGGCCCAGCCACAGCCAGGCCAGCAGCATCGCCGCGACGCCACCCCACAGCAGCAGCGAGGACACCACCAGGCCGTGACCGAAGCGCAGCCAGGACAGGCGCAGCATCTCCAGCACCGGATCGTGCAACCTGGTGCTGCCGGCACCCGCGCCGCCCAGGGTGATCAGCGCCGCTCCGCACAGGCCCAGCAGAGCCGGCCTGCCCTGCGGCGAGCGCGCGAAGGCGATCAGACGAGCCGGTGCCGCCGCCGTGCTGCCGGGCGCTGCCATCGGGCTAAGCCGATCGGTTGGCGGCCAAGCCGGCGAGTTCGGTCAGGCCGGCTTTGGCCGGCGCATTGATCGCCAGGCCGTCCAGGATCCCCAGCGCGCTGCGGGTGAGCTCGCCGATCCGCTGCTCGACGGCGGCCAGCGCGCCGACCGACTCGATCGCCGCGCACAGCTGCACTACCCGTGCGTCGTCCAACTCACCGCCGATCGAGGAGCGCAGCAGCTCGGCGGCAGCGGGGTCGGATTTCCCGGCGCGGTCGATGGCCTCGGCCAGCAGCACCGTCCGCTTTCCGGAGCGAAGGTCATCGCCGGCGGGCTTTCCGGTCACCGTGGGATTGCCGAACACCCCCAGCACGTCGTCGCGCAACTGGAAGGCGATTCCGAGGTCGGTGCCCAGACGGTGAAAGGCCGCCTGGACCTCGGGGCGGTCGGCGGCCGCGGCGGCGCCCATCTGCAGCGGTCTGGAGACCGTGTAGGAGGCGGTCTTGTAGGTGTTGACCGTCATCGCGGAGGCGATGGAATCCGCTCCGGACGTCATTCCGCCACACTCGGCGACGATGTCGAGGTACTGGCCGCCGAGCACCTCGGTGCGGATGTCCGACCAGACCCGCCGGACCCGCCCGCGGCCGTCGCCGGGGAGGTCAGTGCCGGCGACGATATCGTCGGCCCAGACCAGCGAGAGGTCACCGAGCAGGATGGCCGCCGACCTCCCGAACTGCTCCGCCGAGCCCCGCCAGCCCTGGTGGCGGTGCAGTGCTGCGAAGTGCACGTGCGCGGTCGGCATCCCGCGACGGGTGTCGGAGTCGTCGATGACGTCGTCGTGAACGAGCGCGCAGGCGTGCAGCAGTTCCAGCGCGGAGAACAGGCGCAGCACGTCGTCGTCGACAGGGTCCTCCGGGTCGGCCGTCACCGCGCGGTAGCCCCAGTACGCAAAGGCCGGGCGCAGTCGTTTTCCGCCGCGCAGGACGAACTCCTCCAGCGCGGCGATCATGCCGTCGTACTCGTCGCCGATATAGGAGGCCTCGGCGCGACGCTCGGCCAGGTAACCCCGGAGTTGATCGGTGACCGCGCCTGCCAACTCGGCGGCCGACGGCGCTGCTGCCTCGACGCTCAGCGCGGCGCCCCTCTCTCCTCGCATGCCCCAGGTCCGGGGTGCACCCAGCCTAGAGCGTCGGGTCTACTCTTCGCCCGACTCGGTCTGGACGAACCGGGCCGAGGTCCGGTCCCGATCCCGCCAGGCCAGCGCCGCGATGAGGCCGGCGACCAGGAAGGCTGCGATGACCAGCGTGATGCCCGCGGCGGTGAACGAGCGGGTGCTGGGATCGGTGTAGCGGGCCTGGGCGCTCAGGTTGGTGACGACCCCCGGCTTGAACTTCCACTCCACCATGTTGGTGTCCACCCGCTCACCGTTGGTCGAGGTCACCTCGCCGGGAAAGGTTGCGCTGAAGCTTACGTCCGCCTCGGGATCGGTGACGCTGGTCAGGTCGACGCGTCCCTCGAGGATCACCAGGCTGCCCGCCCGCCGAAGCGAGATGTCCACCCCGGCGGCCTCGTTGCTGAGGTTGGCAAGTTGGGGGACCTCGGCGAAACTCAGGTCGGCGAAGGTCGCCTGGGAGCCGACGTACCCGTCGACGTCGTACCGCGACACCGCGATCTTCTGGCTGAAGCCCACTGAGGACTCGGCATCGAACTGCGGTCCCTGGTCGGTGTCGTCTCGCGGCTTGACGGCCGCGACGATGTCCCCGGAGACCTGGTCGTCGGGTGAGACGGTGATCGAGGCGTGGACGCGCACGCACCCGGCCGCCAACGGCGCCGCGATCAGCAGCAGCAGCACTGCTCGCAGGTCTTTGCGGCGCGACAGGCCGGTCGTGAGCGAAGGCATCACCGGTATCGTGCCAGACCGGCATCACAGCGGCAGCGCACGACCCAGTACCGCGAACGCGCGCGGATCGCCGGCGAAGTGGTAGTCCCGGATGATGTCGGTGAAGCCCAGCCGGCGGTACAGCCGCCAGGCCCGGTTGGCCTCGCCGTGCGTCTCGGGAGTCGACAACAGCACCGTCGATTCGTGGCGTCCGGTGAGCAACCGGCGCGCCAGGGCCTCGCCGAGCCCGTGGCCCTGGGCGCGGGGATGTATGTGCAACTCGGTCAGCTCGAAGTAGTCGCTCATCAGCCGGGCGATCTCCGCCCGCGGGAAGCCGACCCGGCGCAAACCTCGGACGACCTGTTGCTGCCACCACTGATCGGGTGCGCCGCAGTAGCCGTAGGCGACGCCGAGCAGCGGCGCCACCGCCAGCTGCGCGGGGGCGGGAAGGCCGTCCGCTGCGCCGTCCGCCTCGACGGCCGCCACCGCTCGCCAGCCGCGACGCGCGGTGTGTTCGAGCCACATCGCGGCCCGCTGGTTCTCGGTGCCGCGGGGGTAGCGCATCGCATCGACGTAGACGCCCAGCGCCTCAGGGAGGCGGCGCTGCATGTCGTTGGGCGACAGGTCGATCAGGAAGGTCGCCAACGCCTAGATGCCCCCTTCCGGCCCGGATCCGGTCACGGTCTCACCATCTCATGATGGAGCCGGTCACGGACGCCCTCACCTGGAACGTTGTGAAGATCTCGGTGGGGTGGCACCGGGGTGGCCGGCGCAGGTCCGGGCGGCTTGACGGCGCCCCGACGGATGGGCAGGCTGAGGTTCCGGGCGGCCGGCGCAACTTGGGTGGCCGAACAGGGTGGTATCGGCTGGTGACGCCTCGTATCATGAGGGCGGGCGGTAATTCACGGCCACAGCCACTCGCGTCACGGGAAGGAGGGACTGGTGCCACTCTCCGACCATGAGCAGCGCATGCTCGATCAGATCGAGAGCGCTCTGTATGCGGAGGATCCCAAGTTCGCCTCGAGCGTCCGGGGCGGCACTCTGCGCGCTCCCTCCACCCGCAGGCGTCTGCAGGGCGCCGGGATGTTCCTGCTCGGACTGGGCATGCTGGTCGCCGGGGTGGCGTTCAAGGCCACCATGATCGGCGGGTTCCCGATCCTCTCGGTCCTGGGCTTCGTGACCATGTTCGCCGGGGTGGTGTTTGCGGTGACCGGGCCTCCGGTCGCCGGGGGTCGTGACCGGGGCGCCGCACAGAGCGGTCCTCGCCCGCGTCGCGGCAAATCGGCCGGAGGGTCGTTCACCAGTCGCATGGAAGACCGCTTCCGGCGCCGCTTCGACGAATAGGGAACCCGGTCGGTCGCTCTCGGCCGGATCGCCCGTTTGGCCACGCTCCGGCCATGCACTGCGCTAATGTCCGACCCCGTCGGTGTCGTCATAGTCGCAATGGGGAGTCACGGTGCATATTTCAGTTCGCTCACATCTCACAGCAGGAATAGCGGTAGTCGGAGCGGGCGCGCTGGCTCTCTCGCCGGTCACCCCGCTGCCGCAGAATCTCGCCACGGTCCCCACGATCAGTGCACTGGCCGTCAGCCTCACCGCCTCCCAGGGCGCCACCGTGGACCCCATAACGCTGTGGATCGACACCCTGCAGGCGGCCTCGGATAACCTGACCGGCCTGATCGAAGACTACGTGGCGAATCCGTTCCCGATCGTCCAGCAGGTGATCGCCAACCTGATCACCTTCGTCGGCGAACTGCCCAACTTCGGCACCATCCTCACCCAGGTGGTGAACAGCACCCTTGCCGGCCTCCAGGCGCCCTTTGTCGCCAACCCGGCGAACATCTCGGAGGATCCCGTCACCTCTATCGGTCCTTTTCCGGTCAGCCAGTCATCCATTTGGGCACTGCTTCCCACTCTCCTGCCCGCGGACGTCTACGCCAGCCTCAAGCCCATCCTCGACTTCACCACGACCCCCATCAGCGGGGTGCTCACCGGCCTGATCGGCCCCATTGTCGGGCCCGTGTTGGCCCTGACGACCAGCGCCGGAATCATCATCTCAGAGCTCAGCGCGGGCAACTTCACCGCCGCGATCAACGAATTGATCAACGTTCCGGCGTACGTGACCAACGCCTTCCTCAACGGCGGGGAGAACCTTGACCTGACGCCCATACTCGGGCTGCTGGGGATCACCCTTCCGGCTTCGGTCCAGGCCCTGGGGCTGAATATGGGTGGTCTGCTCACTGGGTCAGGCGTCCAGCCCGGGGAAACGTATGGTGTCGCTTTCGACGGTTTGTCCGCGACCGCCTCAGTCCAACTCGACCCACGGCTACCTGCGGTCACGGTCGTCGACCCGGGTCTGCCCGTCGGCCCGATCGGGGCGCTGATCTTCGCTGACCAAGCCGTCGCCGAGGCGATCGCCGTCACCCCGGGTTCCGGGGCAGCGGAACCGGTGGGCGCCGCCGCGGCGGCGGACGCCGCGCCCGCGACGAGTGCCACTGCCGGCTCGGACGACGCGCCGGCACAGGCGCGTGCCGATCGCCGGACCTCGCGCGGCGGCGGCAAGGCGAGCGCGGACGCCTCCGATTCGGACACAAAGTCGTCGGCCCGCGGATCGGCGTCGCGCCGGGCCGGCTAGGCGGCACCGGCCCCCCGGGGCGTCATCACACCGTGGCCCATGAGCGGTCACGTTTAGGTTCGGATTCGGTTACGTATCTGTCGTAGGACTCAGTCGCGTCCATCGCGGTTGGAACCATGCCCCAGCCTGGACTGGAGTCCGGCGAACGGTATGCCCTGATTTTGCACGGAAAGTGGAGAAACGTGGCCACTGAGTGGAGAAAAGTGGGGGAATGTGGGGTATTGTGGCGTGTGACGGAGTGACATCCATGCCGAGGCGAGGAGGTGCCAGGGGATGTTCCTCGGCACCTACACGCCGAAGCTGGACGACAAGGGCCGCCTGACGCTGCCCGCCAAGTTCCGGGACGCCCTGTCCGGCGGGTTGATGGTGACCAAGAGCCAGGACCACAGCCTGGCGGTGTATCCGCGGGCGCAGTTCGAGCAGCTGGCTCGCCGTGCCGCGCAGGCTTCGCGGAGCAACCCCGAGGCTCGGGCCTTTCTGCGGAACCTCGCGGCCGGCACCGATGAGCAGCATCCCGATTCCCAGGGGCGGATCATTCTGTCCGCCGACCACCGCCGCTACGCGAACCTCGCCAAGGAGTGCGTGGTGATCGGAGCGGTGGATTTCCTGGAGATCTGGGATGCCCGGACATGGCAGGAGTATCAGGAAACCCACGAAGAGAACTTCTCCGCGGCCAGCGATGACGCCCTCAGCGACATCATCTGAGCCCGCGGTGCAGCCGACCGTCGGTGCATCGTGGTCTCTGCCCGAACCGACCCTGGCGTACTTCCCCGACGCCAGGTTCGCGATCTCGGTCAGGGACCTCGGTGCGCCGGCGGAGCCCCACCGATCGGGAGGTTCCGCCGTGGCCACACAGGACCCTGCTGATGCCCCCGGCCATGGCCACGTCCCTGTGCTGGCGGATCGTTGTCTGGAGGTTCTCGGACCGGCGCTGACTCATCACGCTGCCGACGCAACCGGTGCGGTTCTCCTCGACGCCACCCTCGGAGCCGGCGGCCACGCCGAGCGATTTCTGCAGGAGTTTCCCGGGTTGCGGCTGATCGGACTGGATCGCGATCCGGCCGCGCTGACGATCGCCGGGCGTCGGCTGGCCCGATTCGGCGGACGGGTCGAGCTGATTCGAACCCGCTACGACGGCGTCGCCGATGCGCTGCGCCAGGCGGGTCTGGCGGCAACCGCATCGATCGATGCGGCGCTGTTCGACCTCGGCGTCTCTTCGATGCAGCTCGATCGGCCCGAGCGCGGCTTCTCCTACGCCCAGGACGCGCCACTGGACATGCGGATGGATCCGGAGTCAGAGCTCACCGCCGCCGAAATACTCAACACCTACGAGCGGGCCGAGTTGACCGAGGTGCTCCGTCGGTTCGGCGAGGAGAAGTTCGCCGCGCGGATCGCCGGCTTCATCGTCGATCAGCGCGCGCGCCGACCCCTCACCCGCACCACCGAACTCGTGGAGGTCGTCTACCGCGCGGTGCCCGCGGCGGCGCGGCGGACCGGCGGGCATCCGGCCAAGCGAACCTTCCAAGCACTGCGGATCGCGGTGAACGCCGAACTGGACTCACTCTCGGCGGCACTGCCCGCTGCGATGGCCGCGCTGCGACCGGGAGGCCGCATCGCCGTGATGGCTTACCAATCCCTGGAGGATCGGATCGTCAAGACGGCATTCGCCGCGGCGACGGCGTCGCGCACGCCCCCGGGTCTGCCGGTCGAGTTGCCCGGCCATGAGCCGGAATTCACCGCTGTCACCCGTGGCGCTGAGCGCGCCGGGGCCGCAGAGATCGAGTCCAACCCGCGCAGTACACCAGTTCGGCTGCGCGCGATCGAACGACGCCACGGAGAGGACGGCTGATGAAGGTCGGGCGCAGGAAGGCCGGGCCGCCCCGCCCGGCCGGCCGGGGGGAGAGGACCAGTACGGGCCGACGGACAGACCGTGCCGAGAACCCGGCACGGCAGCGCCGCGCGCCGGCGAAGACCTCGACGGGACGTCCGCGCGCAGGCACCCCGACCCGACGCCCCCGCGATCCGCATGCCCTGCGCTCGGGGCCGCAGACCGCGCCCATCCCGCGTCCTGTCGAGCGGGCGGCACGTCCGAAGTCGGCCAGCCAGGCCAAGGCCCGGGCCAAGGCCCGTAAGGCGAAGGCACCCGCGGTCATCCGGCCGCCGCTTCGGGAGCGGCTCCTGGCCGCGTTGGTCGCCAAGCTGGCTGCCATCGACCTGCGCCCACAGACAGTGCTCGCCCGGGTTCCCTTCGTCGTCCTGATCATCTCGACCCTCGGAATCGGTCTGGCCATCACGCTCTGGCTGTCCACCGAGGCTGCTCAGCGGTCGTATCAGCTGGGCAACGCGCGCTCCGTCAACGAGGCTCTGGCGCAGCAGAAAGAGGCCCTGGAACGCGACGTGCTGGAGGCGGAGTCCGCCCCGGCTCTCGCCGAGGCCGCGCGCGAACTGGGCATGATCCCCTCGCGGGACACCGCGCATCTGGTTCAGGACCCGGCTGGGAACTGGGTCGTGATCGGCGAGCCCAAACCCGCCGACGGCGCGCCGCCGCCGCCGTTGAACACGCAGTTGCCCGACCCGAAGCCGCCCGCGCCTCCGGCCCCCACGCCCAAGCCGGGCGCCGAAGTCGAGGTGCTCAGGAGGGTGACCCCGCCGACGGCCGGCGCGCTACCGTCAGCCGCGTCCGAACTGCCGGTGCGGTTGCCGGCCTCGGGTAGTCCGGGTACGCCGCACGCGGTACCCGGGGCCGTACCCGGCGGTGCGCCCGCAGTGACACCGGGTGCCGTAGCCGGTCCGGCGCCCGGACCCCTGCCCGGACCCCTGCCCGCTCCTGTGCCCGCCGTTCCTGTGCCGAGTCCTGTACTGCCGGTTCCGGCGCTGCCGACGGCCCCGACCGCTCCACTCGGAGCAGCCCAGTGAGCCGCGCCGGCGGTCGGCGCGCCCGCACCGTCGCAGCCGAAGCGGCCAGCCGAGGGCCCGGCCGGCCGGCGCGGGCACGGCGTACCAGGACCGTCGCCGAAACCGGAGCTGCCACTTCATCGTTCGGTTATCGCTACCGCGTCGGGAACGTCGCCATCTTCCTCGCGCTCGTGATCGCCGGTGTGCAGTTGTTCACCCTGCAGGTGCCCCGGGCGGCGACGCTGCGCGCCCAGGCTGCCAGCCAGTTGAAGGTCACCGACGTCGAAAAGGCGGTGCGCGGCAGCATCGTTGACCGCAATTTCGACAAGCTGGCCTTCACCATCGAGTCGCGGGCGCTGACGTTTCAGCCCACCAAGATCCGCAAGCAGCTCGCCGAGGCCAGACAGAAGTCACCGACGGCCCCCGATCCGGACCGTCGCCTGACCGAGATCGCCCGAGAGGTCTCCGGAAAACTGAACAACCGGCCGGACTACCGCGAGGTGCTCGGAAAGCTCCGCAGCAACGAGCCCTTCGTCTACCTCGCCCGTGCGGTTGACCCCGCGATCGCCGAGGCGATCTCCGAGAAGTTTCCAGAGGTTGGCGCGGAACGCCAAGATCTGCGCCAGTATCCCGGCGGATCGTTGGCCGCCAACGTGGTCGGCGGTATCGACTGGGACGGTCATGGTCTGCTCGGCCTCGAGGACGCGATGGACTCCGTGCTGGCAGGCACCGACGGCTCGATCACCTACGACCGCGGCTCCGACGGGGTGGTGATCCCGGGCAGCTATCGCAACCGCCACCATGCGGTCAACGGTTCGACTGTCCAACTGACCATCGACGACGACATCCAGTTCTATGTTCAACAGCAGGTGCAGTTGGCCAAGAATCTCTCGGGCGCGCACAACGTCTCGGCGGTCGTCCTCGACGCCAAGACCGCCGAGGTGCTGGCCATGTCCAACGACAACACCTTCGATCCCTCGCAGGACATCGGTCGACAAGAAGACCGTCAACTCGGCAATCCTTCGGTGTCCTCGCCGTTCGAGCCCGGCTCGGTCAACAAGATCGTCACCGCCGCCACGGTCATCGAGGACGGGCTCTCCAATCCCGCCGAGGTCCTGTCGGTTCCCGGCGCCATCGGGATGGGCGGGGTGACCGTCAAGGATGCGTGGGACCACGGCGTGATGCCCTACACCACGACCGGAATCTTCGGCAAGTCGTCCAACGTCGGGACCCTGATGCTGGCCCAGCGCATCGGGCCGCAGCGCTACTACGAGATGCTCGGTAAGTTCGGGCTGGGCCAGCGAACGAACGTGGGACTGCCCGGGGAAAGCGCGGGCGTGGTGCCGCCGATTGATCAGTGGTCGGGTAGCACCTTCTCCAACCTCCCAATCGGACAGGGCCTTTCAATGACCCTGTTGCAGATGACCGGGATGTATCAGACGATCGCCAACGACGGCGTGCGCATTCCCCCGCGGATTGTCAAGGCCACAGTCGCTCCCGACGGCACCCGCACCGAGGAGGCCCAACCCAGCGGTATCCAGGTCATCTCGCCCGAGACCGCACGCACCGTGCGTGACATGTTCCGCGCGGTGGTCCAGCGTGACCCCATGGGCTACCAGCAGGGCACCGGACCGGCCGCCGCCGTCGAGGGCTACCAGATCGCCGGCAAGACCGGTACGGCTCAGCAGATCAACCCGGCCTGCGGTTGCTACTACTCCGACGTCTACTGGATCACCTTCGCGGGGACGGCGCCGGCCGATGACCCGCGCTACGTCATCGGGATCATGATGGATGCCCCACAACGCAACGCCGACGGCACGCCGGGGCACTCGGCCGCACCGCTGTTCCACAACATCGCCGGCTGGCTGCTTCAGCGCGAGAACGTCCCGCTGTCGCCGGACCCCGGGCCGCCTTTGACGCTGCAGGCCACCTGAGCCGGGGAATCGCCACCGCTGGGTAGGGTGAGGGGCCGGGCCGGGGCAGGCGTCGGCAAACCCGGATTCGACTGGAGGTGACCGGGCGTTGACCACTGCCCTGCGGCCTCGTAGCACCCCGGGCCTGTCCCTGGCAGCCCTGGCCGCCAGATGCGGGGCGATCCCCGCCGGCGGCGGACCGGTTGCCGACCTCCCCGTCAGCGGAGTCACGCTGCGCGCGCAGGACGTCATCGCCGGCGATCTGTTCGCGGCGCTGCCCGGGTCCTCGGTGCACGGCGCCCGGTTCGTGGCCGAAGCCGTCGACCGCGGTGCGGTGGCGGTGCTGACCGACGCCGAGGGTGCCCTCGTCGTCGAGGATCTCCTCGGTGAATCCGCTCCGCTACCGGTGCTGGTGCACCCGTCTCCTCGCGTTGTCCTGGGGGCGGTCGCCGCCGAGGTGTACGGCCATCCGTCGGACCGGATCGTGGTGCTCGGGGTCACCGGGACCTCGGGTAAAACCACGACCGCCTGTCTGATCGAGGCCGGCCTACGGGCGGCCGGCCGCACGGCCGGGCTGATCGGCACCGTCGGTATCCGCATCGCTGGCAACGACGTTCCGAGTGCTCTGACGACACCGGAGGCTCCGGCGCTGCAGGCACTGCTGGCACTGATGGCCGAGCAGGGCGTCGACAGTGCGGTGATGGAGGTGTCATCGCACGCCCTGGAGCTCGGCCGTGTGGACGGGATTCATTTTGCGGTAGGCGGTTTCACCAATCTGTCCCGGGATCATCTGGATTTCCACCCGACCATGGAGGCCTATTTCGCGGCTAAGGCACGGCTCTTCGACCCGTCCTCGCCGGTGCACGCACGGATCAGCGTGGTGTGCGTCGACGACGATGCCGGTCGGGCGATGGCTCGGCGGGCTCCGGACGTGCTGACGGTGAGCGCCGAGGGTGCGCCGGCTGACTGGCGCGCTGAGGATATCGTCGTCCACGACGGGGGCAGCCAGGAGTTCACCGCGGTCGACCCGGCCGGCGTGCATCACCGGGTGCGACTGCTCCTGCCGGGGCGCTACAACGTCGCCAACGCGCTGCTGGCGCTGGCCATGCTCGATGCGGTCGGGGTCTCGCCCGAACAGGCGGCGCCCGGGCTGCGGTCGGCGGCGGTTCCCGGCCGCCTGCAAGTGGTGCACCGGGGTCAGGACTTCCTGGCCGTGGTGGATTACGCGCACAAGCCCGGTGCGTTGCGCGCCGTCCTGGAGACGCTGCGCGGACGCGAGGGGCGCCTGGCCGTCGTGCTCGGTGCCGGCGGGGACCGTGACCCTGGCAAGCGGGAGCCGATGGGGTCTGTCGCCGCCGAATTGGCCGACCTGGTGGTCGTAACCGACGACAATCCGAGGAGTGAGGACCCAGCCGCGATCCGGGCGTCCATCATCCGCGGTGCCGGCCAGGTTCGCCGGCGGCAGCCCGCGGAGGTTCTCGAGATCGGCGACCGCCGGGCCGCGATCGGATACGCGGTGCGCTGGGCGCGCCGCGGCGACGTGGTGGTGATCGCCGGCAAGGGCCACGAAACCGGACAGACCGCGGGCGGCCGGACCCTGCCGTTCGACGATCGCGACGAGTTGGCGATGGCGCTGGACATGCTGGGGCCGCAGCGGTGATCGATCTGACGCTGGCCCAGATCGCCGACATCGTCGGGGGTCGGCTCGCCGACGTCGATGCCGCCGACGTGGGCGTGCTCCGCGTTCGCGGAACCGTTGAGTTCGACTCCCGGAAGGTGACACCCGGCGGGCTTTTCGTCGCGCTGCCGGGGGCTCGTGTTGACGGCCACGACTTCACCCACGCCGCGGTGGCGGCCGGTGCGGTCGCCGTGCTTGCCGCCCGCCCGACCGGGGTCCCGGCGATCATCGTCCCGCCCGCGATGGCGCCGGATGACCGGGCGGGGCTGCTCGAACACGACACAGACGGGTCGGCGGCCGCCGTGCTGGCCGCGCTGGCCAGACTCGCCGCCGCGGTGGCCGCCGAGCTCGTCGCCGGCGGTCTGCGCATCATCGGGATCACCGGATCGTCGGGCAAGACCTCCACCAAGGATCTGATCGCGGCGGTACTGCGGCCGCTCGGCGAGGTGGTGGCGCCGCCCGGTTCCTTCAATAACGAGCTGGGCTTGCCGTGGACGGTGCTGCAGGCCACCACCGACACAGACTTCCTGGTGCTGGAGATGTCGGCGCGCCATCCCGGCAATATCGCCGCATTGGCTTCCATTGCGCCACCGGCTATCGCGGTCGTGCTCAATGTGGGCACCGCGCACCTCGGTGAGTTCGGGTCGCGCGAGAATATCGCCAAAACGAAAGCCGAACTGGTCCAGGCAGTTCCGCAAACGGGCGTGACCGTCCTCAACATCGATGACCCGATCGTGGCCGCGATGGCGGGGCAGACCCGGGCGCGGGTGGTGACCGCCGGGTGCGCGCCGAACGCCGATGTGCGCGCGGCGGACGTCAAGCTCGATGCGCTGGCCCGTCCGAGCTTCACTCTGCGCACACCCATCGGTTCGGCCGAGGTGGCGCTGGCCGTGCACGGTGCCCATCAGGTGGGTAACGCGCTGTGTGCTGCAGCGGTGGCGCTGGAGTGCGGGGCGACGGTGGATCAGGTGGCGACGGCACTGGCGGGAGCGGCGCCCGCGTCCCGCCACCGGATGGAAGTCCTGACCCGAGCCGACGGCGTCACCGTCGTCAACGACGCCTACAACGCCAATCCGGACTCCATGCGTGCCGGGCTGCAGGCGCTGGCGGTCATGGCGGAGCGCCGGCAGGCGCGCAGCTGGGCGGTGCTGGGCGAGATGGGTGAACTCGGCGAGGAGTCGATCCTCGAGCACGACCGGATCGGCCGGCTGGCGGTGCGCTTAGATATCAGTCGGCTCGTCGTCGTCGGAACAGGGAGGCCCGCCAGTGCCATGCACCACGGGGCGGTGATGGAGGGTTCCTGGGGATCGGAGTCGACCATGGTCGCCGACATCGCCGCTGCGCTGGATCTGCTGCGCGCCGAGCTGGGACCCGGTGACGTGGTGCTGGTGAAGGCGTCGAACGCGGTCGGCCTGGGAGTCCTCGCCGAGTCGCTGGCCACCGACGGCGACCACCGGCAGGGAGACGCGGACCGGTGAGGCTGATTCTCGTCGCGGTCGGCATGTCACTGGCCGTCGCCATTCTGATGACGCCCTCGCTGATCCGGCTTTTCACCCGTCAGGGTTTCGGCCAGGAGATCCGGGAGGACGGTCCGCCCAGCCACCAGACCAAGCGCGGCACACCCTCGATGGGCGGGGTGGCCATCCTGGCCGGAATCTGGGCGGGCTACCTCGGTGCCCACCTCGTCGGTCTGGCGCTGGATGGGGACGGCCCCTCGGCGTCAGGTCTGCTCGTACTCGGGCTGGCCACCGCCCTGGGTGCCGTGGGCTTCGTCGACGACCTCATCAAAATCCGCCGATCCCGCAACCTTGGTCTGAACAAGACCGCCAAGACCCTGGGTCAGGTCATCCCCGCGGCGGTGTTCGCGATCCTCGCACTGCGGTTCGCCAACGCCGACGGCCTCACACCGGCCAGCAATCAGCTCTCCTACGTGCGGGAGATCGCGACGGTCACGCTTGGGCCCCTGCTGTTCGTACTCTTCGTGGTCCTGATCGTCAGTGCGTGGTCGAACGCGGTGAATTTCACCGACGGTCTTGACGGGCTGGCGGCCGGCAGCATGGCAATGGTCAGCGCGGCGTACGTCCTCATCACCTTCTGGCAGTTCCGCAACGCCTGCTCGACCGCACCCGGACTCGGCTGTTACAACGTGCGCGACCCGCTGGACCTGGCACTGATCGCCGCGGCGACGGCAGGCGCCTGCATCGGGTTCCTCTGGTGGAACGCCGCACCGGCCCGAATCTTCATGGGCGACACCGGATCGCTGGCGCTGGGCGGCATCATCGCGGGGCTGTCGGTGACCAGTCGCACCGAAGTCCTCGCGGTCGTACTCGGGGCACTCTTCGTCGCCGAGGTCAGCTCGGTCGTGATCCAGATCCTGGCGTTTCGCACTACCGGGCGCCGGGTCTTTCGGATGGCACCGTTCCACCATCACTTCGAACTGCAGGGCTGGGCGGAGACCACCGTCATCGTTCGCTTCTGGTTACTGACTGCCATCGCCTGTGGTCTTGGAGTCTCGCTGTTCTACAGCGAATGGTTGTCGGCCGTCGGTGACTGAGGTGGCTGCCGAGCTTGCGCCGTTGGCGCCGGGATCACGGATTCTGGTGACGGGCGCCGGGATCACCGGACGTGCGGTCGTCGCGGCTCTGGCGTCCTTCGACGTGTCGGTGCGGGTCTGCGACGACGACGCCGCGGCGCGGCAGGAGCTCGCCGATCGTGGTGTCGCCACGGTGGCGACATCCGTCGCGGCGGCCGGTGCCGGCGACTACGACCTGGTGATCACCAGTCCGGGCTTCCCGCCGACCGCTCCGGTTCTGGTCGCGGCCGCGGCGAGCGGTGTCCCGATCTGGGGTGATGTGGAACTCGCGTGGCGCCTTGATGTCGCCGGCCACTACGGACCGCCGCGCCGGTGGTTGGTGGTCACCGGGACCAACGGCAAGACCACCACGACATCCATGCTGCACGCGATGCTGATCGCCGACGGTCGCGCGGCACTGCTCTGCGGCAACATCGGCGAGCCGGTCATCGAGGTCTTGACGCAGCCTGCGGAGTTGCTGGCGGTGGAGGTGTCGAGTTTCCAGCTGTACTGGGCGCCCTCGCTGCGTCCGGACGCCGGCGCGGTGCTCAACGTGGCCGAGGATCATCTCGACTGGCACGGCAGTTTCGCGGCCTACGCCGCCGCGAAGGCTCGTGCCCTGAGCGGTCGGGTGGCGGTGGCGGGGCTGGACGATCCGCCGGCCGCCGCACTGCTGGCCGAGGCGCCGGCGCCGGTCAAGGCCGGATTCCGGCTCGGCGAGCCTGGCCCGGGGGAGTTCGGGGTGCGCGAGGGCATCCTGGTCGACCGCGCGTTCGCGGACTCACTCGCCCTGGCCCCGGCGGCGTCGATCCCCGTCCCGGGTCCGGTCGGGGTGCTCGACGCGCTGGGCGCGGCGGCGCTGGCCCGCACGGCGGACGTCCGGCCCGCGGCGATCGCCGCCGCCCTGGCCGGATTTCAGGTCGGCAGGCACCGGGCGGAGCCGATCGCGGTGATCGGCGGCGTGCGGTACGTCGACGATTCCAAGGCCACGAATCCGCACGCCGCGGAGGCGTCGATCCTGGCCTATCCGCGGGTGGTGTGGGTCGCCGGCGGTCTGCTGAAGGGGGCGGCGGTCGCAGACACGGTGGCCCGGGTCGCCGGGCGACTCGCCGGCGTCGTCCTGATCGGGCGTGACCGGGCGGCATTCGCCGAGGCGTTATCGCGACACGCCACCGATGTCCCGGTCATCCACGTTGTGACGCGAGAGGATGCTGGGGTGTCTGAGACAGATGGGTCGGGTGTTTCGAGCGGGCGAACTGAACCTCGCGGATTTGTCCAGGTCAGCGGCTCCGGCTGGGCGGTGATGGCGGCGGCGGTCGGCGCGGCGGCCGGCCTGGCCAGTCCGGGCGACACCGTGCTGCTGGCCCCGGCAGCGGCGTCGTTCGACCAGTTCGCCGGGTATTCCGACCGCGGCGACGCCTTCGCCGCGGCGGTTCGCGCCACGGCCGGGTAGGGCCGTGACCACGGTGCTCACACGCCTCACCGGCGGGCTGCGCAGTCGGCTCGGGCAGCGGCTCGCGAACCGCGGCCCGCAGGACCCCGACGCGCCGTCCGGCCCGGCAGCGGCGAAGATCCGGCCGCATCGGCGCTTCGGCGCCTGGCTGGCCCGCCCGATGACGTCGTTCCACCTGATGATCGCGATCGCCACCCTGCTCACCACGCTTGGTCTGATCATGGTGCTGTCGGCCTCCGGCGTGCACTCCTATGACCGCGACGGGTCGCCGTGGACCATCTTCGTGCGGCAGGTGCTGTGGGTGATCGTCGGCCTGTTCGGCTGCTGGTTCGCGCTTCGGTTACCGGTCTGGTTCATGCGCCGCACGGCGTTTTTCGCGTTCGCGGTCACTGTTGTCCTGTTGGTGCTGGTGCTCATCCCTGGAATCGGCCGTGAGTCCAATGGCACCCGGGGCTGGTTCGTGTTCGGGGGGTTCTCCATGCAGCCCTCGGAGCTGACCAAGATCGCGTTCATCGTGTGGGGGTCTCACCTGCTGGCGGCTCGGCGCATGGAGCGGGCGACTCTGCGGGAGATGCTCATCCCGCTAATCCCCGCCGCGGTCATCGCGCTCACGCTCATCGTGGCCCAGCCCGACCTCGGTCAGACCGTGTCGCTGGGCATCATCCTGCTGGCTCTGCTGTGGTTCGCGGGTCTGCCGCTGAAGGTCTTCGTCAGTTCGTTGCTCGCGGCGGTGTCAGCGGCGGTGGTGCTCATCATCGCTGAGGGGTACCGCTCCGAACGGGTGCGGTCCTGGCTGGATCCCAACGCCGATGCGCAGGGCTCGGGCTATCAGGCCAGACAGGCCAAGTTCGCGCTGGCCAACGGGGGTGTCTTCGGAGACGGCCTGGGACAGGGCACCGCCAAGTGGAACTACCTGCCCAACGCCCACAACGACTTCATCTTCGCGATCATCGGGGAGGAACTCGGCTTCATCGGAGCCTTCGGTCTGCTGGCGCTGTTCGGCCTGCTGGGCTACACCGGCATGCGCATCGCCAAACGTTCGGCAGACCCGTTCCTTCGGCTGCTGACCGCCACCGCGACGGCGTGGCTGATCGGCCAGGTGTTCATCAACGTCGGCTATGTGATCGGTCTGCTGCCCGTGACCGGGATCCAGCTGCCGCTGATCTCGGCGGGTGGAACCTCAACGGCGACAACCTTGTTCATCGTCGGCCTGATGGCCAATGCTGCGCGCCACGAGCCCGACGCGGTGGCGTCGCTGCGGGCCGGCCGCGGCGACCGGGTGAACCGCCTGCTTCGGCTGCCGCTGCCGGAGTCCTACGTGCCGACCCGGGTCGAGGCCCTGCGCGATCGGCTGCGCTCCCGCCCCCAGTCGCCGGCCGAACAGGTCGCGACGGGCAAGCGGGCCGCCAGGACCGGCCATGCCGGCAGAGCCGGGAAGGCCGCAAAGGGCGCAAAGGGCGCAAAGGGCGCGAAGTCCGGGGAGTCTGCGCGCCGGCGCCAGCCCACACCCAAAGCCGGGACGGCTCAGCAAGCCCGGGGCCGGTCAGGGCATCATGGAGGCGCCTCCAAACCGAGGCGTAGCGACGCG
Source organism: Mycobacterium sp. (assembly GCA_018882965.1). Lineage (GTDB taxonomy): Bacteria > Actinomycetota > Actinomycetes > Mycobacteriales > Mycobacteriaceae > Mycobacterium. The sequence continues at coordinate 38,490 of VEQY01000004.1, read as the reverse complement.
GCGCAGGGCCGCGCCGCGCAGGGGACCGGCCGGGCGCGTCGGCCCCGCACACTGGAAGGCCAGCATTACGGGTGAGCATCTCGGGCGAGACCCTGTCGGTCGTCCTGGCCGGCGGTGGCACCGCCGGCCATGTCGAACCCGCGCTGGCGGTCGCTGACGCCCTCACGGCGCTCCACCCGGGGATCCGCATCACCGCACTGGGCACCGCGCGTGGGCTGGAGACCCGGCTGGTTCCCGACCGCGGGTACCCGCTCGAGCTGGTGACCGCGGTGCCGCTGCCCCGCAGGATCTCCGGCGATCTGGTGCGCCTGCCGTGGCGTATCGGCAAAGCCGTACGCCAGACCCGCGCCGTGCTCGACCGCGTACAAGCCGACGTCGTCGTCGGGTTCGGGGGTTATGTGGCCCTGCCGGCCTACCTCGCCGCGCAGCCGGGACTGCGGCGCCGTCGCGGGGTACCCGTCGTCGTGCACGAGGCCAACGCCCGAGCAGGACTCGCCAACCGGGTCGGCGCCCGGATGGCTCGCCGGGTGCTCGCGGCGGTGGCCGGCAGCGGGTTGCCCGACGCCGAGGTGGTGGGCATGCCACTGCGGGCGTCGATCACCGGGCTGGACCGGTCGGCGCTGCGTTCGCAGGCGCGCGACCACTTCGGTTTCGGTGACGACGCCACGGTTCTGCTGGTGTTCGGCGGCTCGCAGGGGGCGGTCTCGATCAATCGAGCCGTGTCGGCCGCCGCCGCGGGGCTGGCCGCGGCGGGGATCTCCGTGCTGCACGCCCACGGCCCGAAGAACACCCTTCAGCTGCCCCCGGCCCGACCGGGCGACCCGCCCTACGTGGCGGTGCCCTACCTGGATCGGATGGACCTCGCTTATGCCGCGGCGGATCTGGCGATCTGCCGGTCGGGTGCGATGACCGTCGCCGAGGTGTCCGCCGTCGGGTTGCCGGCCGTGTACGTGCCGCTGCCGATCGGTAACGGTGAGCAGCGACTCAACGCCCTGCCCGTGGTGCGCGCGGGCGGGGGCGTGCTGGTGTCCGACACCGACCTGACACCGGGATACGTCGCGAACGAGGTTGTGCGGATCCTCGCCGACGCCCCGCGTCTGAGATCCATGACCGCGGCGGCGGCGCGCGCCGGCCATCGCGATGCTGCCCGTCGGGTGGCCCAGGTCGTCATCGAGGTCGCCGGCGCCGCGCGGGCCGATCGGGTCCGGCAGTGACGGCCGGGCGGGCGCTGCCGCCGGAGTTGCAACGGGTCCACATGGTGGGCATCGGCGGGGCCGGCATGTCGGGAATCGCCCGCATCCTGCTCGACCGGGGTGGTCAGGTGTCGGGATCCGACGCCAAGGAGTCTCGTGGCGTGGTGGCGCTGCGAGCGAGAGGAGCACTGGTCAGCGTCGGTCACGACGCGTCGAACCTCGATCTGCTGCCCGGTGGTCCGACCGCCGTGGTCTCCACCCTTGCCGCCATCCCCAAGGACAACCCCGAACTGGTGGAGGCTCGCCGTCGCGAGGTTCCCGTCCTCATGCGGCCCGCCGTGCTCGCCAGGCTCATGGCGGGCCAGCGCACATTGATGGTCACCGGCACCCACGGCAAGACCACGACCACCTCCATGCTCACGGTGGCCCTGCAGCACAGCGGCTTTGATCCGTCCTTCGCGGTGGGGGGCGAGTTGGGTGAGGCGGGCACCAACGCCCACCACGGCAGTGGCGAGGTGTTCGTCGCCGAGGCCGATGAGAGCGACGGCTCGCTGCTCGAATACGCCCCCGATGTTGCCGTGGTTACCAACGTCGAGGCCGACCATCTCGACTACTACGGAACGGCGGCGTCCTATCAGGCGGTGTTCGACGCGTTCGTCGACCGGCTGTCATCGGACGGAGCGCTGGTGGTCTGCGCCGATGATCCGGGCGCGGCGGCACTGGCCGAGCGCAGCGCGGGGAAGGGGGTCCGGGTCCTGCGCTACGGCAGCGGCCCGGCCGATGGGCTGGCCGGCGCGCTGCTCAGCTGGGAGCAGCAGGGAACCGGTGCGGTGGCCCACATCCAGCTCGCCGGGGAGGCCCAGCCGAGGGCGATGCGGCTGGCGGTGCCCGGCCGGCACATGGCGCTCAACGCGTTGGCTGCGGTCCTGGCCGCCATCGAGGCGGGCGCGCCGGCCGATGAGGTGCTGGACGGGCTGGCCGGTTTCGAGGGTGTGCGCCGGCGTTTCGAACTGGTCGGCGCAGCCGACGGAGTGCGGGTCTTCGACGACTACGCCCATCACCCGACCGAGGTATCGGCCGCCCTGACCGCACTGCGCGCGATTGCCGGGCAGGATCGCACCGGGCACTCGACCGTCACCGGTGCGCGCAGCATCGTCGTTTTCCAGCCACATCTGTACTCCCGGACGAAGACCTTCGCGCGTGAGTTCGGCGCGGCGCTCGACGGTGCCGACGAGGTGTTCGTGCTTGACGTGTATGCGGCGCGCGAGCAACCGCTGACCGGCGTGAGCGGGGCCACGGTGGCCGCGCACGTCACCGCGCCGGTGCACTATCTACGCGACTTCTCCGCGGTCGCCGCCCGGGTGGCCGCGGCGGCCGCGCCGGGCGACGTGATCGTCACCATGGGCGCCGGCGATGTCACGCTGCTGGGACCGGAGATCATCGCGGCGCTGCAGGCCAGGGCGCAGCTGGCCGGAAGGACAGCGGGGAGGGACCTGTGACTTCGGATTCCCCCGGACCCCCCGAGCCTCTTGAGCCTGTCGAGCCTCCTGAGCCTGTCGAGGTCGAGCCGTCGACCGCAGACGCCGGCGAGGCGCCGACGGACGCCGGACTCGGCGAACCGGCCGAGCCGGCCGCGCAGGCTGCCGAACCCGTGCAGGATCCCGAACCAGACGCCGAGGGTCCGCGCCGGCGTGCCCGTCGGGAACGCGCCGAGCGCCGCGCACTTCAGCGCCGCACGGTGCAGGAGCGGGCGATCGCGATCGAGGAGGCCCGCCGGGAGGCGCAGCGCCGGGTGCGCGGCGAGGCCGCCGAGCCGCCGGGGCGCCTGAGTATTCGGTCCGTGCGGGGCCTCAAAACGGTGATCTGGCTGGTCGTGGTGGCAGCGGTCGGGCTCGCACTGGGGCTGATGCTGTACTTCACGCCGGTGATGTCGGCGCGGTCGGTCGTCGTCACGGGCATCGGCGCGGTCAGCCGCGAGGAGGTCGTCGAGGCCGCCCAGGTTCGCCTGGGCACCCCGCTGCTGCAGATCGACACCGGCGCGGTCGCGGACCGGGTGGCGGGTATCCGCCGGGTCGCCAGCGCGCGAGTTCAGCGCGAGTACCCCTCGACGCTGCGGATCACCGTCGTCGAACGGGTGCCGATGGTGGTCAAGGACTTTCCGGACGGCCCGCACCTGTTCGACCGTGACGGGGTGGATTTCGCGACCGCGCCGCCCCCGCCGGGACTGCCCTACATCGATGTGGAGGACCCAGGTCCGACCGACCCGGCCACCCTCGCGGTGCTGGAGGTGATGACGGCACTGCGCCCCGAGGTGGCCGCACAGGTGAGCCGGGTGTCTGCGCCGACGCTGGCGTCGGTGACCCTGACGCTGACCGACGGCCGCTCGGTGGTGTGGGGAACGACCGACCGGACGGCGGAGAAGGCCGAGAAGCTCGCCGCGTTGCTGACCCAGCCGGGTCGGGTCTATGACGTGTCGACACCCGATCTGCCGACAGTCAAATAGCAGTCGGAAATAGCTGCGCGACACGCGGCGCGCCTCCCCAATCCGGCGCGCGACGGTCATACCGTTCGGGGTGCGCGACACAACTTGACATAACTCTAAGCCTCTGGTTGAGGTTGAGGGTTTGCCAGGGGAGTCGAGCCAAACCGGAGTCCCCAGCACGGAGGAAGACCACACCGATGACCCCCCCGCACAACTATCTCGCCGTTATCAAGGTCGTTGGCATCGGCGGCGGCGGCGTGAACGCCGTCAACCGGATGATCGAACAGGGCCTCAAGGGTGTCGAGTTCATCGCGATCAACACCGACGCCCAGGCCCTGCTGATGAGCGACGCCGACGTGAAACTCGATGTCGGGCGAGACTCCACCCGCGGGCTGGGCGCCGGGGCCGACCCCGAGGTCGGCCGCAAGGCCGCCGAGGACGCCAAGGACGAGATCGAGGAGCTGCTGCGCGGCGCCGACATGGTTTTCGTCACCGCCGGCGAGGGCGGCGGCACGGGCACCGGCGGCGCGCCCGTGGTCGCCTCGATAGCCCGGAAGATGGGGGCGCTCACCGTCGGGGTGGTGACGCGGCCGTTCTCCTTCGAGGGCAAGCGACGTTCGAATCAGGCCGAGACGGGCATCTCCTCGCTGCGCGAGAGCTGCGACACCCTGATCGTGATCCCCAACGACCGGCTCCTGCAGATGGGTGATGCGGGCGTGTCGTTAATGGACGCCTTCCGCAGTGCCGACGAGGTGCTGCTCAACGGCGTGCAGGGCATCACCGACCTGATCACGACCCCGGGACTGATCAACGTCGACTTCGCCGACGTCAAGGGCATCATGAGCGGCGCGGGCACCGCGCTGATGGGGATCGGCTCGGCCCGCGGCGACGGCCGGGCACTCAAGGCCGCCGAGATCGCCATCAACTCCCCACTGCTGGAGGCCTCGATGGAGGGCGCCCAAGGGGTGCTGATGTCCATCGCCGGTGGCAGCGACCTGGGACTGTTCGAGATCAACGAGGCCGCCTCGCTGGTGCAGGACGCCGCCCACCCGGAGGCCAACATCATCTTCGGCACCGTCATCGACGACTCGCTGGGCGACGAGGTTCGGGTCACGGTGATCGCGGCCGGATTCGACGCCAACAACGGGGGCCGCAAGCCCGTTGTCACCGCCGCCGCGGCGGCGGGCCAGGCCATCGCGCCCGGCGCGGCCGGCAAGTTGAGCTCCTCGCTCTTCGAGTCCCTCGAGCCGCTGGAATCGGTCGCCTCCCACACCAACGGCTCATCGTCGTTCGGGGACGACGACGACGACGTCGATGTGCCGCCGTTCATGCGGCACTGACCCGAGCAGCCCTGGGTCCGCCCCGGTGACCGTGCGCGTCCGCCGCGTCACAACCACGCGGGCCGGCGGTGTTTCGGCACCTCCGTTCGACACCTTCAACCTCGGTGACCACGTCGGTGATGACCCGGCCGCGGTCCGGGCCAACCGGTCCCGGCTGGCATCGGCGGTCGGCCTGTCCGAGGACCGCCTGGTGTGGATGAACCAGGTCCACGGCGATCACGTCGCCGTGGTCGAGGCACCGCCGCCCGGACCGCTGGAGGCAACCGATGCCCTGGTCACCACCGCAGCCCGGCTGGCGCTGGTCGTGGTGACCGCCGACTGTGTGCCGGTGTTGATGGCCGACTCCCGCGCGGGTGTGGTGGGGGCGGCCCACGCGGGCCGGGTGGGGGCGGCTGCGGGCATCGCGCTGCGCACGCTGTCGGCGATGGTTGATGCGGGCGCCCGGGTCGGGGACGTCTCGGTGTTGCTGGGCCCGTGTGTCAGCGGGCCCAACTACGAGGTTCCCGAGGACATGGCCGCCGACGTCGAGTCCCGGCTGCCGGGCAGCCGAACCATGACCGCGAGGGGCACGCCGGCGCTGGATCTGCGGGCCGGTCTGGCCCGCCAGCTCGCCGAGGCCGGCGTGGGCGCCATCGATGTCGACCCGCGCTGCACCGTCGCTGATCAGGGCCTCTTCAGCCACCGGCGAGACGGCGTCACCGGCCGGCTCGCCTCCCTGGTGTGGATGCAATGAGCTCCCCGGACAGGGTGTCCGACCTGACGGCCCGGCTGGCCGCCGCCCGGGCCCGACTGGCCCGTGCCGCGGAGTCGGCTGGCCGCCGGGTCGAGGACATCGCGCTGCTGCCTGTCACGAAATTCTTTCCGGCCAGCGATGTCGCGGTGCTGTGGCGACTCGGCTGCCGCGCGTTTGGGGAATCTCGCGACCAGGAGGCGGTGGCCAAGATCGAGCAGTTCGAGGCCCTGCTCGCCGAACAGGGCCAGCAGGGCGGGGCCCGCTGGCACATGGTCGGCCAGATCCAGCGAAATAAGGCGAAAAGCATTGCGCAGTGGGCGGATACGGTTCATTCCGTCGACAGCGCCAAGGTCGCCGCCGCCCTCGACCGGGCTGCGGGGCAGGCCCTCGCGGAGCGGCGGCGCGCTGGGCCGCTGCGGGTCTTCGTTCAGGTCAGCCTGGATGGCGACACCACGCGCGGCGGGGTGTCGATCACCGACCCGGGGGCGGTGGACCGGTTGTGCGCGCAGGTCGCCGCAGCCGGCGCGCTGCGACTGGTCGGGTTGATGGCGATCCCGCCCGTCGGGGCGGACCCCGACACCGCCTTCGCAGCCCTGGCCTGCGAACATCGGCGAATCCTGCAGGCCCACCCCGCCGCCACCGAACTGTCGGCGGGGATGACCGACGATCTCGAAGCGGCCGTGCGACACGGATCGACGTGTGTGCGTGTCGGTACGGCGTTAATGGGCCAACGTCCTCTACCGTCTCCCTGAGAAGTCACTCTAGTCACAAATTCATCACTGACACCGACGTCACCACAGCTACCAACCGAACCTGATGTCCAGCTCCAGAAGGGTCCCGTGGATGAGCACTCTGCATAAGGTCAAGGCCTACTTCGGCATGGCACCGATGGATGACTACGACGACGAGTACTACGACGACGGCCGGGAGCCCGGGCGCGGACGCGGCTACTCCCGCCGCGGTGATCGGTTCGCCGACGACGGCTACGACCGCGGCCGGTTCGACCCGCGGTATGCAGATCACGACCACGACTACGACGATCGCGACGCCGACTACCCGCCCACCGGCGGCTTCCGTTCCGGCTACGCCGACGAGCCGCGGTTCCGCCCGCGCGAGTTCGACCACCCGCACGACATGCCGCGCTCGCGGTTCGGTGCGCTACGGGGCTCGACCCGCGGTGCGCTGGCGATGGACCCGCGGCGGATGGCCATGCTGTTCGACGAGGGCAGCCCGCTGTCGAAGATCACCACGCTGCGCCCCAAGGACTACAGCGAGGCACGCACCATCGGTGAGCGCTTCCGCGACGGTCAGCCCGTGATCATGGATCTGGTCACCATGGACAACGCCGACGCCAAGCGGCTGGTCGACTTCGCCGCCGGCCTGGCGTTCGCGCTGCGCGGCTCATTCGACAAGGTGGCGACCAAGGTCTTCCTGCTCGCTCCGGCCGACGTCGACGTCACCGCCGAGCAGCGTCGCCGCATTGCCGAGGCCGGGTTCTACAGCTACCAGTGACCTGAGCGGGCCGGGGTGCCCGCGCCTCGGTCGGTAGGCTGGCGTCGTCCGCTCCGGATCGAGCCGGTGGCGGTCATGTTCGCTCCGCTGTTTCCGCTGCACCGATAGGACCGGCTTCCAAGTGTCGCTGTTCTTCCAGATCCTGGGCTTCGCCTTGTTCGTGTTCTGGTTGCTGCTGATCGCGCGGATCGTCGTCGAATTCATCCGCTCCTTCAGCCGCGACTGGCACCCTCGGGGCGTGACGGTGGTGATTCTCGAGGTGATCATGACCGTCACCGACCCGCCGGTGAAGGTGCTGCGCCGCATCATCCCGCAGCTGACCATCGGGGCGGTGCGGCTGGACTTCTCCATCATGGTGCTCTTGCTGCTCGCCTTCATCGGCATGCAGTTGGCGTTCAACGCGGCCGTCTGATCCCGGGCTTCCCGGTCGGGACGTCGGGATTTGACCTGAATTGACCGGTGCGGCTGCGACCGGCGGGTCAGGTGTGACAGGATGTGCGCCAGTTACGCCACGCAGCGGCGGACGCCTGGCGCGTTCTACACTGCAGGGCGTCTTTCGTCCCAAGATCGGAAGGGCAGATAATGCCACTCACACCGGCCGACGTGCACAATGTGGCGTTCAGCAAGCCGCCGATAGGCAAACGCGGCTACAACGAGGACGAGGTCGACGCCTTCCTCGACCTCGTCGAGACCGAGTTGGCGCGACTGATCGAAGAGAACGCCGACTTGCGGCAGCGGGTCGGCGAACTCGACCAGGAGGTCGCCTCCGTGCGCGCGGGCGGGGGACAGACCCAGGCGATCCCCCTCTACCAGCCCGAGCCGGTGCAACCGGTGGCTTCCGAGCCTGCCCCGTCGATCACCGACGAGCAGGCGGCCAAGGCCGCTCGGGTGCTCAGCCTCGCGCAGGACACGGCCGATCGTTTGACGGCGACCGCCAAGGGCGAGGCCGACCAACTCCTCGCCGACGCGCGGGCCAACGCCGACCAGATCGTCTCCGAGGCCCGGCGGTTGGCCGAAACCACCGTCAACGATGCTCAGGCCCACGCCGACTCAGTGCTCACCGACGCGCAAACCCGATCCGAGACGCAGTTGCGGCAGGCCCAGGAGAAGTCGGACGTGCTGCAGGCCGATGCCGAGCGCAAGCACTCGGAGATGATGAATGCCTTCAATCAGCAGCGCACGGTTCTCGAGGGTCGGCTCGAACAGCTGCGTACCTTCGAACGCGAGTACCGGACCCGGCTGAAGACCTACCTGGAATCCCAACTTGAGGAGCTGGGCCAGCGCGGCTCAGCGGCGCCGTCGGAGGCCGGCGAGGGCGGATACGCCCAGTAGACCATCGCTCGTAGCGAGGGGTTGAGAGGCTGACCGATGCTGATCATCGCGGTGGTGTTGGCCGTGATCGGGCTGGCGTCCCTGGTCGCGGCGGTGGCGACGAGCAACGAGATTTTCGCCTGGGTGTGCATCGCCTCCAGCGCGATGGGAGTGATCCTGCTGGCCGCCGATGCGATCCGGGAGCGCAAGCAACGTCGTTGGGAAGCCATCGCAGCCTCCACGGCGGCCGCCGACGCCGAGGCCGAGTTGGCCAAGACCGACATCATCGAGACCATCGAGACCGGCGAGACCGGCGAAGCCGGCGAGACCGGGGACGGCGCGGAGGATGCACCCGACGAGATCGTTCACGATGAGCCCGAAGCCGACATGCCCAGCGACGATGAACCCGAGTATCCGGAGCCGGCCGAAGAGGCGGCAATGCATATCCTCGAGGAAGACAGCACTGATCCGGTTGTGGAAGACACCGCCGGAGAAGAACGATCCGACGAGCGATAACCCGAGCGACACACCCGGACGGGACCATCATGGGTATCAGCTATGCCAGCGTTGTCGAGTATCCGCTCGAGGACGTCTTCGCCTGGCATACCCGTGCCGGTGCCATGCCGCGGCTGGTTCCGCCCTGGCAGCCCATGCGGGTGGTCAAGGAGACGGAGTCGCTGGCCAACGGTTGTGCGATCCTCGGGTTGCCCGGCGGACTGCGGTGGATCGCCCGCCACGAACCGGCCGGCTATGACCCGCCCCACCAGTTCCTCGACGTGCTGTCGTCGGCGGGGGTGATGTCGTTGCCGCCGCGGGTCATCGGTTGGTGGCGGCACACCCATCGATTCAGCGCGGTCGGCCCCGGCGCCACCCGCGTCCACGATGAGGTGGACACCACCGTTCCAGGAGCGGCGCTTCGGTCGACCTTCGCCTACCGCCATCGGCAACTCGCCGAGGACCTTGCCGCCCACCGCGATGCGGCGAATGCCGGCGCGGGTTCGCTGACGGTGGCCGTCACCGGATCCTCGGGGCTGGTGGGAACGGCACTGTGTGCGTTTCTGAGTACCGGCGGCCACCGGGTGGTGCGCCTGGTGCGCGGCGAACCGAGAGGCGACGACGAACGGCGGTGGAATCCACAGGAACCCGCACCGGATCTGCTCGACGGGGTGGACGCGGTGGTGCATCTGGCCGGCGAGTCCATTGCCGGCAGGTTCACCGACGCTCATCGGCGGGCGATCTACGAATCGCGTGTCGAACCCACCCGCCGGCTCGCGCAGCTGGCCGCCGACGCTGCGGCCGCCGGTGGACTGCGCGCCTTCGTCAGCGCCTCGGCGATCGGTTTCTACGGCCACGACTGCGGGGACACCGTCCTCGATGAGCGGGCTCCCCGCGGTAGCGGTTTTCTGGCTGACGTCGTGGCCGACTGGGAGCAGGCCACCGCCCCCGCCGCGGAGGCCGGACTGCGCGTGGTAACGGTGCGTACCGGGATCGTGCAGGCCGCCGCGGGCGGGACGCTGAAGTTGCTGCGGCCGCTCTTTGCCGCCGGGCTCGGCGGCCGGCTGGGCAGTGGGCTGCAGTGGTTGTCGTGGATCTCCATCGACGACCTCCTTGACGTCTACTACCGCGCCCTCTACGACACCCGGTTGAGCGGCCCGGTCAACGCCGTGGCACCCCATCCGGTGCGCAATGCCGAGTACACCCGGGCGCTGGCCGCGACGCTGCGCCGGCCGGCACTGCTGCCGGTCCCGTCGATCGGTCCGCGGATGCTGCTCGGCAAGCAGGGCGCGGCTGAACTCGCGCAGGCCAACCAGCGGGTGCAGCCGGCCAAGCTGGAGGCCTTGGCTCATCGTTTCCGGCAGAGCACCGTCGAGGATGCGCTGGCCCATCAGCTGGGTAAGGACCCCGCGCCCGGGGTGCTCTGACCCCCGCCTGCGTTATGCATCGCCGCGTCCAGTGACGTTAGGCCCTCCGTCTGAGTCCTTACGGCCCGGCCAAAACCTGTGCGGCGGGCCGGGGTTCGGGCACGATTGAGGACATGGCTGGTGACGCCGTAATCGACAGGTCCGGGTTGTACCGGCTGGTGGAGGAGTTACGCGAGCGGGGTTACCGGGTTATCGGACCGACCCGGCGCGACAGCGCGATCGTGCTCGCCGAGGTGACCACGGCCGAGGAGTTGCCCTGGGGGTGGGGGGTCGACGTCGCGCCCGGCACCTACCGGCTTCGCCCGCGTGCGGACGGCGCGGCGTTCGGGCATTCGGCGGGACCTCAGTCCTGGAAACAGTACCTGCACCCGCAGCGCCAGTTGCTGTGGTCGTCCACCCCGGGGGAGTCCGGCGAGGAGGACTCCCGCCCCTACGCCTTTCTCGGTGTGCGGGGCTGCGACCTGGCGGCGATCAGTGTGCTTGATCGGGTCCTGGCCGGCGGGACGCACCCCGACGGTTCCTACGCGAGCAGGCGTAATCGCGCCTTCATCGTCGGCGTCAACTGCACCGAGCCGGGCGGCCTGTGCTTCTGCGACTCGATGAGCACGGGCCCGGCCTGCGGGCCGGGCTACGATCTGGCGCTGACCGAGCGGACCGACGGCGGCGGCTCGGTCTCGTATGTGGTCGCGGTGGGCAGTCCGGGCGGCGCCGAGGTCCTCGCCGCACTGCCGTCCCGGGCCGCCGAGCCGTCCGAGTCCGCCGCCGCGACCGACGCGGTCGCCGCGGCAGCGACCGCGATGGGCCGGCGGATGCCCGACGTGGACCTGCGTCAGCTGCTGGTCGACGCCCGTGAGTCACCGCACTGGGCCGACGTCGCCAGCCGTTGCCTGACGTGCGGAAACTGCACCATGGTCTGCCCGACCTGTTTTTGCACCTCCACCTCCGAGGTGACCGACCTGACCGGTGAACACGCCGAACGCTGGATGGAGTGGGCGTCATGCTTCGAGCTCGACTTCTCCTTCGTTCACGAGGGACCGGTGCGTCACTCGGGACAGTCCCGATACCGGCACTGGCTGACCCACAAGCTCAGCGCCTGGCACGACCAGTTCGGCAGCTCCGGGTGCGTCGGGTGTGGACGGTGCATCGCGTGGTGCCCGCCCGGCATCGACATCACCGAGGAGATGACCACGCTGGCGCGGCAGGCGGGGGGCAACGATGACTGAGGCGGTGCTCCGCGCCGCACCGTCCGGGTCCGGCACGTCCCAGGACCTCGCCACACGCTCAGCCATGGCCCCGGTGCCCTACCGGGTGCACTCGAAGGTGGTGGAGAACGCCGACTCGGTGACGTTGTGCCTGCAACCGGAGACAGTGGTGCTTCAAACCCCTCAGCCGGGGGAGTTCATGATGCTCTACGCCTTCGGAGTCGGTGAAGTCGCGATCTCGGTCAGCGGTGACCCGTCGGTCACCGACGGCACCGTGACCCACACCATCCGCGCTGTCGGCGCGGTGAGCGCCGCGCTGTGCGCCGCCGAGCCGGGCTCGATCCTCGGTGTGCGCGGACCGTTCGGCACCAGCTGGGGCCTGACCGGGGCGGCCGGCCGGGACCTGGTCATCGTGGCCGGGGGTGTGGGCCTGGCGCCCCTGCGGCCGGTCGTGCTGGGGGCGCTGGCCGAGCGCGACCGCTACGGGCGTGTGGTGGTCATCGCCGGAGCGCGCCGACGGGCGGACTTCCTGTACGCCGAACAACTCGCGGCCTGGCAGTCCGACGCACGGCTGGAGCTCCACCAAACCGTCGACATCCCGATTCAGGGCTGGCCGGGAGAGACGGGCTTTGTCACCGAGCCGCTCCGCCGGTTGTCGCTGCAGCCTGACAACACCACCGCGTTCCTGTGCGGGCCGGAACCGATGATGCGTTTCAGCGCCGAAGTCCTGCTCGCCAAAGGGCTTGCGGCAGAACATATCCGGGTCTCTCTGGAGCGCAATATGCAGTGCGGAATCGGCTGGTGCGGGCACTGTCAGCTCGGTCCGCTGTTACTGTGCCGGGACGGTCCGGTGGTGGGCTATGACGTCGCCGCACCCGTCCTGCAGGTCGAGGAGCTCTGAGGTGCCCAGCCTTGCGGTGTGGAAATTCGCGTCGTGTGACGGCTGTCAGCTGACCCTGCTGGACTGCGAAGACGAACTGCTCATCCTGGCCGAGCAGGTGCAGATCGCCACATTCGCCGAAGCCTCCAGCGCGATGGTCGGCGGACCCTACGACGTGTCGCTGGTGGAGGGCTCGATCACCACCCCCTCTGACGAGCGACGCATCCGGGAGATCCGCGAGCAGTCCGGCGTGCTGGTCGCCATCGGCGCCTGCGCCACCGCGGGTGGCATCCAGGCGCTGCGCAACTTCGCCGACGTCGCCGAGTTCGCCTCGGTCGTCTACGCCCGGCCCGACTACATCCACACCCTGGCCACCTCCACCGCCGCTTCCGCGCACGTCACCGTCGACTACGAGCTACGCGGTTGCCCGATCGACCGGCACCAGCTGCTGGACACCCTGGCCGCGCTGCTGGTGGGGCGCAAACCGCGCCTCCCGGCGGCGACGGTCTGCACCGAGTGCAAACGCTCCGGTGTCACGTGCATCGCGGTCGCCGAGGGTATCCCGTGTCTGGGCCCGGTGACCCACGCCGGCTGCGGGGCGCTGTGTCCGAAGCACAACCGCGGCTGTTTCGGGTGCTTCGGTCCGACCGCGACGCCCAACATGCCGGCGATGATTCCGCTGCTGCGTCGCGACGGGATGTCCGGGGACGACGTCGACCGCGTGTTCAGCACCTTTCACGTCAACGACTTCACACCCCTCATGCCCGAGGGGAGCGGGTCATGAACGCGCCGATATCCCGCACCCTGCGCGTCGGGACCCTGACCCGGGTCGAAGGCGAGGGAGCTCTGCACGTCGAACTGCGCGACGGCGTGCCGGAGGTCGTCGAACTCAACATCTACGAGCCGCCACGCTTCTTCGAGGCGTTCCTACGGGGGCGCACCTACACCGAACCGCCGGACATCACCGCGCGGATCTGCGGCATCTGCCCGGTGGCCTATCAGGTCAGCGCGTGCAACGCGATCGAGGACGCCTGCGGCGTCACCCTCGACCCCGAACTGGTCGCGCTACGGCGGCTGCTGTACTGCGGGGAGTGGATTCACAGCCACGCACTGCACATCTACCTGCTGCACGCCCCGGACTTCCTCGGCGCGCCGGACATCATCACCGTCGCCCGCACCCAGCGCGCGGCAGTCGAACGCGGGCTGGCGCTCAAGAAGGCCGGGAACCAGCTGATGGAGCTCGTCGGTGGCCGCGCGATCCATCCGATCAACGTCCGCGTCGGCGGTTTCTACTCGGTACCCACCCGTGCCGATCTGCAGCCCATGGCCGAGCAGTTGCGCCGGGCGCTCGACGACGCCGTGGCGACGGTCGAATGGGTCAGCGGGTTCGACTTCCCCGACCTGACCGTCGATCATGAACTGCTCGCCCTCACCGGTGTGCGGTATCCCCTCGAAGGTGGACAGATCGTCCGTAGCAGCGGGCCGGCTTTCCCGATCTCGGAATTCAGCGAACACGTTCGCGAGACCCAGGTGCCGCACTCGACCGCCCTGCAGGCCACCCTCGACGGACGCCGGCACCTTACTGGACCGCTGGCGCGCTATTCGCTCAACCACGACAAGCTCACCCCGGCGGCCAGTACGGCCGCTGCCGCTGCCGGGTTGGGCCATGAGTGCCGAAACCCGTTCCGCAGCATAGTCGTTCGTGCGGTGGAGGTCGTCTACGCAGTGGAAGAGGCGCTGCGGATCATTGACGACTATCAGCGCCCCGCACACCCCTTCGTCGAGGTGGAAGCACGTCCGGGAGTCGGTCACGGGGTCAGTGAGGCCCCACGGGGGCTGCTTTATCATCGCTACGAGATCGACACCGACGGCCTGATCGCCGGGTCGGTGATCGTGCCCCCGACCGCGCAGAATCAGGGCGCGATCGAGGACGATCTGGCCAAGATCGTGGTGGCCGAGGGCGACCTCGACGACGCGGAATTGACGACGCTGTGCGAACGCGCGATCCGCAACTACGACCCGTGCATCTCCTGTTCGACTCATTTCCTGACGTTGACGGTCGACCGGTATTGAGTCGGCCGCTCACCGATTCGGTCGTGATCGGCATCGGCAACGACCACCGCCGTGACGACGGGGTGGGACCGGCGGTGGCGCGTGCGGTGGCGGCCCGGAGCCTGCCCGGGGTGCGGGTGCTGGACTGCGCCGCCGAGCCGACTGCGATCCTCGACGCCTGGGCGGGCGCGGAACTGGCCGTCCTCGTCGACGCCGCTGACGGGGGCCGGCCCGGGCGCATCCGCAGCCATCGCCTGGACGACATCATCGAGCCCAGGCCCGTCAGTTCGCATGACCTGAGCCTGGCGCAGACCTGGCACCTCGGCCGGGCACTGGGCCGCGCGCCGGCTGCGGTGGTGGTCGTGACGGTGGACGCCGCCGACACCGGACACGGCGTCGGGCTCACTTCGGCGGTGGCGGCCGCGGTACCGGCCGCCTCAGCGTTGGTGGAGGCTGTCCTTCGCGGTGTCAAGCATCCCCGCGAAGGCCCGGACCAGTAGCCGGAGCCGGCGGGCGGCGTCGTCGATCTCGGCTGCTGTCCGGATCCTCAGCAGGTCGGGATCCAGGCCCAGCCGCGGCAAGTCCGCGGATGCGCCCTCGTAGTCCTCGACGATCCAGCGCTCCAGCAGGGCCTCGTCGAGTTCGGGGTGGAATTGCAGCCCGAGAGCGCGGCCGTGCACGAAGGCCTGCGGCGCGGCGGCGTTTCGGGCGACCTCCACGGCTCCCGGCGGGACGGTGAACCGGTCGAAGTGCCACTGGAACCACGGCCCGTGCGGCACCAGCTCCGGTGCGTCGCTGTGCACCTCGCACCAGCCGATCTCCGGTTGCCGGGCGCGGGCGACCGAGCCGCCCAGGGCGCTGGCCAGCAGCTGGCCGCCGAAGCAGACCCCGAGCACACCCAGACCGCCGGCCAGGGCCTCGCGCACCATGGCGATCTCGCCGGCCACCCAGCGGGTCGCCAGCCGCTCGTCGTAGACCGACCACCGTGATCCCAGCGGGGCGATGACGTCGTACCGCAACGGGTCGGGGAAGTCGACGTCGCACTCGGGGTCGTCCACCCGGTGGCCGGGAACGACCTCGAAGGTGTCGACATCGAAGCCCGATTCCGCGAACACCTCACCCAGCAGCGCCTCGGGCGCCGACGGATCGTTGTACACGAAGAGCACCCTGCGGGCCATTCGCCCACGCTACGTCAGCCCGGTCGCAGTCGATAGGCTGGCCGTATGCGGCCGCTGTACACCGCGCTGGTGTGGCTGGTGGTCGCGATGCACTTCGCGTTCCTGATCTACCTGCCGGTCGGCGGATTCGTCGCTCTGCGCTGGCCGCGGACCATCTGGCTGCATGTGGCGGCGGTGCTGTGGGGCGTGGCAACGGTGGCGCTGCGGCTGGACTGCCCGCTCACCGACGTCGAACGGTGGGCTCGGGCGCGGGCCGGGATGGAGCCCATCAGTTCTGCGGGTTTCATCGACCACTACCTCACCGGGGTGCTCTACCCGGCAGGGAGTTCCGGTTACGCCCATGCCACGGTCCTGCTGGCCGTTCTCGCGTCCTGGGCCCTATATGCGAAGAAGGTGTCCTGAATCGTCAGGAATAATGATCGGTATGGACGTTTCCACCCAGATCTGGGTCATCACCTCCCTGGCGATTCTGGGGTTGTTCGTCTTCGACTTCTTCGCCCATGTCCGGGTGCCGCACGAGCCCACCTTCCGGGAGTCGGCATTCTGGTCGGCCTTCTATATCGCGCTGGCCGTGGGCTTCGGATTCTTCGTGTGGTGGTACTGGGGCGGTCAGTTCGGCGGGGAGTACTTCGCGGGGTACCTGACCGAGAAGGCGCTTTCGGTGGACAACCTGTTCGTGTTCACCGTGATCATGACCTCCTTCGCGGTGCCGCGCATCTACCAGCAGAAGTTGCTGCTGATCGGCATCGTGATGGCACTGGTCATGAGAGCGATCTTCATCGCGATCGGAGCCGCCGCGATCAACGCCTTCAGCTGGGTGTTCTACCTGTTCGGTCTCTTCCTGATCCTCACCGCGGTCAAACTCGCCCGGGAAAGCGGGCACGAGAAGGAGGTCGAGCAGGAACGGGAGAGCCGGCTGATCGGGCTGGTGCGCCGCTTCATCCCGATCTCCGACCACTACGACAAGGACAAGTTCCTGACCCGGATCGACGGCAAGCGGGCCGCGACCCCGATGCTGCTGGCCTTCGTCGCGATCGGCTTCACCGATCTGCTGTTCGCGCTGGACTCCATTCCGGCGATCTACGGCCTGACCGAAGAGCCCTACATCGTGTTCGCCGCCAACGCTTTCGCCCTGATGGGTCTGCGCCAGCTGTACTTCCTGATCGGTGGGCTCCTCGACCGTCTGGTGTATCTCTCCGCCGGCCTGTCGATCATCCTGGGCTTCATCGGGGTCAAGCTGGTGCTGCACGCCCTGCACAAGAACAGCCTGCCGTTCATCAACAACGGCGACTACGTGGACGTGCCCGAGATCTCCACCGCGTTGTCGATCAGCGTGATCACCGCGGTCCTGGTGATCACCACCGTGGCGAGTCTGCTGAAGACCCGCGGGAGCTCCAAGAGTGTCCGAGGGGGGACTTGAACCCCCACGCCCGTTAATAGGGCACTAGCACCTCAAGCTAGCGCGTCTGCCATTCCGCCACTCGGACCGGGCACGTAAGGCTATCGGATCGGATCGGGTGGTCTCAAACTCCGGCTCACGCACTCGGCAGGCGGTCGGAGATGGACCGGGCGATCGCGGTAGCCGCCGGGGTGTTCCCGTCCAGGCTGCAGGCCTCCACGTCGATCGCAGCGTTGCCGTGGACGGTCAACGCGCGCTGGCAGGCCCACCGCTGCGGACTGCGCTGTACACGTGAGACGGCGAGCACATCCCGGTCGACCGTGGTCGGCCCGACCGACCACACCTGCTCGGGAGCGGGCTGTTGGGCGTAGGTCAGCTCACGGTCGGCGCACCGGGCCCAGCCGCTCTGGGACGCGGTGAAGAAATCGGCGGCCGCCGTCGCGGCCGGGAAGAGCACGACGGCCTGCACGGCGTAGTGCGACCATGACGTCGCGGCCGGCGGCTCCCGGAGCACCTGGCCGCGCAGGGCGGTCCAGCCCGAGCCGGCGTAGACCTCCCGCTGGGCTGCGCCCGCGATGGCCAGACAATCCGGATCGCCGAGCTGACCCAGCTCGTGCCACGGCGCACTGACCTCGCCGGTGACCACCAGTTGCGGACTTGCCAACACCGTCTGCACGTCGGCGGCGGAGAGCAGCAGGCCGGGCAGAGCCCCGGGGCCGACCTGGGGGCCCGGGGCAGCCGGCGTCGCTGTGCCGGCTGTGGTGGCAGAACAGCCGACCGACGTCAGGCAGAGCGTCACGCAGAGCGGAGCCGCGAGTGCCGACAGAGCGCGGGTCATTGGACGATCAAACCCCATGAACCCGCTGTTGCCAATGGTGCGTTCGGGAGCAAAGTGGCTGGATTGGCCTCAGATCGGGCCGCCCGAGGCGCACCGGGGCAAGAGAGGGTAAGAAAGGGACCTGTGACGGAATCCGCGCGCGCGGCAGTCGACGAGGCAGTTCGCGAGGTGGTCGGCCTCGTCAGCGCCCTGATCCGGTTCGACACCTCCAACACCGGGGAACCCGACACCACCAAGGGTGAGGCCGAGTGCGCCCGCTGGGTCGCCGGGCAACTCCGCGAGGTCGGTTACGAACCGATCTACCTCGAGTCCGGGGCGCCCGGGCGCGGGAACGTCTTCGTGCGCCTGCCCGGCGCCGATCGCGACCGCGGCGCACTGCTGATCCACGGCCACCTGGACGTGGTGCCGGCCGAGGCGGACGACTGGAGCGTGCACCCGTTCTCCGGCGCGGTGGCCGACGGCTATGTCTGGGGCCGCGGCGCGGTCGACATGAAGGACATGTGCGGGATGATGATCGCAGTCGCCCGGCACTTCAAACGTGCGGGCGTGGTCCCGCCCCGCGACCTGGTGTTCGCCTTCCTCGCCGATGAGGAGAGCGGTGGCGCCTTCGGGGCGCACTGGCTCGTCGAGCACCGGCCCGACCTCTTCGCGGGAGTCACCGAGGCCATCGGTGAAGTCGGTGGATTCTCGGTCACGGTGCCGCGCAGCGACGGGGGCGAGCGCCGCTTCTACCTGATCGAGACCGCGGAGAAGGGTCTGCTGTGGATGCGGCTGACCGCCCGCGGGCGCGCCGGTCACGGCTCGATGGTCAACGATGACAACGCCGTCACCGCGATCGCCGAGGCCGTGGCCCGGCTCGGCCGCCACCGATTCCCGCTCGTGCTGACCAACACCGTCGCACAGTTCCTCGCGGCCGTCTCCGAGGAGACCGGGTTGCAATTCGACGCCGGGGACCTCGAGGGCTCCGTCGCCAAGCTCGGTCCGATGGCCCGGATGCTTGGCGCAACGCTGCGCGACACTGCCAATCCGACGATGCTGCGGGCGGGCTACAAGGCCAACGTCATTCCGGCCACCGCCGAAGCGGTGGTCGACTGCCGGGTGCTACCCGGCCGGCAGGCCGCGTTCGAGCGCGAGATCGATGAGATCATCGGACCCGACGTCACCCGGGAGTGGATCTCTGCGCTGTCCTCCTACGAGACCGGTTTCGACGGTGACCTGGTGGAGGCGATGAAAGCGGCTGTGCTCGCCATCGACCCGGAGGGGCGTACCGTCCCGTACATGCTTTCCGGCGGCACCGACGCGAAAGCCTTTGCGAAACTGGGTATCCGGTGCTTCGGGTTCGCCCCGCTACGGCTTCCGCCGGACCTCGACTTCGCGGCGCTCTTCCACGGCGTCGATGAGCGGGTACCGGTCGAGGCCCTGCACTTCGGTACCCGGGTGCTCGAGCACTTCCTTACCCACTGCTGACCGCCTGAGAGAGGAATGTCGATGGCCTTTCCCTACAACCCGTATGACTACCTGCCGGAGCTGCCCGGATTCCGATTGACCAGTGCGGACATCACCGATGGGCGTCCCCTGAAAACGGCCCAGGTCAGCGGAATCATGGGCGCGGGCGGAGGGGACCTTTCGCCGCAGCTGAGCTGGACGGGATATCCCGAGCAGACCCGCAGCTTCGCCGTCACGGTCTTCGACCCCGACGCCCCGACCGCGTCGGGTTTCTGGCACTGGGCGGTGGCCAACCTGCCCGACACGGTGACCGATCTGCCCACCGGCGCGGGTGACGGGTCGATGCTGCCCGGCAACGCGCTGACGCTGCGCAACGACGCCGGACTGCGCCGCTATGTCGGTGCGGCCCCGCCGGCCGGGCACGGGTATCACCGCTACTTCGTTGCCGTGCACGCCCTCAGGGTCGAGAAGCTCGAACTCGAACCCGACGCCAGTCCCGCCTATCTCGGCTTCAACCTGTTCATGAACGCCATCGCCCGCGCGGTCATCCATGGCACCTACGAGCAGACCGGCTGAATGCACACTCGGCGGACCCTAGGGTGCCGCCGATCCGACGGCCGCGGACAGGCTGGCGTAACCGCCGCCGTGCAGGCGCGCAGCGATCCCGTCGTGGATGTGCTTGGCCCATGCGCCGCCGCCGTAGACGAACCCGGTGTAGCCCTGCAGCAGGGAGGCCCCGGCGGTGATCCGCTCCCACGCGTCGTCAGCGGTCTCGATGCCGCCCACGCTGACGAGTGCCAGCCGGTCTGCGACCCGAGCGCGCAGCCGCCGCAATACCTCCAGTGAGCGGTGGGCCAGCGGGGCACCCGATACCCCGCCGGGCCCCAGCTCGGCAGCACCCGGTGTGCGCAGACCGGATCTCGACACCGTGGTGTTGGTGGCCACGATGCCGGCCAGGCCGAGACCGGTGGCCAGCTCGGCAACGGCGTCGATGTCGGCATCGGACAGGTCGGGTGCGATCTTGACCAGAACCGGTGTGTCGGTCTGGTCCAGCACCGCGCCCAACAGGGGCCGCAGCGACTCGACGGCCTGCAGGTCGCGCAGGCCCGGGGTGTTCGGAGAGCTCACGTTGACCACCAGGTAGCTGGCCAGCGGGCCGAGCAGCCGCGCGATTTGGGCGTATTCCCCGGGCGCCCGCTCGAGCGGCGTCGACTTGGACTTGCCGATGTTGACCCCGATCGGGATCTGCGGACGGTGGCGGGCCAACCGCAACGCCAGCTGCCCGGCGCCGGCGTTGTTGAACCCCATCCGGTTGAGCAGGGCGCGGTCCTCGGGCAGCCGGAACAGCCGGGGCGTGGGGTTTCCCGGTTGCGGCCGGGCCGTCACGGTACCGACTTCGACGTAGCCGAAGCCAAGGGCGCCCCAGGTGTTGAGTCCCAAACCGTCCTTGTCGAAACCGGCGGCCAACCCGAGCGGCCCCGGGAAGCGCACCCCGAACACGGTGCTGGCGAGCGCCGGATCATGCGGCGCGAGCCTGCGGCGCAGCGGACGGCGCGTGGCTTCGGAGGCGGTCGCACCCCGCAGTGCGGCGAACACCAGCGAGTGGATGCGCTCTGGCGGCGCCAGGAACAACGCCCGCCGCACCGCGTCGTAGATCACAGGCCCGGCTGGTCTGCCGCGCGCGCCCGGTCGACGGCGGGCTTCCTGCGCCGCAACAGAATTCGCCGACTGCCGTCGGTATACAGCCGCACCCTGGTCAGCTCCCAGCCGCGGTACTCCGCCTCAATGGCCAGGCGGATCGACGCGCTGACCCGGGTCACGTCCGGAGGCAGCCGCAGCGGAATCCACTCGTAGTCGTCGGTGAGCTCGCTCTGCCAGGCCGCAGGTAGGCGGGCGTGCTGGGACCCGCTCACCGGGCACCTGCCGCGTCACGGATCACCTGGATGCCGCCCCCGGACCCCGAGATGACATAGAGGGTGCCCGACGCATCGTCGAAGGCCAGTGAGTTCGGTTGCTGCACGGTCGGGTAACGCACCTTCTCCACGGGTATCCCAGTGGACAGATCGTAGCCAACGACGGTATTCGACGCGCTCAGCGAAACCCATACCAGCCCGCGCGACCCGGTCAGCCCGAACGGCGCCCCGGCCACGGGGTACGCCTGCCGCGCGATCAGCGGGTCGGCGCCGAAGACCAGTAACTGCCCGCCGCGGGTGTCGGTGACCAGCACCCGTCCCAGTGGGTCGGCGACGATGCTCGTCGCACCGAGCCCGGCGCGCAGCGATTGCCGACGGGAGCCCTGCGGGTCGAGCGCGGTCACCGAGGTCTGGCCGCGGTCGAGGACGACGGCGGTATCGCCCACGGTCACGATGGCGTCGACGCGGGAGAAAATGCTCTCCTTCCCGGTGACGGCCAGATCCGGACCCAGCACGAACGCCGTCCCGTCGGCGCTGCCGAGCACCATCTGACCGTCGGAGCGGCGGGCCACGGCGGTGAACTCGGTGTCGGCCTGCCCGTCGATCGACGTCCGTTCCGCCGTGGCCGTGGTGAGGTCGACGGTGAAGAACCCGCCGCGGGTCGCCGCATAGACCTCTCCGCGGCCATCGCCGCTGATGGCGCTCGCCGCGCCGGGCAGTGGCACGCTCCGCGCCGCGGGGGAGCCGAGCAGGGTCAGTTGCGACGGCGCCGTGTTCCCCTCCCCGGCCGGAGTGAACACCGCCAGCGTCGCGGTGGCGGCGTCGAACAGCGCGGCGTTCGGACGGCCCGGGAACGGCAGCACTTCGCCCGAGGCGGGGATCGTCGTCGGGGGCGAGACGGCGGCCGTGGCGGGCTCGATCGTGGGCGGTGCGGACTCCAGCGGGTTGGACCCGCAACCCGCGGCCGCCAGAGCCCCGGCCAGCAGCACCGCGACACAGCGTCGGTGGTGCGGCAACGCGCTGCTCCCTGGGCTGGCTGGTGTGATCCGCCGGGTGAGCGACGGTTGTCGCGATTCTAGGTGCCGGTCTGCCGAGCCCGCGTCCGGCGGCGCCGTCGGCCTGAGCCGCGGGCTCCGCCGAACGGGGTACGGTCAGCGGCGTGGACGGCACGGCGATGTCCTGGCTGCAGGTTGTGGTGCTGTCGATCGTGCAGGGATTGACGGAGTTCCTGCCGGTCTCCTCGTCGGGACATCTGGCGATCGTGTCCCGGGTGTTCTTCGCCGACGACGCGGGGGCGTCGTTCACCGCGGTGTCCCAGCTGGGCACCGAAGCAGCGGTGCTGGTGTACTTCGCCCGCGACATCGGCCGCATCGTCACCGCGTGGCTGCGCGGGCTGCGTTCACCCGCACAGCGCGACAACCCCGACTACCGGATGGGCTGGTACGTGCTCATCGGCACCGTCCCGATCGTCGTGGTGGGTGCGTTGTTCACCGATCTGATCCGCACCGACGTGCGCAACCTGTGGGTGATCGCCACCTCGATGCTGGTGTTCTCGTTCGTCATCGCCGCTGCGGAGTACCTCGGCCGACAGGACCGCCACGCCGGGCAACTGACCTGGCGTGACGCTCTGATCGTGGGCTCAGCGCAGTGCCTGGCGCTGATACCCGGGGTCTCGCGTTCGGGAGCGACCATCAGTGCGGGCCTGCTGCTCGGGTTGGACCGCCCGCTGTCGGCACGCTTCGGTTTCCTGCTTGCCGTCCCGGCAGTCCTCGCCTCCGGCCTGTTCTCGCTGCCGGACGCCTTCGACCCGGTGGGTGAGGGCATGAGCGCCTCGGGGCCCCAACTACTGGTGTCGGTGCTGATCGCGTTCGCCGTCGGGCTGGCCGCCATCGCCTGGCTCCTGCGCTTTTTGGCCCATCATGCGATGTACTGGTTCGTCGGCTACCGCGTGGTGCTGGCGGGGGCGGTGCTCGCCCTGCTCGCCACCGGCACCGTGGCCGCCATCTGACGCGGCGCACTCGGCTGACATGATGGCGGTGAGATGACCGTCATCCTGTTGCGCCACGCCCGGTCGGTGTCCAACAGCGCGCACACCCTGGCCGGCCGGTCCGAGGGCGTCGAACTCGATGAGAAGGGCTTCGCCCAGGCGGACGAACTGGTCGGCCGGCTCGGCGGGTTGCCCATCAAGGCGCTGGTGCGCTCACCGCTGCTGCGCTGCCGGCTCACCCTCGAGCCGCTGGCCGCCGCCCTGGAACTGGAACCGGTGATCGACGCACGGCTGTCCGAGGTGGACTACGGGCAGTGGACCGGCCGCAAGCTCAAGGACCTGATGTCCGAACCGCTGTGGACGGTCGTCCAGCAGCAACCCAGTGCGGCCGTCTTCCCGGAGGGAGAAGGCCTCGCCGAGGTGCAGGCGCGCTCGGTGGCCGCGGTGCGCGAGCACGACCGCAGGCTCGCCGAGCAACACGGCGCCGACGTGCTGTGGGTGGCCTGCACGCACGGCGACGTGATCAAGGCCGTCGTCGCCGACGCCCTGGGCACGCATCTCGACAGCTTCCAGCGGATCACGGCGGACCCGGCCTCGATGAGTGTGGTCCGCTACACCTCCGTTCGCCCCTTCGTGGTGCACGTCAACCACACCGGAGCGCAGCTCGCCTCGGCCCTGACCACGCCGCCGGCCCAGCCCGGTGAGGGTGAGAACGCCGATGCCGTGGTCGGCGGATCGACGGATTAGGCCGACGGGCTGACGCGTCCCGGATCGGCTGTCCCGCGGCCTCCGCAGACCGTCCTCGCCGCGTCGGCTCTGGGGTCGCGCAGGCCGTGCCGGTATTTTGGACATGATCATGGCCCGCGCAATCCACGTCTTTCGCACTCCCGACCGGTTTGTCGCCGGGACGGTGGGCCAACCCGGCAACCGCACGTTCTATCTGCAGGCGGTGCACGACAGCCGGGTGGTCTCGGTGATGTGCGAAAAGCAGCAGGTCGCAGTGCTCGCCGAGCGGATCGGGGCGCTGCTGGTCGAGGTCAATCGCCGGTTCGGCACCCCGCTGCCGCCCGAGTCCGAGGTGGACGACCTCAGCCCGCTGGTCACCCCGGTGGACGCCGAGTTCCGGGTCGGGACGATGGGCCTGGGCTGGGACGCCGAGGCGCAGAACGTGGTCGTGGAACTGCTCGCGGTCAGTGACACCGCGTTCGACGCCTCGGTGATCCTCGACGATTCCGAGGAGGGTCCTGACGCGGTACGGGTCTTCCTGTCGCCGGAGTCCGCGCGCCAGTTCGCGGCGCGCTCGCACCGGGTGATTTCCGCCGGCCGCCCGCCCTGCCCGCTGTGCGACGAGCCGCTGGATCCGGAGGGCCATCTGTGTGTGCGCGCCAACGGCTACCGGCGCGGTCCGCTGGGCGAATCGGCTGAATCAGACGAATCAGACGATCGCGAATCGTGACCGAGACGGCCGCTCGCCACGAGACGCTGCGGCGCGGAGAACTGACCGTACTGGGCCGGATCCGCTCGGCGAGCAATGCGACCTTCCTCTGCGAGGCCAGCCTGGGCGAGACGACAGTGCACTGCATCTACAAACCGGTGATCGGTGAGCAGCCGCTGTGGGATTTCCCCGACGGTACGCTGGCCGGCCGAGAGCTCACGGCCTATCTGGTGTCCGAGGCGTTGGGTTGGGACATCGTGCCGTACACGATCATTCGGGAGGGACCGGCCGGCCGCGGGATGCTGCAGGTGTGGATCGAACAGCCCGGTGACTCCGAGGACGAAGATCCCGGCCGGACGCTGGTTGATCTGTGCCCGGCCAACGCCGTCCCGCCGGGCTTTCTCACAGTGCTCAACGCCTACGACTATTCGGGAGGTGAGGTGACGCTGGTGCATGCCGATGATCCGCAGTTGCGCAGGATGGCCGTGTTCGACGTCATCGTCAACAACGCTGACCGCAAGGGCGGGCACATCCTGGCCGGGGTGGACGGCCGGATCTACGGAGTGGACCACGGGGTCTCGCTGCACGTGCAGGACAAGCTGCGCACGGTGCTGTGGGGCTGGGCGGGAAAGTCCGTTGACGGCGACACACTGGCCGACGTCGCGCGACTGCATGATCGCCTCGGCGCCGAACTCGGAACGACGGTGCGCGAACACATCACCGCTGCCGAACTCGCTGCGCTGCGGCGACGCATCACGGGCTTGCTCGAGAGTCCGGTCATGCCCGACCCGGATCGCCGGCGTCCGCTGCCTTGGCCCGCGTTCTGACCCTCGCCCGCTAGGTCATCGGAGCCCCGCTAGGTCATCGGAGCCCCGCTAGGTCATCGGAGTGAAGTGCATGATGCCGCTGTCGGCCTCGAGCGAGAGGTGCAGTTTCCCGTCGGAGAGCAGGTAGCTGCGCACCCTGCTCAGCGCAGCGGCGACGACGGCGTCCGAGGACGGCGTCGGGCAGGCCATCTTGGTCAGCGCGATCGGCCCGAAGGTCAGGCTGCCGGAATCGGGGCCGGACGTGGCGGCCTGCCAGGTGGCGCTGCCCCGGTTGCAGTCGACCTGGAAGGCGGCCCGGCCGGACCCGTCGGCATCGAAGCTCACCGTGTACTTGGCGGGGTCGTCGATCGTCGTGTCGGGCTGCTCGTCGGGAGCCATCGACTCGATCCGCACCAGCTGCCAACTGGTGCCGGCAAGCGGATCGGCGGGATCCGCTGAGCCGCAGCCGCTCACGCCCAGGCCGAGCACGGCCAGCACGAACAGTGTCGGCAGCAAGCACAGTGTCGGCAGTCGCATGCCGCCGAATCTACCCGCCGTGCACGGGTCGCCCGCACGACGCCGGGTGGGCGTCGGCGATACTGGCGTCGTGCTGACCGACGCCGCCCTGGCCGCCGATCTGGCCGAGGAGGCCGGTCGGCTGCTGCTGACGGTGCGCGCGGAGATCGGTCACAGCTTCCCGCCCGCGCTGGGCGACGCCGGAGACGTGCACGCCAACGAGTTGCTGCTGCGTCGGCTGCGCGCCGAGCGCCCGGGCGACGCGGTGCTGTCCGAGGAGGCTCACGACGACCTGCGCCGGTTGCGCGCCGAGCGGGTGTGGATCATCGACCCGCTGGACGGCACCCGGGAGTTCTCGCTGCCCTACCGCGAGGACTGGGCCGTGCACGTTGCGCTGTGGCAGCGCACCCCGGACAGTCCGGAGGGCTCGATCACCGATGCGGCGGTCGCCCTGCCCGCCCTCGGCGAGGTGCACCGCAGCGACACGGTGTCGGCCCCGTCGTCGCCGCGGTCAGGTCCGATCCGCATCACCGCAAGTTCCAACCGGCCACCGGCGGTGCTGTGGCGGCTGCGGGACCGGCTCGACATCGAGTTCGTGGCGATCGGGTCGGCCGGCGCCAAGGCGATGGCGGTCGTTCGCGGCGATGCCGACGCTTATATCCACGCCGGCGGACAGTGGGAGTGGGACTCCGCCGCACCTGCCGGGGTGGTGCAGGCCGCGGGACTGCACGCGACCCGCCTGGACGGATCGCCGCTGCGCTACAACCAGCCCGATCCCTACCTGCCGGATCTGCTCATGTGCCGACCGGAGGTGGCCGAGGTCCTTCTCGACGCAATGTGGACGGCGAACTGAGATGCGCGCGTGGCCGGCTGTCGCGATTCCCGAGGTGC
The DNA here is from genome assembly GCA_018882965.1 of Mycobacterium sp. Lineage (GTDB taxonomy): Bacteria > Actinomycetota > Actinomycetes > Mycobacteriales > Mycobacteriaceae > Mycobacterium. The sequence continues at coordinate 11,454 of VEQY01000004.1, read as the reverse complement.
CCGGGCAGGGGCCGCGGCTGCGGCTCTACGACAGCGCCGACGGCCAGGTGCGGCCCACCGTCCCGGGCCCGACCGCGACGATGTACGTCTGCGGCATCACGCCCTACGACGCCACCCACCTCGGTCACGCCGCGACCTACCTCGCCTTCGACCTCGTCAGCCGGGTGTGGCTGGACAACGGGCATCGGGTGCACTACGTCCAGAACGTCACCGACGTCGACGATCCACTGCTCGAGCGGGCTGAACGCGACGGGCTGGATTGGCGTGCGCTGGCCGAGCGCGAGACCGAACTCTTCCGTCAGGACATGACCGCGTTGCGGGTCATGCCGCCCAGTGACTACGTGGCCGCCACCGAGTCCATCGACGAAGTGGTCGAGGTGGTCGAGAAGCTGCTGGCCTGTGGCGCGGCCTACGTCGTGGACGAAACCTCCCAGCCGGCCTACCCGGACGTCTACTTCCGGGCGGATGCAACGGTCCAATTCGGCTACGAGTCCAACTACGACCGCGAGACCATGCTGACGCTGTTCGCTGAGCGCGGGGGAGACCCCCAGCGGGCCGGCAAAGCCGATCCGCTCGACGCGCTGCTGTGGCGCGCGCAGCGCCCCGGCGAGCCCAGCTGGCCTTCGCCCTTCGGCCCCGGCCGTCCAGGCTGGCACATCGAGTGCGCCGCGATCGCGCTGAGCCGCATCGGATTCGGGTTCGACGTGCAGGGCGGCGGCAGCGATCTGATCTTCCCGCACCACGAGTTCTCTGCCGCGCACGCCGAATGCCTGACGGGGCAGCGTCGCTTCGCGCGGCACTACGTGCACGCCGGGATGATCGGCTGGGACGGGCACAAGATGTCCAAGAGCCGCGGCAATCTGGTGCTGGTCTCACGGTTGCGGGCCGATGGGGTGGATCCGGCCGCCATCCGGTTGGGTCTGCTGGCCGGGCACTACCGCGCCGACCGGTTCTGGAGCGATCAGGTGCTCACCGAGGCGGTCGCCCGGCTCGAACTCTGGCGCACCGCCACCGCGCTACCGGCCGGGCCGGACTGCACCGACGTAATCGCGCGCCTACGCCGCTACCTCGCCGACGACCTCGACACTCCGAAAGCGCTTGCTGCCGTTGATGGTTGGGCAACCGACGCGCTGGAGTACTCCGGTCACGACACCTCGGCACCGCAGACGGTCCGTACCGCGATCGACGCGCTACTGGGTGTGCGCTAGCGAGCTCGATCGCCGAGCAGCTCGCCCGCAAGATGCACCGCCGCGCGAATGTGCAGCGCGAAAAGCCGACGCAGATCAACCGTCTCGTCGATCTCGCGCGCGATGAACAATCCGTCGGCCCCCGCCATCACGTACGTGGCCAGAAGGTCGGCGTCAGCCGGCTTGAGCTGGGGCCATCGTGCGGCGATGACCCGGAGCAGATAGCCGACGGCCTCCCCGCGGGCCGACAGAAAGGCCCGGCGGGCACTGGCCTCCGACGGCCGTTGCTCGAGACTGAGCATCAGGCCCAACCTCAGGAACCTCGGATTGCCCAGGAAGGTCGCCGCCACCGCGTCGAGAAGTTCCTCAAGACCCACCCCACCGGCGGCGAACGCCTCCTCGGTGAGGTCGACCGTGGACAGCAACTCGCCGAAACTGCTCGTGATCACCGCGGCAAGGAGTTCGTCCTTGTTGGCGAAGAAGTGATAGATCGAACTCGCCGGTAGCCCACTGGCTGCCGAGACCGCAGCAATCGAAGTGCCGTCGTACCCCCGCATCCCGGCCACCTCTCCGGCTGCCTCGAGGATGCGCCGGTAGGACTCCGCGCCGTCGCTCCGCAGGCGCCGGGGCCGGTCCTCCGAAACCCCCCTCGAAACCACCATTGACATGGCATTAAGGCTACCTTAATGTAGCGAACACTCCAATTAGAATGATCGCTACATATCGGAGGTCGGGATGGCCGGTGCGACGGCGGCGGGGCCGGATTCGCTGTTCGGAAGCGTGAGCCTGGGTTATGTCGTCATCGAGACGCAGCGCCTCACCGATTGGGCGCGCTTCGGCGCGGACACCGTCGGCTGGGAACTCGACGACTCCGAGGCAGACGCGCTGAGGTTCCGTCTCGATGATCGCGCCTGCCGGATTCTGCTGCGCCGCGGACCCGCCGAGGACCTCACCGCGATCGGCTGGGAGGTCGCCGGCCACCAGGGTTTCGACGAAGTCGTCGCGCGATTGCGGGCGGCCGGTGTGCCGGTCGAACAGTGCTCCGAGGCCGAGGCCGCCCTGCGCGGAGTGGCCCGACTCGTTCGATTCCCCGGCCCGAAGGGCGTCGCCCAGGAAATGTACACCGAGCCCGTACTGAGCGGCTCTCCCGCGCTTACCGGGGTCAGCGGATTCCACGCGGGTGCGGTCGGCATGGGGCATGTGGCGATCAGTACTCGCCGGCCGGATCTCCTGCACGGCTACTACGCCCGCCTCCTCGACGCCCGCCTCACCGATTTCATCGAGGAGAGCCTGGCCGGAATCACTTTCAAGCTGCGGTTCCTGCGTTTCAATCAGCGCCACCATACGGTGGCAATTGCGGCATCCCAGCGGGTGCGAATCGACCCGTTCCCGACGCGCGTGCAGCACATCAACTCAGAGGTATCCACTCTTGACGACCTGCTGGCGACGTTCATGCGTATGCGCGACAACGGTTTTGACATCTCCCTGTCGATCGGACAGCACACCAATGACCGGGCCATGTCGTTCTACGCCAAGACGCCCTCGGGCTTCGACTGGGAGATCGGCTGGAATCCGATCATGGTCAACGAGGACACCTGGGAACCAAGCACGCACAAGGGCATCAGCATCTGGGGCCACACCCCGGTCGGCCAGGGGGTGATTGCCCGACTCGGACAGCTCAGGGCCGCGCTAGGGTCTCTGACCCGCGACGAGGTGACTGTGCCGGAGGTCAGCGGCGCCGGGGTCCCCGCGTGAGCACCGTGACGACGAGTGACTGGACCATTCATTACGAGCAGGCCGGCGCTGGGCACCCGGTGATCCTGCTGCACGGCAGCGGACCAGGCGCCACCGGGCGGAGCAACTTCTCGGAGAACATCGCTCCACTCGGCGAGCACTTCCACGTCCTCGCCCCCGACATGCCCGGCTGGGGAGCCTCCGATGCCTGCCCTGCAGATCGGCTCGACCACGTCGGTACGGTCCTGCAATTCATGGACGCCCTGGGAATCGAACGGGCCGCGATGGTCGGCAACTCGATGGGAGGTGTGACAGCCGTGCGACTGGCCGCCGAACACCCCGACCGGGTCAGCCACCTCATCACCATGGGCGCCCCGGCCGATCTGGGGCCCCGGGCGTTCGGACCCGCCGGACCGAGCGAGGGACTCAAAGCACTGGTCCAGGCCTACGCCACACCGACCGCGGCGGCGTTCGAGCGCCTGGTCCAGATCATGGTGTTCGATCCCGCCTCCGCCACCGCCGAGTTGTGTCAGGCCCGGGCAGAGGCCGCCGCCCAGCGTCCCGAGCACCTGGCCAACTTCCTGGCCGGGATTGCTCTGGGCGGACCGGTGCGTAAGTTCGCCACGACCGCGCACTTGGGCGCAATCCGTGCCCCGGCGCTGCTGATCCACGGCCGCGACGACAGGGTCGTGCACTTCGAGAACTCATTGGCCATGCTGGCTGCGATCCCTGACGCGAGGCTGGTGCTGATCAACCGATGCGGGCACTGGGCGATGATCGAGCACGCCGACGAGTTCAACCACCTCGTGACCGCCTTCGTCGGTCGCGCGACACTCTAGGGGCCGGGGCAGGATGGACCCCGACTTCTGGCCGGATCGAAAAGTCAGACCGCGCAGGTCATGTCGGTGCCGCAGCACAGCGGAGATTTGATCTTGCCATCGCCGTTGGGGCACTCTGCGATCCGGACCGTGCTGCCGTCGGGTGTCGTCAGGGAGCCGTCGACCAGATCAGCGCCGCAGTGTCCACAGGTGACGACGGTCGACATGTTGCAGGCGGGACAGTTATAGGTAGCCATGGCGGGCAGCCTACGCTCGCCGGTATGACAGCGGAGACCTTCCTGAAGTATCTGGCCGTGCTGCTGGCCGGCTCGCTGGCGGCGGAGTCCGCGGTCCTGTCGGGAATGCTGCCCCTGCCGGTGGCGGCCTATCACGGACTGCACCTCGCGCTGATGGCCGCGCTGCTGACGATCACGCTGGCCCTCTACCGCAGCCGCCGGCGCGAGGGCGCCGACGATAAGGCGGTCGTGCTGCTCTTCGCTGCAGGTCTGGCGTTCACCCTCGTGGGCGACTACGTCAACAGCCAGCTCAGCGACGTCAATCCGGTGACGCTGAAGCTGACCTGGGCGCTGCTGTTCTTCGGACTGGGCTACAGCTGCTACATCGCCGGCCTGTGGAAAGGCTTGGCGCTACTGCCTGCCCGCCCGCGGTTACTGATCGCGATTCCGGTGATTGCGGCCATCAACGTGATCGGGTGGTTCACCTCGGTGGCGAGCAGAGTCGCCGGCGATCCCGCGCTGACCTACGGATCGTTCGCCTTTAACGCCACGCTGTATGTGCTGCTGCCCTGGCTGGCGATCCGCCATCTGGTGGCCCGCCGGTTCAGCCTCGACGCAGTGGTCGTGGTGATCGGGGCGGTGCTGCTGCCGTACTCGGATCTGGTGCTGTTCACCACCTGGCTGGACCAGCCGCCGGGCGCGCCGATCTCCACCACGCTCTACGCCAGCAACTGGATCGTGTACTTCAGCGGGCAGTGCCTGATCAACGTCTTCACCGCCTCGGCGGTACTCGCCAGCCGGCAGCGGGCCGGACTGGCGAGCGGCTGAGCGGCCTACAGCACCACCACGCCGTAATCGCCGACCTGCTCGCTGAGCAATCGCACCTGGTCGGTCGCGGAACCGAAGGTCTGCTCGATGGCGGTCAGCCGGGCAGCGTAGTGCGCGACGGGGTACTCGGCGGTGACGCCGATGCCGCCGTGCAACTGGATCGCCTCCTGGGCGATGTGGCGCCCGGAGCGCCCGATCTGAAGTTTCGCCCTGGCAGCCACCACCGGATCGAACCGGCCGTCGGCGATGCACACCGCAGCGTAAAGATTCATGCTGCGGGCCACCTCGAGGGACACGTACATGTCGGCGGCACGCTGGGTCAGCGTCTGGAAGGTCTTCAGGGGCGCGCCGAACTGCTTGCGGGCCTTGAGGTACTCGGTCGTCAGCCGAAGGGCTTCCTCCATCGCGCCCACCGCCTCGGCGCACAGTGCCGACTGGAACCGGATCACCGCCGCCTCGATCTGCGCGGTGGCGTCGCCGTCGGGGCCGAGTTGCTCGGCGGGGGTGCCCTCCAGGCGGACCTCCGCGCCGCCGCGGTTGTCGAACGTGCGATAGGCGGTGCGGCGCGTCGCCCCGGCGTCGACGAGAAACAGGCCCGCCCCGCCGCCGGGCAGCGCGGCACTGACCACCAGGGTGTCGGCGCTGTCGCCGGCCAGCACCGGGTTCTTGATCCCGGTCACCGACCAGCCGCCCGCCTCGCGCGTCGCGCGGGTCGTCAGCTGGCCCGCCCGCTGCGCGGCGCCCCGGGTGTCCGGCTCGGTGTGGGCGAAGGCCAGCAGCCGCTGGCCCGCGGCGACGGCCTCGAGCCCAGCGCGCTGGGCCTCGGATCCGTAGGCGGCGATAACCGCGCCGGGGATCAGGGCGGCGGCGGCGACCGGCTCGGGCGCCAGGTGCCGGCCGACCTCGGTCATCACCGCGGCCACCTCGATCGGGCCGGACTCCTCGGGCTCGAATCCCAGTCCCAGGATGCCGATCTCGGCGAGTTGCTGCCACACCTCCCGACTCCAGCCGGGGGAATCAAGGCTGTCGCGGCTTCGGGAGAGCACCTCGCGCGCGGTGTCGGCCAGTAGCTGCTGTTCCTCGGTCAGGTCGAAGTTCACCGAGCGCCTCTCACAGGCCGAGGATCGTCGAGGAGATGATGGTGCGCTGGATCTCGTTGCTGCCGCCGTAGATGGAGGCCTTCCGGAAGTTCAGGTAGCGGCCCGCCGACTCCTGGGCCCAGCGCGGTGATTCGATCCCGTCGCCGGCCTCGAACGGCAGCGCCGCGGGACCGGCCACCTCGACCAGCAACTCGGTGACCGCCTGCTGCAGCTGGGTGCCGCGCAGCTTGAGGATCGACGACGCCGGGTTGGGCTTGCCGCTGCCCTCGTCGCCGCTGACCCGCAGCTCGGTGAGTTCGAGGGCGAGCAGTTCGTTCTCGACCTCGGCGACCCGGGCCGCGAACAGCGGGTCCTCCAGCAGCGTGCCGTGGCCCAGCGCGGCCTTGGCGGCCCGCTCCTTGACCTCGGCCAGCCAGACCTTGGTGGCACCGATCCGGGCGATGCCGGTGCGCTCGTTGGACAGCAGGAACTTCGCGTAACTCCAGCCCGCGTTCTCCTCGCCGACGAGTTGGTCGGCCGGGACCCGCACGTCCTCGAAGAACACCTCGTTGACCTCGTAGCTGCCGTCGATCAGCTTGATCGGGCGCAGCGTGATGCCGGGGGTGGACATCTCGACCAGGATGAAGGAGATGCCTGCCTGCTTCTTGGGGGCGTCGGGGTCGGTGCGCACCAGCACGAAGATCCAGTCGGCGTACTGACCCAGGGTGGTCCAGGTCTTCTGGCCGTTGATGACGTAGTGGCCGCCGTCGCGTACCGCGGTGGTGCGCAGCGACGCCAGATCCGACCCGGCCTCCGGCTCGGAGAAACCCTGGCACCACCAGATGTCGAGGTTGGCGGTGGGCGGCAGGAAGCGCTGCTTGAGTTCCTCCGACCCGAAACGGGCGATCACCGGGCCGACCATGCTGGTGTTGAACGACAGCGGCTCGGGCACGCAGGCCAACCGCATCTCCTCGGCCCAGATCTGCAGCCGCAGCGGCGACCAGTCCTTGCCGCCCCACTCGACCGGCCAGTGCGGCACCGCCAGCCCGGCCCGGTTCAGGATCCGCTGGGTGGTGACCAGGTCGTCGGGGTAGTTGAGGTCCTCGTTGCGCGCGCGCTCGCGGATCTCAGCGGGAATCTCAGTGGTGAAGAAATCCTGCAGCTCCGCGCGGAACGCCGCATCGGCCTCGTTCAACGTCAGTCTCATGTTCTCTCTCCTCACAGGGGCGGCGGCGACGATGGACTAGCGGCCGCCGCGGCGGCGCAGATAGCGTTCGAAATCGGCGGCCAGCGTGTCGCCGTCGATTTTGGACAGGGCTTCGTTGACATCGATCTGGGAGTCGCCGCGCTGCTCGAGGCTGGCGACGTAGTCGGCGATCTCCTCGTCGTCGGCGGCCATCTCGCTGACGGCCAGCTCCCACTCCTCGGCCTGGGCGGGCAGGTCGGCCAGCGGTACCTCGATATCGAGGACCTCCTCCACTCGCCGCAGCAGCGCCACGGTGGCTTTCGGGCTCGGCGGCTGTGACACGTAGTGCGGGACTGCCGCCCAGAACGTCACCGCCGGGATGCCGGCTGCCACGCAGGCGTCCTGGAACACCCCGGCGATCCCGGTCGGGCCCTCGTAGCGGGACTCCTCCAGCCCGAAGAACTTCGCCGACTCCGCCGAGTAGGCCGCCCCCGAGACCGGTACCGGCCGGGTGTGCGGGGTATCGGCCAGCAGCGCGCCCAGGATGACCACCGTGTCCACGTTGAGCTTGTCGGCGATGGTCAGCAGCTCGGCGCAGAAGCTGCGCCAGCGCATGTTGGGCTCCACCCCGTGCATCAGCACGATGTCGCGGTCGGACCCCGGCGGCCGGCAGTGCGAGATCTGCATCGAGGGCCACACCAGTTCCCGGGTCACCCCGTCCACCTGGCGGATCACCGGCCGATTGACCTGGTAGTCGTAGTAGGACTCGTCATCGATCTCGATGATCGGGCGCGCCGACCAGATCGCGTCGAGATGGTCCAGGGCGTCGCTGGCCGCATCGGCGGCGTCGTTCCAGCCCTCGAAGGCCGCGATGATCACGGCGTCGTGGAGTTCGGGCAGGTCGGGACCATCGGTGCCGCTGAAGTTCGGCGCTGTCACTCGTTCAGCCTAAGCGTTGCCCGGCCCAGATGAGCCGCATCAGACCGGCTCGCGGGCGGCACCGTAGACTTCGAGGGTCGAGAGGCGTTGCAACGGCTACTCGGGAGGGCTCCCACCATGGCGAAGCCCTCCGGTATCCGCCACGCTCGGCAGAGACAAGGACGCCTTCCGCGCAGGAAGGAGGGTACGTGAGCGCCGCAAATCCGGACTTTGCGCCGACGATCCGTCCCGACTGCACCGACGAGCTGACGGCGACCCTGCAGGGGCGGATCATGGTGATCGACGGCGCCATGGGCACGGCGATCCAGCGGGACCGGCCGGACGAGGCCGGCTACCGGGGCGAGCGGTTCAAGGATTGGCCGAGCGATCTGGTGGGCAACAACGACCTGCTCAACCTGACCCAGCCGCAGATCATCGAGGGTATCCATCGCGAGTACCTCCAGGCCGGTGCCGACATCCTGGAGACCAACACCTTCAATGCCAACGCGGTCTCGCTCGCCGATTACGGGATGGCCGAGCTGAGCTACGAACTGAATTACACCGGCGCCGCCCTCGCGCGTGCGGCCTGCGACGAGTTCGCCACGCCCGCCAAGCCCCGCTACGTCGCCGGCGCACTCGGACCGACGACGCGGACCGCGTCGATCTCGCCGGACGTCAACGATCCGGGTGCGCGCAACGTCTCCTACGACCAGCTGGTCGAGGCCTACCTCGAGGCCGCCAACGGACTCGTGGACGGTGGCGCCGACCTGCTCATCGTCGAGACGATCTTCGACACGCTCAATGCCAAGGCGGCGGTGTTCGCCATCGAGACCTTGTTCGAGGAGCGCGGACGCCGGTGGCCGGTGATCATCTCGGGCACCATCACCGACGCCTCCGGCCGGACGCTGTCCGGTCAGGTCACCGAAGCCTTCTGGAATTCGATCCGGCACGCCAAGCCGATCGCGGTGGGCCTCAACTGCGCTCTGGGTGCCCCGGAAATGAGGCCCTATCTCGCTGAGATGTCCCGGATCGCCGACACTTTCGTCTCCTGCTACCCGAACGCAGGCCTGCCCAACGCATTCGGCGAGTACGACGAGTCGCCGGATCGGCAAGCCGGCTACATCGCCGAGTTCGCCGACGCGGGGCTGGTCAACCTGGTCGGCGGTTGCTGCGGAACGGCGCCACCGCACATCGCCGCCATCGCCGAGGTCGTCGAAGGCAAGGCGCCGAGGACTGTGCCCCGGATCGACCTGGCCACAAGGCTTTCCGGCTTGGAGCCGCTCAATATCACCGCCGACTCGCTGTTCGTCAACATTGGTGAGCGCACGAACATCACCGGCTCGGCTCGGTTCCGCAACCTGATCAAGGCCGGTGACTACGACACCGCGTTGTCGATCGCCCTGCAGCAGGTCGAGGCCGGAGCGCAGATCATCGACATCAACATGGACGAGGGCATGATCGACGGTGTGGCCGCCATGGACCGGTTCACCAAGCTGATCGCGACCGAGCCGGACATCAGCCGCGTCCCGTTCATGATCGACTCCTCCAAGTGGGAGGTGATGGAGACCGGCCTGAAGAACGTCCAGGGCAAGCCGATCGTCAACTCGATCTCCCTGAAGGAGGGTGAGGAGAAGTTCGTTCGCGAGGCGCGACTGTGCCGAAAGTTCGGCGCCGCTGTCGTCGTGATGGCCTTCGACGAGGAAGGTCAGGCCGACAACCTCGAGCGCCGCAAGGAGATCTTCACCCGCGCCTATCGGATCCTGACCGACGAGGTCGGCTTCCCGGCTGAGGACATCATCTTCGATCCGAACTGCTTCGCGCTGGCGACCGGGATCGAGGAACACGCGACTTACGGGATCGACTTCATCGACGCCTGTTCCTGGATCAAACAGAACCTCCCCGCGGCGCACATCTCCGGCGGTATCTCCAACGTCTCCTTCTCGTTCCGGGGCAACAACCCGGTCCGCGAGGCGATTCACGCGGTGTTCCTGTTCCACTCCATCAAGGCCGGCCTTGACATGGGCATCGTCAACGCGGGGGCGCTGGTGCCCTACGACACGATCGACCCCGAGTTGCGGGACCGCATTGAGGACGTGGTGCTGAATCGTCGCGAGGACGCGACCGAGCGGCTGCTGGAGATCGCCGAACGCTTCAACAGTTCGGAGAAAACGGAGGACCCCACTGCCGCCGAATGGCGCAGTCTGCCGGTCCGCGAACGGATCACACACGCGCTGGTGAAGGGGATCGACGCCCACGTCGACGACGACACCGAGGAGTTGCGCGCCGAGATCGCCGCCGCGGGCGGGCGGCCGATCGAGGTCATCGAGGGTCCCCTGATGGACGGCATGAACGTCGTCGGCGACCTCTTCGGCGCTGGCAAGATGTTCCTGCCCCAGGTCGTGAAGTCGGCCAGGGTGATGAAGAAGGCCGTCGGGTACCTGCTGCCGTACATCGAAGCGGAGAAGCAGGAGTCCGGCGCCGCGAGCGCAGACGACACCAACGGCACGATCATCATGGCCACCGTCAAGGGCGACGTCCATGACATCGGCAAGAACATCGTCGGCGTCGTCCTGCAGTGCAACAACTACACCGTGGTCGACCTCGGCGTGATGGTGCCCGCGCAGAAGATCCTCGACGCGGCGAAAGAACACGGCGCCGACATCATCGGTCTGTCCGGGCTGATCACCCCGTCGTTGGACGAGATGGTCAATTTCGCCGTCGAGATGGAACGCGCGGGATTGGACATCCCGCTGCTGATCGGTGGCGCGACCACATCGCGCGCCCATACGGCCGTCAAGATCGCGCCGCGGCGGACCGGTCCGGTGATCTGGGTCAAGGACGCCTCCCGTTCGGTGCCTGTCGCAGCCGCCCTCCTCGACGACAAACAGCGGCCGGCCCTGCTGGAGGCCACCGAGAAGGACTACGAGTCCCTGCGGGAGCGGCACACGCAGAAAAACGAACGCCCGATGCTGACGCTGACGAAGGCCCGGGCCAACCGGACGCCGATCTCCTGGGACGACTACACACCGCCAGTACCCGTCCAGGGCCTGGGAGTTCGCGAGTTTCGCGACTACGACCTCGCCGAACTGCGCGAGTACATCGACTGGCAACCCTTCTTCAACGCGTGGGAGATGAAGGGCCGGTTCCCCGACATCCTCAACAATCCGGCATCGGGGGAGGCCGCCCGCAAGCTGTACGAGGATGCTCAGGAAATGCTCGACACCCTGATCAAGGAGAAGTGGCTGACCGCCAACGGTGTCATCGGGTTCTTCCCGGCGAACGCGGTCGGTGACGACATCGAGGTCTACACCGACGAGACCCGCACCGAGGTGCTGACCACGCTGCACAACCTGCGCCAGCAGGGCGAGCACCGCGACGCCGTTCCGAACCGCAGCCTTGGCGACTTCATCGCCCCCAAGAGCACCGGTCTGGCCGACTACGTCGGTGCTTTCGCCGTGACGACCGGGC
>VEQY01000033.1 GCA_018882965.1 Mycobacterium sp. | reverse complement strand
CGTTGATGTGGTCGTAGCGCGGGTTCACCAGATGCATCCGCGCGGAACTGCGCCGGGCCTCGACGATCATCCGGGCCCCGAAGCTGTCGGGCCGGGCGCTGGCGCCGACCAGCGCCACCGACCGCGCTCCGAGCATCGCGTCCACCGCGGTGCTGCGAAGTCTGCCCTCGGGCGGTCTCGGGGTCAGGAGCGCCTGCCCAGCGCCGAGAGCACCCTGCGGCGGCCGCGCTTGGTGTCGGCCAGCGCGGCGCGGGCGGCCTGCCAGCCGGGAATGCCGCACACCCCGCCGCCGGCGTGGGTGGCCGAGCTGCCGTTGTACAGGCCGGCGATCGGCGTGCGGTAGTCGGCGAACCCCGGCGCGGGCCGCATGTGGAAGAGCTGCTCGAGGGACAGCTCGCCGTGGAAGATGTTGCCGCCGATCAGGCCGTACTCGGTCTCCATGTGGTACGGCCCGACGATGTCGCGGTGCAGGATCGACCCCTTGAAGCCCGGTGCCACCTCGTCGTAGAGATCGATCAGCCGGTCGGTGTAGGCCTCCAACTCCTCGGTGTGCGGCTCCTCGGCCCAGTCGGCGGGCACCCACTGGGTGAACAGCGACATGATGTGGGTGCCGTCGGGATTGAGCGTCTTGTCCAGCGTGGTGGGGATCACCCCGTCGCTGAACGGCGCCCGCGCCGGACGGCCCTCGCGGGCGTCCTGGAACGCGGCCTCGATGAACTCCATCGTCGGGGCCATCTCGACCGATCCGGTGTGGTGCTCGGCGATGCCGCGGCTGGGGTCGGCGGTGAAATTGGGTAGCTCACCCAGCGCGAGGTTGATCTTGACCACACCGCTGCGGGTCTTCCAGCGCTCGATGTCGGTGACGAAATCGCCGGGCAGTTCGTCGCGGGCGATCTGGTCGAGGAAGGCGATGCGCGGATGCAGCGTCGTGACGACCAGCGGGGCGCGGATCTCGTCGCCGTTCTCCAGGGTGACCCCCTGCACCCGGCCGTTGCGGGTGAGCACTTGTGAAACCCTTGCGCGGGTGCGGATTTCGGCTCCGAACTCGCGCGCTGAGCGGGCGATCGCCTCGGAGACCGCGCCCATCCCGCCCTCGGGATAGCCCCAGCTGCCCATTTGACCGTCGCCGACGTCGCCGATCGAGTGGTGTGCCATGACGTAGGCGGTCCCGGGCTCGTAGGGACCGGCCCACGTGCCGATCACCCCGTTGACCGCCAGCGCCCCCTTGATCTGGGGCGACTCGAACCAGTCGTCGAGAAGATCGGCCACGCTCATGGTGAGCAGTCGGGTGACGTCGGCGGTGCTGCGGACGGTGATGTCGCGCTTGCTCCACGCGAGCCTGGCCAGATCGGCCAGATCCGAGGGACGCCGGGAGCCGATCTTCGGCGGCACCTGCGTCAGGAGGGGCCCGAGGAATTCGCCGAGGCCCTTCATCCAGGCGTTCCACTTGGGCCAAGCGTCGGCGTCCTTCTTCGACCACTTGGCCAGTTGCTCGTGCGTTCGTGCGGGGTCGTCCTCGTAGATGGTCAGCGATCCGCCCTCGGGGAAGGCCTGATAGTAGGGACCCATCGGGTGCACCTTGTAGCCGTGCCGCCCGAGTTGCAGATCACGAACGATCGTCGGCGGCATCAGGCTCATCACGTAGGACAGTCGCGTCACCCGCAGGTGCGGCGCCTCCTCCCACGGTGCCTCGGTGGTGGCCGCCCCGCCGAGCGAGGCGCGGGACTCGAGCACCACGGTCCGTGCGCCGGAGCGCGCGAGGTAGGCCGCCGCCACCAAACCGTTGTGTCCGCCGCCGACGATGATCGCGTCATACGTCTCGATGGAGTCGGACATGAGCGCCCCGCTTCCGGTCGCCTGAGCTGAACTGACTGACTGTTCAATCTAACCAAGGTGTTAGGGTCGGAGGCAAGGGCACGCCGCACCGACGGGAGGGCGACGAGATGGCAGACCCGGCACCGGCGACGGAGAACAACGAGGTCCGGCGGCGGCAGATGTTGCGTGCCGCGGCCGAACTGATCTGCGAGCGAGGGTTTTCCGACACCCGCATCGCCGATGTGGCCAAGCGCGCCGGAGTCAGTTCGGCGCTGGTGATCTATTACTTCGGGACCCGCGACAAGCTTCTGGTGGACGCGCTGCGCTACTCCGAGGAGTCCTTCTACGAAGCCGCCGAGCGCACCCTGGCCGACGTCTCCTCGCTGCGGGAGCGGCTGTCGCTGCTGATCGAGTGGACCTGCATCCCGCCGGCCAAGGACGACGGCATTCCCGGCGAGTGGGGCCTGTGGTTCGACCTGTGGGCGTTGGCGTTTCGGCACGAGGAGGTCCGGGCCGACCGGGTGGAACGCGACGGCCGGTGGCGGCGGATGATCGTCGAGGCGCTGGAGTCCGCCGACGTCGCCAGCGGGGTGGACGCGCGGATGTTCGCCCTGGAGTTCGCCGCCCTGCTCGACGGGCTGTCGATCCAGGTCGCCCTGGAGGACCCCGAGGTGGACGCGGCGATGGCCTACGACATCGCGATGCGCTTCGCCGAGCGGGAACTCGACCTGCCCCCGGAGAAGGCCGGCAGCCGCCTGGCCCGCCGGGCGGGCCGGGGCCGCTGACGGTTCAGCCGCCGGCCGGACTTCGCCGCAGTACGCGCACCGCGTCCGGCGAGCACACGCACTGCACGGCCATCCCCTGACGCACGTCCACCGAGCCCGGACCGGCGAGGTTGGGAACGTCGACGACCAGCGGTTCGGTCTCGCCGACGTCGACGTGCACCTGGGTGGAGGCGCCGAGGAAGACCACCGTCGCGACGGTTCCGGTCACGCCGTTGTGCCCGGCGGGCACCGGGTCGGCCGGGTCGCACAGCGTGACGCGCTCCGGGCGGATGACGATCGCGGCCGGGCCCGGCGTGCACGATGAGTCCACGTCGGCGCGCAGCTGCGCGGACAGCGCCGAGCACAGCGCGGTCCCGTCGGCGGCCTGCAGCACCTCGGCGTCGAAGATGTTGGCAGCGCCCAGAAAACTCGCGACGTAGGTCGTCGCGGGCGCGGAGTAGATCTCCTCGGGCGGCCCGATCTGCTCCACCCGCCCCTCGGCGAGCACGGCGATCTGGTCGCTCATCGTCAACGCCTCCTCCTGGTCGTGGGTCACGTAGACGAAGGTGATGCCGACCTCACGCTGGACCGCGCGCAGTTCGTGCTGCAACTGCTTGCGCAGCTTGGCGTCCAGCGCGCCGAGGGGTTCGTCGAGCAGCAGCACCCGCGGTTGCAGGACGAGCGCGCGGGCCAGCGCGACGCGCTGCTGCTGGCCCCCGGAGAGCTGACCGGGCCGCCGCTTGGCGAACTCGCCCATCCGGACCATCTCCAGTGCGGCGCCGACGCGGCGGGCGGTCTCGTCCTTGGCCGTTTTCTGATAGCGCAGGCCGAAGGCGACGTTGTCCCAGACGGTCATGAACGGGAACAGCGCATAGGACTGGAAGACGGTGTTGACCGGCCGGCGGTTCGGGGGGTCGTCGACGATGTTGCGCCCGTCGAGTTCGACGGTGCCGGCGTCGGGCTGCTCGAACCCGGCGATCATCCGCAGCGTGGTCGTCTTGCCGCAGCCCGACGCTCCCAGCAGCGTGTAGAACGCACCCGCCGGGATGTCCAGGTCGATCCCGGTCACGACGGGCACCCCGCCGAAGGACTTGACCAGCCCCCGCAGCCGGACCGCACCCCCGCTCACCGGCGGCCACCGTCGCGGCGCGCGGTCAGCCGACGGCCGCTGCCAGCCGGGCGAAGTTGCGCGCGAAGCGGTCGACGTCGGACTCGTCGTGCTGAACCGAGAGCAGCCACTGCTCTACCTTGCCCCATGGCGGCAGGAATACGCCGCCGTTGTGCTGCATCAGCCAGTGCAGGTGGCCGAGCCGGTCGTCGATCTGCAGGAAATCGCGGAACTCCCGCACCGGCTCCGCGCGGAAGGTCACGCAGCCCTTGGCGCCGACGGTGACGACGTGCCAGCCGTGGCCGTAGCGGGCGATCGTGTCGCACACCGCTGAGCGCAGCCGTGCGGTCAGCCGGTCCAGCCGGTCGTAGGACGCCGGGGTGAGCACGTCGGAAAGCGTCGCGCGGGTGGCGGCCATCGCCAGCGGGTTGCCGTTGAAGGTGCCCACCTGCTCGTAGCTGCCGTCGGCGATCGCCGACATCACCGCGACGGTGCCGCCGATCGCGGCGACCGAGATGCCTCCGCCGAGAGCCTTTGCCAGACAGATCATGTCGGGTGTCACCCCCGAGAGCCCCGTCACCCCGCTCGGTCCAGTGGTGAAACCGGTCTTGACCTCGTCGAAGATCAGCAGGGCGCCCTCGCGGTGCACCAGATCGCGCAGTGTCGCGAGGTAGCCGTCGGCGGGCGGGATGATTCCGGCGTTCATCATCACCGGCTCGAGGATCATCGCCGCGACCTGGCCGCGGTGCTCGGCCAGCGCGCGCGCCACCGCGTCGAGGTCGTTGAACGGGACCACGACGACCAGATCCCGGATCGCAGCCGGGATGCCGCTGTTGCCGGGAACCCGGGTGGGCCGCTCGCGCGGGCCGACCTCGTCGGCCTCCGGCAGCACCGAGACCTCCACGGAGTCGTGGTGGCCGTGATAGCAGCCCTCCACCTTGATGATCAGGTCGCGTCCGGTGACCGAGCGGGCCAGGTGCACGGCGTCCATGGTGGCCTCGGTGCCGGAGTTGGCGAAGCGCCACAGCGGCAGCCCGAACCGGCGGCCGAGTTCGGCGGCGACCCAGATCGCGTCCTCGGTGGGTTGGGCGAAGTGTGTGCCGCGCCGGACCTGGCGGCTGATCGCCTCGACGATCGCCGGATGGGCGTGGCCGGCGATGGAGGCACCGTAGCCGCCGTGCATGTCCACGTACTCGGTGCCGTCGACGTCGTAGACCTTCGAGCCGGACCCGTGGCTCATCCACACCGCCTGCGGCTGGGCGATCTGCCAGTTCGACGTTGCGCCGCCGGCGAGATGCTCGCTGGCCCGCGCGATCATCGCCGTGCTGCGCGGCTGGCGGCGCAGGAACACCTGCTCCTCCTCGGCGATCAGTGCGGCGAGCGCGTCCCCGTCCGGTTGGTGCTCCAGGCTGATGACGGCTGACGACGTCACGGGGGACCTCCGCTCGGCTGTCCCGCCCGGGAGGAGTGACCGGCGGGCAGCTATTGACTGAATGTTCAGTCTAGAGAAAAACGTTTTCCACGACAAGGGCTTCGGGGATGGAGGATCATCGGAGGGTGGACATTCCTGCATCTGACCGGACCCCCCTTCGGCCCAGCCGGCGGCGATTCCTGCAGCAGGCAGCGCTGCTGGCCGCCGGTGGTCCCGCCCTGGCGGCGGGCCTGAGCGCGTGCGCCAAAGGCGGGCCGCCGTCGGCCGCGCCGAGCCTGACCGTCGCCGCGCCCGACAAACCCGTCACCTGGGACATCCCCGCGGACAACCAGCCGATCGCCGCCGGGCTGTCTCCGGAGAAGGGCGCGACGCTCCAGCTCTACACCTACGCCGACTACATCTCCCCGGACGCGGTCAAGGCCTTCGAGCAGCGCTACGACACCACCGTGCAGGTGTCGACGTTCAACGACGTCGACGAGGCGATCACCAAGATCCGCGGCGGCAACGTCGCCTTCGACGTCTACTTCCCCAGCTACGACCAGATCGGCCGGCTGGTCACCGGCGGGCTGGCCCGGCCGCTCAACCACAGCTACATCCCCAACATCACCAACGTCTGGCCGGTCTTCAGCGACCCCTGGTACGACCGGCAGTGGCGCTACACGGTGCCCTACACCGTTTACACCACCGGGGTGGGCTGGCGTGCCGACCAGATTCCCGCCGACATCGCCGGACTGCCCAATCCCTATGCTGCACTCTGGGATTCGGCCTACAGAGACAAGACCGCGATCATCGACGACTGGCACACCGCGATGTCGATGGTGTTGCTGAAGATGGGCGTCACCGACGTCAACACCTCCTCGGCCGCCGATATCACGGCCCTCGGCGAGCAGCTGACCGCGCTGTCGGACGCCACCTCGCCCAAGGTCACCATCGCGATGTACAACGAGTTGCCGGCCGGACAGATCTCGCTGTCGCAGATGTGGTCGGGCGACATCATCAACGCGCAGAGCTATCTGCCGGAGGGCACCGGCGTGGAGGTGCTGCGCTACTGGTTCCCGCCTGACGGCAAGGGTCTGGTCGACAACGACTTCATGATCCTGCTGCGCGGCGGCAAGAACCCGGTGCTGGCCCACGAGTTCATCAACTACATGCTCGAACCCGAGGTGGCCAAGCAGAACTTCACCCAGATCGGCTACCAGCCCCCGCAGGTGTCGCTCAACCCCGACACGCTCGTCGCCGACGGGTTCATCCCGGAGAACCTGCGCTCCGCGATCGTGCGCCCGGAGTACTTCGATGCCGGCTACCGCCTGCTGGAACTCGACGCCGCCAACGACGCCGCCTGGCGCAACGTCTGGAGGGCGTTCAAAGCCGGCGGGTCCTGACCCCGGTGAGCCGGCAGGCGCCCGCCCTGCGCAGCGCGCGCGCCGGTGCGCTGTGGCCGGCACTGGCCGCCCCGGGCATGCTGTGGCTGCTGGCGTTCGTCGTCGGGCCGGTCTACGTGGTGCTGGCGATCGTGTTCGGCCGCACCGATCCGATCTTCCGCACCGCGGTCCCGGTGTGGAACCCGCTGCAGTGGGATCCGACCCAGTTCAACTACGTGCTCAGCCGCATCGCCGGACCCGACGGCGTCTACGGCCCGGCGCTGCTGCGCACCGCGCTGTTCGTCCTCACCGCGAGCGTGCTGTGCCTGCTGATCGCCTTCCCGGTCGCCTACTACACCGCCCGGTTGTCCGGGAAGTGGCGGGGCTTGCTGCTGGTGGCGATCATCGCGCCGTTCTGGATCAGCTACATGATGCGGATGCTGGCGTGGGTGAACCTGCTCCAGGACGACGGACTGGTCAACAGGGTGCTCAGCTTGGGCGGGGTGTTCGACGTGCGCGTGCAGTGGCTGACCGGCCAGCCGGTGGTGGTGGTGCTCGGATTGGTCTACGGGTATGTGGCCTACATGATCCTGCCGCTCTACGCCGGACTGGACCGGTTGCCGCAGTCGACGCTGGAGGCCGCGCGGGACTTGGGCGCGGGACGGTTCGCGTCGTTCTGGCGGGTGACCCTGCCGATGTGCCGGCCCACCATCGTGGCGGCGGTGCTGCTGACCTGCCTGCCGATGCTGGGCGACTACTTCACCACCGACATGCTGTCGGCCTCGCCGAACACCACGATGGTGGGCAACCTGATCAACGACAGCGTGCAGTCACCGGGGCAGACCGGGCAGGCCGGGGCCTTCGTGCTGCTGGTGCTGCTGGTCACCGTGCTGCCGATGTTCTACTACGTGCGGGTGACCTCGCGAGGTGACGAGGTCAAGACGTGAGGCGCCTGGCCGGCTGGTGGAACGACCCGTGGCGCCCGCCCCGGTTCCTGATCGCGGTCACCCTGGGCTATCTGGTCTGGTCGCTGCTGCCGGTGCTGATCGCGGTGCTGTTCTCGTTCAACGACGGACGATCGCGAACCACGTTGCAGGGCCTGTCGTTTCGGTGGTACTGGGGTGATCAGACGCGCTCGGTATGGCACGACGACACCCTGCACAACGCGTTGCTGCAGACCTTCAAACTGGGTCTGATCGCCACGCTCATCACCGTTCCGCTGGGGGTGATGTTCGCGATCGGCATCGATCGCTGGCGCGGACGACTGCCCTCCGGGATGAACCTGCTGATGCTGGTGTCCTTCGTGATTCCCGAAGTGCTGCTGGCTGTTTCGCTGCTGTTCGTGTTCACCTCGCTGGCGCTGCCGATCGTGCTGGGCACGTCTGCCCAGGTGGTCGGTCTGGTCACGTTCCAGATCGCCTACCCGGCGGTGCTGGTGCGCGCGCGCCTGGCGACCCTGGGCGACCAGTACGAGGAGGCCGCCCGCGACCTGGGGGCCTCGGCGGTCGGTGCGCTGCGGCGGGTCACGCTGCCGATGCTGCTGCCGGCGATCTTCGCCAGCACGGTGCTGGTCTTCGCCGACGTGGTCGACGACTTCGTGCTGGTGCGCTACCTGTCCGGAGACGCCTCCACCGAGCCGGTCTCGGTCAAGATCTACAACACCGCACGCGCCGCTCCCACCCCCGCGCTCAATGCGCTGGCCACCCTGCTGCTGGCGGCCACCCTGCTGGCGGTCAGCGTGGGCTACCTCATCTACCGGCGGATGACCCGCGGCGAGGGCGGCACCAGAGGAATCGCCGCGTTCGCCGGGGAGGCCTGAGCCCGCCGGGTGCTGGACCGCCGCGACCGCGACGACTAATCTGAACGGGTGTTCAAACAAGCCGCGCCCGCCCCGGTGCCGCCCGACCAGCTCGCGGCGGCACTGGCTCCCTTCGGCCAGTCCCGGATGCTGCCGCGCGCGGCCTACGTCGATCCCGAGGTCTTCGCCTGGGAGCGCGACACCATCTTCTCCGGGTGGCACTGCGTGGGTCACTCCGAAGACCTCGCCGGCGTCGGAGCCCAGCGCGCGGTCGGCTCGGGTGCCAGCGGTGTGCTGCTGGTGCGCGACGAGGACGGGGTGGCGCACGCGTTCGCCAATGCGTGCCGGCACCGCGGCCACGAACTGCTGCCCTGCGGAGCGTCCACCAAGGCCCGCGGCATCGTCTGCCCGTACCACTCGTGGTCGTTCAAGCTCAACGGGCAGTTGCGCAAGGCGCCGGGCTTCGACGCGGTGCAGGGCTTCGCGCCCGAGGAATTCGGTCTGGTCGAGCTGCGCCTGAAGGACTGGCACGGCTGGCTCTTCGTGGACCCCAGCGGCACCGACGTCGAGTTCGAGGAGCACGTCGCCGGAACCGAGGAGATCGTCGGGCCGTATCGGCCCGAGGACCTCACCGTGCTGGCTCGGCACTCCTACGAGATCGCGGCCAACTGGAAGGTGATCGCGGAGAACTATCAGGAGTGCTACCACTGCGCGGCGATCCATCCCGAACTCTCCCGGATCAGCCCGCCCGACAGCGGTACCAATCTCGAGTTCGACGGGAACTGGATGGGCGGGTCGATGACGATGATCGACAGCGCGGAGACGATGTCGCTGAGCGGGCGCAGCGCCGGCGTGGCCATCGCCGGGCTGTCCGCCGACGAACTGCGCTCGGTGATGTACCTCGTCGGGTTCCCGAACCTCTTGGTCAGCCTGCACCCCGACTACGTGATGACGCATCGGATGACCCCGCTGGCGGTGGATCGCACCTACGTCGAGTGCGCGTGGGCTTTCCCGAGGGAGGCGGCGGCCAAGCCGGGTTTCGACCCGTCCTACGCGGTGGACTTCTGGGACCTGACCAACCGGCAGGACTGGGCGGCCTGCGAATCGGTGCAGCGCGGTCTGAGTTCGCCGCACGCGCGGCCCGGACCGCTCGCGCCCGAGGAGGACGGGGTCTACCAGTTCGTCACGCGGGTGGCGCGGGCCTACGCCGGCGGTTCCGGGGGCTGAGCCTCCTCGAGTCCGTCCAGCGCGTGTGCGGTCAGCTCACGCCCGACGGCGATCACCTCTGCCGCGCGGTGGAAGTCCAGGCTGCGGCACGCCGTGCGCGGCACCCCGATGAGCAGATCCGGCGGATAGGCGGCCAGTTGGTGGCGAGCCAGCGCACTCTGGGCGATGTCGATGGTGCGGTTCATCACCGCGAAGCTGCCCAGCCTGGGTAGCGACTCCTCCTCGGAGTCGAGCGGTTCGGCGGTGGTGCTCAACCGGCTCAAGAGGTCAGATGTGCTGCGCAGCAACCGGTTCAGCCGCTCCCGGGAGGGGCCGGTGCCCGCGGCGCCCAGGCCGTCGGCCGTATCGGCCTCCGGCGCGGACAGGCTGACCGCGATGGTGAGGTCGGCGTTGACCGCGGCGATCGGCGCCATCGGCAGCGGGTCGAGGATGCCGCCGTCGGCGAGCAGCCGGCCGTCGTGCATGTGCGGGGCGATGACCCCGGGGATGGCGATCGAGGCGCGGATCGCCTCGTCGACAGGGCCGTGCTGCAGCCACACCGACTTGCCCGCGAGCAGGTCGGTGGCCACCGCGGTGTAGGGGATCGGCAGCTCTTCGATGACGGCCCCGCCGAGCATGTCGCGGACGGTGTCCAGGATGCGTCCGGCGCGCAGTACGCCGGCGGCCGAGATGGACGGATCGAGCAGTCGCAGCACCGCGCGCTGGGTCAGCGTGGTGGCCCACTGGGCGAACTCCGCCAGCGACCCGGCTGCGTGCAGGCCGCCCACCAACGCGCCCATCGAGGATCCGGCCAGCCCCACCACCTGGTAGCCGCGATCGCACAGTTCCTCGATCACGCCGATGTGGGCATAGCCGCGTGCGCCGCCGCTGCCCAGCGCCAGTGCTACCCGGGTTGCCATGGACGTTTCGTTCGCCGTGATTCGAAGGCCGGGCGCTCAGCAGCCGCCGTCGGCGGCGGCCCGCACCGCGATGATCACCGCCGCCTGCTGCGCGGAACTCAACGCGCTCCAGGTCTGCCCGAACGTGCCCGGCCCGCTCGCGCCCTCGGTCTGCGCCTCCTTCAGGAAGGGTTCGACCAGATCGTGCGGGTTGCCGCCCCGCTCGGTCATCCACGCCCGGGCGGCCATGCAGGCCTGCGCGTATTGCTCCTCGGTGGATTGCGCCGGGGTGTTGATCCGGGTCGTCACCCCGGCCGGTGACAGCCCGACGGGCTGTTCGCCGGCCGCATCCCCGGCCGCCTCGGCGGCCTGCTCCTGCGGCGCGGCGGGGGACATCTCGGAGCGCGACGAGCATCCCGGCGCGACCGAGGCGGCCGCCAGGCACAGTCCGACGGCGAGCAGCGGGCGAAGTCGGGCGCTCAGCATGGGGGTCAATCTATGCAACACTGCCGTCGTGATGGTGGAGCACCTCCGGTTCGGCGCGTGTTGTCGGTTCTGACCGACCCCGCCTGCTCGCGCCCGTCATCAACCAGATCCGGAGTTCTCCTGTGTCATCAGCCCTGTCCCTCACGCCGTCGGCCGTGTCCGCGCCCACGCGGCTGCGCCTGCCCGACCTGCTGCACACCACCGACCGATTCGCCGACGACGTCCTGCGCGGCCGGTTCACCCGGCTGCTGCCGCCGGGTGGGTTCCCAGCCGACTCGCGCTGGTTCGCCCGCCTGCACTCCGACGACGAGCTCGACGTGTGGCTGATCAACTGGAAACCCGGGCTGTCCACCGAACTGCACGACCATGGGGGGTCACTGGGTGCGCTGACGGTGATCAGCGGGGAGCTTCGCGAGCAACGCTGGGACGGCCACCGCATGAGATCGCGCCGGCTGGCCGCCGGCGATCAGGCAGCCTTCCCGCTCGGCTGGGTGCACGACGTGGCGGGTGACGCGCTGAGCGTGCACGCCTACTCGCCGCCGCTGACCGCGATGTCCTACTACACGGTGACCGCCGATCAGCGACTGCGGCGCACCCGCACCGAACTCACCGACGCGTCGGCGGGCGGGTGAGGCGAAGGTGAGCAGTCGCATCGATCACGCCGTGGACCGCGCCCGGTCGCGGCTGCGCCGTCTGGACCCCGCCGAGGTGCCTGCCGCCGTGGCGCGAGGCGCGGTGCTCGTCGACATCCGGCCCGCGGCTCAACGCGACGCGGAGGGCAGCGTCGCGGGTGCGATCGTCATCGAGCGCAACGTCCTGGAGTGGCGCTGCGACCCGACCAGCCCGGCCCGATTGCCCGAAGCCGTCAGCGTGGACGTCGAATGGGTGCTGCTGTGCTCGCAAGGTTTCGCCTCCAGTCTCGCCGCCGCGGCGCTGGCCGACCTCGGCCTGCACCGGGCGACCGACGTGGTCGGCGGCTACCAGGCGATGGCGCGGGCGGGCGTCTCGGTCACTGGGCGTAGTCCTGGGTCACGCGCGAACGCAGCACCTCGGTCTTCGCCGGCGTCCACCCCGGGGGCTGCAGGATCGCCGCCCACGCGTTGACCGCGTCCTTGACATAGCGGTGCCCGTGGCCGTCGGGCACCCCGACGGCCACCGCCATGTCCGCGGAGACCTGAAGGAAGGTGACGACCGGGATCCAGTACATGTCGCCGGAGACGTCGTAGCCCCGCGGTTCGCGCAGCCAATCGGGTTTGGCGAACAGCAGGTCGGGGTTCCACCACGCGATCGGGTCGGAGGCGTGCTGCAGATAGGCGATCCGCGGCTGACCCCAGGGCGCGTTCGGGCGGCCGAGGTTGTCCGCGCGCGCGGCGAAGCGCACATTGGCACCGTTGTCGAAGATCGGCAGCCACTCCGGCGAGCCGGGATCGCGGTTGAGGGTGATGTCGTCGCGCATCGTGTTGTTGAAGGTCGGTCCGGAGAACAGCGCGCCGTCGGTACGGGCGATGATGTTGTTGGGGCTCAGGAACGGCGCCTCGCCGCCGAACGAGCCGAGGCTTTCACCGAATACCACGATCTTGGGCCGCTCGGCCTCAGGCAGTGTGCGGACCTTCGCGTCGACCGCTTCGAACAGCGCCTGGCCGGCCTGGCGGGCGTTCTCCTTGTCCACCAGGAAACTCAGCCAGCTCGGCAGGAACGAGTACTGCATGCTGACGATCGCGGTGTCGCCGTTGTACATGTACTCCAGCGAGTCGGCTTCGGCGGCGTTGATCCATCCGGTTCCGGTGGTGGTGGCCACGGCGATGACCTCGCGGTCGAGACCGCCGGCGCGTTCGAGTTCACGTGCGGCCAGCTCGGCGGTGGCCCGGATTCCCTTGGCGGAGTTCAGCCCCGCGTACGCGCGGATCGGCTCGACCGCCGGTGTCTTGTTGAACTCGCTGAGCTGCTGAACGGTGGGTCCGCCGCGGATGAAGATGCGGCCCTGGTGGCCCAGCGACTCCCAGGACGCCAGCGACCCCGGGCCGCCGGAGCGCAGCGCGGTGGTGGGCGCAGGCTGGTTGGGATCCAACTCGTCGTTGACGTTGGAGAACGTCTTGTTCAGCAGGCTCATGGTGCCCCGCACGACGACGCCGTTGAGGATCGCGATGTTCAGCGCGAGCAGCAGGCCGACCACCACCACGACCGAGACGCGCGGCGGTGCGACGCGGTTGAGCAGCCGCACCAGATAGCGCACCAGCCGACCGAAGAGCTGACCGATCTCCACGACGGCGAACAGCACCACCACCGAGAGTGCTGCCGCGAGCAGGTAGTCGTGCCACAGCAGCCGGGGTACGCCCATCAGGTCGCGCACCTTGTTCTGCCAGGAGTGGAAGTACAGGATTCCCAGCCCGAGGGCGACGGCGAAGACGACGACGAGAATGCGCCAGGCCCACTTCGGCGCCGGCGGGCTCGACGGTCGGGACTGCATGAAGCGAACCAGCCACACCCCGAACACCCCAAGGCCGTAGCCGATCGCGCCGGCGAACCCGCTGACGAGTCCCTGGAACAGCGGGCCGCGCGGCAGCAGCGACGGGGTCATCGACAGCAGCAGGAGAACCATGCCGGCAGCGGTGCCGGTGAAGGTGTAGCGGCGCTGCCACCAGTCGCGCTGGACGGGCGCCTGATCAGCGGCAGCCGCGGTGGCCGGGCTCGTTGCGGTGCTCACGCGTAAGCACCTTAGCGGTGGGTGAAATCCGGTGTCCGTTTCTCGATGAACGCCGCCATGCCCTCGGTCTGGTCGTCGGTGGCGAACGCCGAATGGAACAGCCGCCGCTCGTAGAGCAACCCCTCGGCCAGCGTCGACTCGAACGCGCGGTTGACGGCTTCCTTGGCCATCCGCGACGCCGGGCGCGACATCTGCGCGATCGTCGTCGCCACGGTCCGTGCCACCTCGAGCAGATCGTCGGCCGGCACGACCCGCGACACCAGACCGCTGCGCTCGGCTTCGGCGGCGTCCATCATCCGTCCGGTGAGCACCATGTCCATCGCCTTGGCCTTGCCGATCGCCCGGGTCAGCCGCTGCGAGCCGCCCATCCCGGGCAGCACGCCCAGTTTGATCTCCGGCTGGCCGAACTTCGCGGTGTCAGCGGCGATCAGCACGTCGCAGATCATCGCCAGCTCACATCCGCCGCCCAGCGCGTAGCCCGCGACCGCGGCGATCAGCGGGGTGCGCACGGCGGCGAGTCTGCTCCACGCGCCGAACAGGTCGGACTCGAACACCTCGGCGTAGGAGAGGGTGGCCATCTCCTTGATGTCCGCCCCGGCGGCGAACGCCTTGGCCGAACCGGTGACGATGATCGCCCCGATGCCGGGATCCTCGTCGAGTTCTGCGGCCGCCGCGGTCACCTCGGCCATGACTTGCGTGTTGAGCGCGTTGAGGGCCTCGGGGCGGTTGAGCGTGATGGTGGCCACCCGCCCGGACCGGTCCACCACGATCGTCTGATACGTCACATGTCCTCCTCGAAACTCAGGTCCGGGTCGGCCGGCTGGAAGTAGCGCTCAACATCCTCCTCGCTCACCGCCGACAGCGACGCCGGGTGCCAGCGGGGGTTGCGGTCCTTGTCCACGATCTGCGCGCGGATGCCCTCGACCAGATCGTGCGACCGCGACGAGGCGCACGAGACCCGGTACTCCTGCACCAGTGCCTCCTCGAGGGTCTGCAGCGCGGCGGCCCGGCGGATGGAAGCCAGCGCCACGCTCACCGCGACGGGGGAGCGGGTGCCGATCAGGTCGGCAGCGGCGCGGGCGGCCTCCTCGTCGCGGTCGCGCAACGCGGCGACGATGTCGGCCACGGTCTCGCCGGTGTAGCAGGCGTCGATCCAGTTCCGCTGCGCGGCAAGCTGACTCGGCGGCGGGGGCTGGGCGTGCGCGGCCACCGCCGCCGCGGCACCGTCGGCGGCGAGCGTTCGGGTGAACGCGGCCAGATCCGCGGCGGGCACGTAGTGGTCAGCGAAACCCAGTTCAATGGCGTCCGCGCCGGAGAAGGGCGCGCCGGTCAGGGCGGCGTGCAGGCCCAGACGCCCCGGTGCGCGGGCGAGCAGGAAGGTGCCGCCGACGTCGGGGATGAACCCGATGCCCACCTCGGGCATCGCGATCTTGGAGTTCTCGGTGACCACGCGCACGCTGCCGTGCGCGCTGATCCCCACCCCGCCGCCCATCACGATGCCGTCCATCAGGGCGACATAGGGCTTTTGAGGCTGATGGTGCTTGGGAAAGCGGGCGATGCGGGCGTTGAGGCGGTATTCGTCGAACCAGAACCTCCGGGCGCCGGCGCCGTCGGACTGCGTCACGTCCAGGTAGATGGCCATCACATCGCCGCCGGCGCACAGCCCCCGCTCCCCGGCCCCGGAGATCACGACCGCGCGGACCCCGTCGTCGTGGGCCCAGGCCCTCAGCGTCCGGTCCAGCTCGGTGACCATGGCGTGGTTGAGCGAGTTGATGGCCTTCGGGCGGTTGAGGGTGAGGTACCCGACTCCGCCCTCGACGCGGCTCAGCAGATCGCCCTCCACCTGCATCATCTTCCTTCCGGCCGCCGGATAATGGTTGGACGTCCTAGTTTTACCATCCCCGAAACACCCGACAGCAGGTACATTGATTACAGCCCCGTCGGCCAGGAACCCCTGCCTGCGGGCGCTCGTTGACACGGTGTCGGAGCACACAACTTACTGCGAGAGGACTCACGGTGCGGGAGACCAGCAACCCGATTTTCCGGTCGCTGCCCACGAAGCAACAGGGTGGCGGCTATGCGCAATTCGGTGCCGGCATCGCCGGTGCTCAACAGGTCGGCTACCAGACCGACCCGTACTACGCCCCGCCGCAGACCGGTGTCTCGCGGCCACTGACCATTGACGACGTCGTCACCAAGACCGGCATCACCCTCGGTGTGCTCTCGGTCGTCGCGGTCATCTCCTACTTTTTGGTGTCCACGAACGTGGCGCTGGCCGGGCCGTTCACCCTCGTGGGTGCTCTCGGCGGACTGGCGCTGGTGCTCATCGCCACGTTCGGCCGCAAGCAGGACAACCCGGCGATCGTGCTGAGCTATGCCGCGCTGGAGGGTCTGTTCCTCGGCGCGGTCTCGTGGATGTTCGGCAACGTGGTGGTCGGTGGCGGCAATGCCGGCGCGCTGATCACCCAGGCAGTGCTCGGCACCATCGGGGTGTTCTTCGGCATGCTCGTGGTCTACAAGACCGGGGCCATCCGGGTCACGCCGAAGTTCACCCGCTTCCTGGTGGCCGGCATGATCGGCGTCCTGGTCCTGATGCTCGGCAACCTCGTGCTCGGCATGTTCGGCGTCGGTGGCGGCGAGGGCATGGGGCTGCGCTCGGGCGGGCCGCTGGCGATCATCTTCTCGCTGGTGTGCATCGGGCTGGCGGCGTTCAGCTTCCTGCTCGACTTCGACTCGGCCGATCAGATGATCCGCGCCGGGGCGCCGGAGAAGGCGGCGTGGGGCATCGCCCTCGGCCTGACAGTCACCTTGGTCTGGCTGTACCTGGAGATCCTGCGCCTGCTCAGTTACTTCCAGAGCGACTAGCAGGACCCCCACCGAGAGTGCGCACAGATCGCGATTAGTGCACAGATCGCGATCTGAGCGCACTTTCGGCGTCTCTGGGGCAGCGATGCTGCCGTCAGCTAAGCCCAAATCGCCGAAATTCACGCGCTGGGCGCAATCTCGGCGAGGGGGGCTCAGCTGAGTCGCTCGACCACCATCGCCATGCCCTGCCCGCCGCCCACGCACATGGTCTCCACCCCGAAGGTCTTGTCGTAGGTGGCCAGGTTGTTCAGCAGCGTGGCGGTGATGCGCGCCCCGGTCATGCCGAACGGGTGCCCGAGGGCGATCGCGCCGCCGGAGACGTTGAGCTTGTCCTCGTCGATGCCGAGCGCGCGCGCCGAGCCGAGCACCTGCACCGCGAAGGCCTCGTTGATCTCGAACAGGTCGATGTCGGCGACCGACATCTTCGCCAGCGCCAAGGCCTTCTTCACGGCCTCGATCGGGCCGAGGCCCATGATCTCCGGCGACAGCCCCGAGACCCCGGTGGAGACGATGCGGGCCAGCGGGGTCAGCCCCAGCTGCTTGGCCTTCGCATCAGACATGACGACCACCGCCGCCGCGCCGTCGTTGAGCGGGCAGGCGTTGCCGGCGGTGACGGTGCCGTCCGGCCGGAACACCGGTGCCAACTGGGAGACCTTCTCGTAGGTGGTGCCGGCCCGGGGACCGTCATCGGTGGACACCACGGTGCCGTCGGGCAGGGTGACCGGCGAGATCTCGCGGGCGAAGAACCCACTCTTGATGGCCTCCTCGGCGCGGTTCTGGCTGCGCACCCCCCAGCGGTCCTGGTCCTCGCGGCTGATCCCGGTGTGCAGGGCCACGTTCTCGGCGGTCTGGCCCATCGCGATGTAGACGTCGGGCAGCTGGCCGTCGTCGCGCGGGTCGCGCCACTGCGCGGCGCCGTCGGCCGCAGCGGCGTCGCAGCGCTCGCGGGCGGCGTTGAACAGTGCGTTGCGGGTGTCCGGCCAGGAGTCCGAGGTACCGCGCGGGAAGCGCGAGACCGTCTCGACCCCGGCCGAGATGAACGCGTTCCCCTCGCCGGCTTTGATCGCGTGGAACGCCATGCGGGTGGTCTGCAGCGACGACGAGCAATACCGGTTGACCGTCACCCCGGGCAGCCAGTCGTAGCCCAGCAGCACCGCCACCACCCGGGCGATGTTGAAGCCGGCCTCGCCCCCGGGCTGGCCGCACCCCATGATCAGGTCGTCGATGTCGCGGGGATCGAGCGCGGGCACCTTGTCCAGCGCCGCGCGCACCATCTGGGCGGCCAGGTCGTCGGGGCGCATGTCGACCAGTGAGCCCTTGGCGGCGCGGCCGATCGGGGAGCGGGCGGTGGAGACGATGACGGCCTCGGGCATGGGGACTCCTGGGTCGGCGGCGAAGAGCCGGAAGGTGCGGTCGAGGCAAACCTAGCCGTCGACGGTCGAGCGCCGGCGCAGAAAGCGCGCCCGCGCCGGACTGTCGCCCGCCCACGGCAACTCGCCGGTCGTCCCGCCGAGCGCGTGACACAGCGCCACCATCAGTGCGTCGGCCGCCAACGCGTACCCGGTCGCCGAAGGGTGGTAGTGGTCATCGGAGAACATCCGCGACGGATCGTCGCGGAAGTGCGGCGCCATCAGATCGGCCAGCGGCACCGGAACGCCGCCGGCCGTGGCCAC
Organism: Mycobacterium sp.; assembly: GCA_018882965.1. Classification (GTDB taxonomy): domain Bacteria; phylum Actinomycetota; class Actinomycetes; order Mycobacteriales; family Mycobacteriaceae; genus Mycobacterium. Next base: position 17,878 of record VEQY01000033.1, on the reverse strand, counting down.
CGCCGCGGATTGCGCCCGGGCCAGCCGGGTACCCAGCGAGCGGGCGGCCGCCCGCAGCGGCTGCGGGATGGCGGTGATGACCCCGAAGTCCGGGCAGGTTCCGACGACGACGGCAGCGCCGGCGGTGCGCAGGCGGTACACCGCCGCAGCCAGCCGTCGCGCCGAGGCCCCGATGCCGTTGAGCGAGGTGACGTCGTTGGCGCCGATCATGATCACCGCCGCGTCCGGGGGCGGGCCGGCCACCAGCATCGCGTCGACCTGACTGGCCAGCCCCTTGGACGTCGCGCCCACGATGGCCTTCGTCGAGAGCCGGACCAGGCCGCGGTAGTGCTCGGCCAGCCCGCGCGCGAGCAGCACCCCGGGCAGCTCGTCGGCCTCGGTGCAGCCGTAGCCGGTGGCGGTGGAGTCCCCGAAGACCATCAGGTCGATGTCGAAGGGGGTGCTGCGGTCCCACCGGCGCACCGGCCCGGCGCCGGGCTCGTAGAGGCCGTCGGCGCGGGGCGGGATGTCCCAGGCCTTGGGAATGACGCTGCGGGCCTGATCAGCTTGTTCACTCAGCAAATTGCGGATGCCCACCGCAAAACTGCCGGTCGAAGCGAGCACTCCCGCCACGGCCAGCATCCTTGTGTGACGAAGCCGCATGGTCACGGGGTTATTGTAGCCTCAAACAGGTTGAAATTGCATCGGGTCTAAGTCATTCTTGTTACAAAGCGATACCAGATGTAGCAAAATGATCACTACCGGCTTGTGGTACGCATCACAGCTGGGAAGCTGTAGTTCGGGGCACATCACTACAACGGCGTAGGGAGTGTTGACATGACCGCACCGAGCAAGGTTCCGCCGCCCGCCGCGCGGGTGGTTCGCGACGGCGCCGCCCGGCCGCGCCGGTACCCGGTCAGCGACACCGCGCCGGTCGAGGTGATCGAGGACGGCCCGAGCATCGCGGGCCGGCTGATCTCGCTGGGCACCCGGCTGACGATGTGGCCGGCCCTGGCCGTGCTCAGCCACGTGCCGCACCTGCCGTGGCCGTTCGGCCTGGTGGACTTCCTGGCCCGCGCCGTGCTGCCGACGCCGGGCACCGTACGCGCCACCGTCGGGCTGCCCAGTGCGTCGGCCGAGCTGGTGCGCGCCCCGGGCGTGCTGCCCGCCGACGGCCACCGCCGGGTGGTGCTCTACATGCACGGCGGCGGCTTCATGACGTGCGGGGTCAACTCGCACAGCCGCATCGCGGTCGCCCTGTCCACCTTCGCCGACTCACCGGTGCTGGTGGTGGACTACCGGCTGATCCCCAAGCACACCATCGGCATGGCCATCGACGACTGCTACGACGCCTACCAGTGGCTGCGGCTGCGCGGGTACGACCCCGAGCAGATCGTGCTGGCCGGGGACTCGGCCGGCGGCTACCTGGCGCTGTCGCTGGCGCAGCGGCTGCAAGCCGAGGGCGAGACGCCCGCGGCGATGGTCGCCATCTCCCCGCTGCTGCAGCTGGAGAAGGACCAGAAGCTGCGCCATCCGAACATCTACACCGACGCGATGTTCCCGCCGAGGGCGTTCGAGGCGCTGGTCGCCCTGGTGGCCCGGGCGGCGGCGAAGAACGTCGTCGACGGGGAACCCGAGGGCGTCTACGAGCCGCTGGATCACATCGAGCCCGGGCTGCCGCGCACGCTGATCCACGTCTCGGGTTCGGAGGTGCTGCTGCACGACGCCCGGCTGGCCGCCCGCAGGCTGGCCGCGGCCGGCGTGCCGACCGAGGTGCGGGTGTGGCCCGGTCAGATCCACGACTTCCAGCTGGCCGCTCCGCTGGTTCCCGAGGCCACCCGGTCGCTGCGGCAGATCGGGGAGTACATCCGCGAGGCCACCGGCTGAGCGACTCTGACACGATGGAGCCATGCGGATCGCACGGCACGTCAGCGAGCTCATCGGCAACACCCCGCTGGTCCGGCTGAACTCGGTCGTCCCGGCCGGTGCGGGTGTGGTGGCCGCCAAGATCGAATACCTCAACCCGGGCGGCAGCGCCAAGGACCGCATCGCGATCAAGATGATCGAGGCCGCCGAGGCCAGCGGTCAGCTCAAGCCGGGCGGCACCATCGTCGAACCCACCTCGGGCAACACCGGGGTGGGTCTGGCGCTGGTCGCCCAGCGCCGCGGCTACCAGTGCGTGTTCGTCTGCCCGGACAAGGTCAGCGAGGACAAGCAGAACGTGCTGCGCGCCTACGGCGCGGAGGTCGTCGTGTGCCCGACGGCGGTGCCGCCGGACCACCCCGACAGCTACTACAGCGTCTCCAACCGGCTGGTCGAGGAGATCGAGGGCGCCTGGAAGCCCGACCAGTACTCCAACCCCAACGGGCCGGCGAGCCACTACGAGACCACCGGCCCGGAGATCTGGGCCGACACCGACGGCACCGTGACGCACTTCGTGGCGGGTGTGGGCACCGGGGGGACCATCACCGGCGCCGGGCGCTACCTCAAGGAGGTCTCCGGCGGACGGGTGCAGGTCGTGGGCGCCGACCCGGAGGGGTCGGTGTACTCCGGGGGGACCGGACGGCCGTATCTGGTCGAGGGAGTCGGAGAGGACTTCTGGCCGGCGGCCTACGACCCCGCCGTGGCCGACCGGATCGTCGCGGTCTCCGACGCGGATTCCTTCGACATGACCCGGCGGCTGGCCCGCGAGGAGGGGCTGCTGGTCGGCGGCTCGTGCGGCATGGCCGTGGTGGCCGCGCTGACGGTCGCCGAGGAGGCCGGGCCGGACGCGGTGATCGTGGTGCTGCTGCCCGACGGCGGGCGCGGCTACATGTCGAAGATCTTCAACGACGCGTGGATGTCGTCCTACGGGTTTCTGCGCCGGCCGCTGGACGACTCGCTGCCCGAACCGACGGTCGGCGACATCCTGCGCGGCAAGTCCGGTGCGCTGCCCGACCTGGTGCACACTCACCCGTCGGAGACGGTGCGCGACGCCATCGGCATCCTGCGGGAGTACGGCGTGTCCCAGATGCCGGTGGTCGGCGCCGAGCCCCCGGTGATGGCGGGCGAGGTCGCCGGCAGCGTCTCCGAGCGCGACCTGCTGTCCGCGGTGTTCGAGGGCCGAGCCCAACTCGCCGATGCGGTATCGGTGCACATGGGCCCGCCGCTGCCGCTGATCGGCGCCGGAGATCAGCTCAGCGCGGCGGCCAAGGCGCTGCGCGAGGCCGACGCGCTGATGGTCGTCGAGGGCGGCAAACCGCTCGGCGTGATCACCCGCCACGATCTGCTGGGGTTCCTCTCCGAGGGACCGCGCCGGCGCTGAGCGGGTAGGGTTGCACGGTTCGACGCACCGGCTCAGAAAGGCCCCCATGTCTCACCCGACGTCCGACTCGGCGTCCGATTCGCCGAATCCTGAACGCAGCGCTCCGCCGGCCGGTGGTTACCCCCCGCCGGGCAACTACCCGCCGCCGCCCCCGGGCAACTACCCGCCGCCCCCGCCGGGCAACTACCCGCCTCCTGGGAGTTACCCGCCGCCGGGCGGCTACCCGCCGCCCGGAAGCTACCCGCCGCCGCCGGGAAATTATCCGCCGCCGGGCTACTACCCGCCGGTCATGGCCGGGACGCTGCCCAAGCAGGCCTACACCCCCTGGATCAGGCGGGTGGGCGCCTTCTTCATCGACTTCCTGCCGGTGGCCGTTCTCAACGGGATCGGCCAGGGTGTGCAGTTCGGGACCGCGGAGAACACCTGCATCACCGACGACAGCGACATCGGCTACAACGTGACCTGCACGTCCAACCCGACCACGTTGGGTCTGACGGTCGGTCTGCTGCTCGGCTTGGCCGCGCTGGGTTTCGCGGTCTGGAACTACGGCTACCGGCAGGGCAAGACCGGCCAGAGCATCGGCAAGTCGGTGCTGAAGTTCAAGGTCGTCGGTGAGCGCACCGGGCAGCCGATCGGATTCGGGCTCTCGATCGTGCGCCAGCTCGCCCACATTCTCGACGGGCTGGTGTGCTACCTCGGTTATCTGTGGCCGCTGTGGGACACCAAGCGGCAGACGTTCGCCGACAAGATCATGACCACGATCTGCCTGCCGGCGTGACGCGACCCCGGGAGCCGAGATGACCGATTTCCCGCCGCCGGGGAACTTCCCGCCGCCGGGTGGCTACCCCCCGCCACCCGGCGGATACCCCCCGCCGCCGCCCGGCTGGGGTTACCCCCCGCCGCCGCCCCCGGGGGGTGGCTACCCCGGCTGGGGTTACCCGCCGCCGGGCTTCAGGCCGCCGTTCAGTGTCGGCGAGGGCGTCTCCTGGGCGTGGAACTCGTTCACCCGCAACGCGGTGCCCCTGGTGGTGGCGACCCTGGTGTTCGGACTCGTCCTGGGCTTGCTGGGTTCGTTGAACGGGCCTCTGCTGCAGGCGGTTTCACCGGAGAGCTTCAACCCGACCAACACCGGTGGCAGCTTCGCCGACACTGCGACACCGAATCTCACCGGCGCCGGCTTCGCCGTGCTGGTGCTCTCGTCGCTGCTGCTGTCGGCGGTGGGGGGCGTGCTCGCCTCCGCGTGGTACGCCGGGCTGCTCGACATCGCCGACGGCCGGCCGGTCTCGATCGGCTCGTTCTTCCGTCCGCGCAACGTCATCTCGGTGGTGGTGGCCACGATCATCGTGGGCATCCTCACCCAACTCGGCACCGCGCTGTGCCTGCTGCCCGGACTGATCGTGGCCGTCTTCGCGATGTTCACCAACGTGTCGACCGTCGATCGCAACCTCTCGCCGATCGACGGCATTCGGACCAGCTTCGGCATCGTGAAGGCGAACTTCGGTTCCGCGCTGCTGGTCTGGCTGACCAGCCTGGCCATCCTGATCGTCGGCGTCCTGCTGTGCATCGTCGGACTGCTGGTCGCGGTTCCGGTTTCGTTCCTGCTGCTGGTGTACACCTATCGCCGGCTCAGCGGCGGGTTCGTCGGCGCGGCGACGCACTGACGTGGCCTCCGATCGCCGACGGCGCGGGTTCGCCACAACCGCGATCCACGCCTGCCGACCGGACCCGGCGACCGGGGCGGTCAACGTCCCGATCTACGCCAGCAGCACCTTCGCCCAGGACGGCGTGGGCAATCTGCGCGGCGGCTACGAGTACGCCCGCACCGCCAACCCCACCCGGTCGGCTCTGGAGGCCGTGCTCGCGGCGGTCGAGGAGGGCCGTTTCGGGCGCGCGTTCGGTTCGGGCATGGCGGCCACCGACTGTGTCCTGCGGGCGGTGCTGCGGCCCGGCGACCACGTCGTCATCCCCGATGACGCCTACGGCGGAACGTTCCGGCTCATCGACAAGGTGTTCCGGGAGTGGGGTGTGGCGCACACCCCGGTGGCGCTGTCCGACCTCGACGCGGTCCGGGCGGCGATCACCTCCGGCACCCGGCTGATCTGGGTCGAGACCCCGACCAACCCGATGCTGTCGATCGCCGACATCGCCGCCATCGCCGACATCGGCCATGCGGCGGGAGCGAAGGTCGCGGTGGACAACACCTTCGCCTCGCCCGCCCTGCAGCAGCCGTTGACCCTCGGTGCCGACATCGTGGTGCACTCGACGACGAAGTACATCGGCGGGCATTCCGATCTACTCGGCGGTGCGCTGGTCACCGACAGCGCCGAACTCGACGAGAGTTTCGGCTTCCTGCAGAACGCGGCCGGAGCGGTTCCCGGCCCGTTCGACGCCTACCTGACCATGCGGGGGATCAGGACCCTGGAGGTGCGCATGCAACGGCACACCGAGAACGCCACCCAGGTCGCGGAGTTCCTCGCCGGGCATCCGGCGATCAGCCAGGTGCTCTATCCGGGTCTGCCCGACCATCCCGGTCACGACGTCGCCAAACGCCAGATGCGCGGGTTCGGCGGCATGGTGTCGGTGCGGCTGCGCGGCGGAGCCGAGGCCGCACGGCAACTGTGTTCGCGCACAGAGATTTTCATTCTCGCGGAGTCGCTGGGCGGAGTCGAGTCGCTGATCGAGCAGCCGGGCGCGATGACACACGCGTCGACAGTCGGATCGCAACTGGAAGTCCCCGACGACCTGGTGCGACTGTCGGTGGGCATCGAGGATCCCGCCGACCTTCTCACCGATCTGCGCGAAGCGCTAGCCTAGCGCCGGCAGGACCGCCGCCGCGGTCACCGCGAGGTTGCGTGCGGCGGTGTCCGGCCCGTCCGCCCACTGTCCGGAGGCGATCTCGGCGGCGCGGGCGTTGGCGTACCGCATCCCGGCCGCGTCGAGCGCGAGTACCGCGGGAAACCCGTCGACGGCGCCGAGCAGATCGGCGAGGGCCGCCGTCACCGGATCGGGCCGACGATGCTCGAACAGCGTCGCGGCGAGGGCGGCGCGAACCCGTCCGACCCGGGCCGGGTCGGTCAGCGGCCAGCGGTAGGTGTTGCGGCGCAGCCGGTGCGCGGTCAGCGAGACCTGGTGCAGCTGCCCGGTGCGCAGCAACTGGTCGAGCACGTCATCCTCGGCCCGCCCGCGCAGCCGGGCGACCGCCCCGGCGGGGCGCAGCGGCCCGCGCTGCAACAGCTCGAGAGCCGGCCGGACCGCCGGGTCGAGGGGAACCGGTCCGCTCAGCGCGAGCAGGTGGCCCGGCGGCGCCGGATCGCCCGGCAGTGCCGGGCGAACCCGGCACCCCAGGGCGAGGTCGAGCAGCAGGGCCGCGGCCAGCGCGCTGCCGCGCCGGCGTCGGCCGAGGCCGGGCTGGGCCGCGGGGTTGTCGAGAAGCAGCAGCAGCAGATCCTCGGCGATACGCGCCACGGGGGCCGGTCAGGAGTGATACGGCTCGGCGCTGACCAGCGTCACCTTCACGGTGCTTCCGCTGGGCACCGTGTACGTGCGGGTGTCGCCCACCTTGGCGTTGAGCAGCGCCGCACCCAGCGGCGAGTTCGGCGAGTACACCTCGAGCTTGCCGTCGCCGAAGACCTCCTGGCGGGTGGCGATCAGGAAGGTCTCGGTGTCGGTCTTGTCGCCCTCGTAGTAGACGGTGACGACCGAACCCGGTAGCGCGACGCCCGACTGGGTGGGAGCCTCCCCGACCTTGGCGGTGTTGAGCAGTTCCTGCAGCTGCCGGATCCGGGCCTCTTCCTGGCCCTGCTGCTCACGGGCGGCGTGATAGCCGCCGTTCTCACGCAGGTCGCCCTCCTCGCGGCGGTCGTTGATCTCCGCGGCGATCACCGGGCGGTGCGCGATGAGCTGGTCGAGTTCGACCTTGAGCTTGTCGTAGGCCTCCTGGGTCAGCCAGACCACCTGGGTGTCGGTCATCGTCGCGCTCCTTCACCGGTCACCCGCGATTCCGCGGTGGGCCCCTACGCCGCTGCGGGGACCGCGGGCGACCCGCGTGTCCCTCTCCGAGCGGCCGCCCGATAACGAGAGCGCGGTTCCCAAGTCGGGAACCGCGTTTGGTCGAGTGTAGCACCGGACCCGCTGCCGCAGCGGGGTTCTCGCACGTCGGCGACGTGCGGGGCTATCCGGCGGTCAGGTAGCCGGGCACATCGAGACCGCAGCCGTAGACACCCCCGGCCACCGGCTGCCGGTAGCTCTCGACCGTGGTGTTGACCTGCACGGTCCGGGCTTTCGAGGGTGGAACCAGCACCTCGCGGCGGCCGGTTTCGGAACGATCCTCGGCCAGCGCCCGCACCACACACACCGCGGGCCGGGAGGGGTCCTTTCGCGTCACGCTGATCGTTACCGCGACCGTCCGGCTGTTGAGCACCTCGAAGGCGGCCAGCTCGCCCTTGGCATCGACGCTGCTGTAGCGCTGATAGGCCACCGTGGCCGCGCCGACGCACGCCACGGCCACCAGCCCGCCCAGCACGATCGCCAGCCGCCGGCGCGGCGCGGCCGAGGCCGTCGGTCCGTACCGCGCCGACGAGGAGGAGTTCACCGGTTCTCACACCCCCGCCTCGGATGGGACTATTCAGGTGAGGAACTATAAGCCCCCAGGACCCCGGGCACACGCCGGCAGGCGTGGGAGAGCAGGTAGCTGAAGTCGTGGCCGAACTTCGGTTGATGGCGGTGCACGCCCACCCGGACGACGAGTCGAGCAAGGGTGCGGCGACCTTGGCGCGCTATGTCGACGAAGGCCACCGCGTGCTCGTCGTCACCCTGACCGGCGGCGAACGGGGCGACATCCTCAACCCGTCGATGGATCTTCCCGACGTGCGGGGGCGGATCACCGCGATCCGTCGCGACGAGATGGCCACCGCCGCGGAGATCCTCGGGGTCGAACACCACTGGCTGGGGTTCGTCGACTCCGGCCTGCCCGAGGGCGACCCCCCGCCGCCGCTGCCCGACGGATGTTTCGCGCTGGTGCCCCTGGAGGAACCGGTCGCCAAGCTGGTGGAGCTGATCCGGGAGTTCCGGCCGCACGTGATGACCACCTACGACGAGAACGGCGGCTATCCGCACCCCGACCACATCCGCTGCCACCAGGTGTCGGTGGCCGCCTACGAGGCCGCCGCCGACCATCGGCTCTACCCGCACGCCGGCCAGCCGTGGCCGGTGAGCAAGCTCTACTACAACCACGGGTTCCTGCGGCACCGGATGCAGTTGCTGCAGGAGGAGTTCGCCAAGAACGGTCAGGAGGGGCCCTTCGCCCGCTGGCTGGAGCACTGGGATCCCGAGCACGACGTCTTCGCCCAGCGGGTGACCACGCGCGTGCACTGCGCGGAGTACTTCGGTCAGCGCGACGAGGCGCTGCGGGCGCACGCCTCCCAGATCGACCCGGACGGCTGGTTCTTCGCCGCGCCGCTGGAGTGGCAGCGGCGGCTGTGGCCGACCGAGGAGTTCGAACTGGCCCGCTCGCGGGTCCCCGCCGTCCTGCCCGAGGACGACCTGTTCGCCGGAATCGAGGTCTTCGAATGACCCCGCTGATGTCAGCGCTGGTGCTGCTCGCCGAGGCGCCCGACAACACCGGACCCGACTTCGGCAAGGCCAGTCCGATCGGTCTGCTCGTGGTGATCCTGCTGTTGATCTGCTTGTTCTTTTTGCTCCGGTCGATGAACCGGCACCTCAAGAAGGTGCCGGAACGGTTCGACGACCAGGTCGAGCAGAACCCGGCCGACCGTGATGCCGACGAGGCCGGCGCGCAGGACTCCCCGCGTGAACCCAGCGGCTAACACGCTGGGCGGGTCGGCCAGTCCGTACCTGCGCCAGCACGCCGACAACCCGGTGCACTGGCGGGAGTGGACGCCCGAGGCTCTCGCCGAGGCATCCGACCGCGACGTGCCGATCCTGCTGTCTATCGGCTACGCGGCCTGCCACTGGTGTCACGTGATGGCCCATGAGTCCTTCGAGGACGACACCGTCGCCGCCGCGATGAATGCCGGCTTCGTCTGCATCAAGGTCGACCGGGAGGAGCGTCCCGACCTCGACGCGGTCTACATGAACGCCACCGTCGCGCTGACCGGGCACGGCGGCTGGCCGATGACATGCTTCCTGACCCCCGACGGGCGGCCTTTCTTCTGCGGCACCTACTACCCGCGCGCGCAGTTCCTGCAACTGCTCGCGGCGGTCACCGAGACGTGGCGCAACCGCCGCGGCGACGTCGAGCGGGCCTCCGACGAGATCACCGGACAGCTGCGGCGGATGGCCGCGGGATTGCCCGGCGGCGGGGCGGAGATCGATCCCGCGCTGTGCGACGCCGCGGTGGCCGCCGTGCTGCGCGAGGAGGACACCGCGCGCGGCGGATTCGGCGGTGCGCCGAAGTTTCCGCCCTCGGCACTTCTGGAGGCACTGCTGCGGGCGCACGAACGGACCCGCTCGGTGGTGCCTCTGGACGCGGTGCGCCGCACCGCGACGGCGATGGCGCGCGGCGGAATCTACGACCAGCTCGCCGGCGGCTTCGCGCGTTACAGCGTGGACGCCGACTGGGTGGTGCCGCACTTCGAGAAGATGCTCTACGACAACGCGCTGCTGTTGCGCGTCTACGCGCACTGGGCGCGACGCGACGGCGATCCGCTGGCCCGCCGCGTGGCCGCCGAGACGGCGCGGTTCCTGCTCGCCGAGCTCGCCGATGCCGACATGTTCACCTCGTCGCTGGACGCCGACGCCGACGGCTCCGAGGGTTCCACCTACGTGTGGACGCCCGCGCAGCTGCGCGAGGTTCTCGGCGAGGACGACGGGGACTGGGCGGCCGAACTGTTCGGCGTCACCGAGCGCGGCACGTTCGAACACGGTGCCTCGGTGCTGCAGCTGCCCCGCGACCCCGAGGGCGACGACGGCGCCGAACGCTTCGAGCGGGTGCGCGCGGCACTGCTGGCCGCGCGGCGCCCCAGGCCCCAGCCCCCGCGCGACGACAAGGTGATCACCGGGTGGAACGGCCTGGCGATCACCGCGCTCACCGAAGCTGCCGTCGCCCTGGAGGATCCGCGGCTGACCGAGGCGGCCGCGCGATGTGCGGCCGCGGTGCTGGACCTGCACCTGGTCGACGGGCGGCTGCGCCGGGCGAGCCTGGGCGGCGAGGTCGGCCAGAGTGCGGCGATCCTCGAGGACCACGGCATGCTCGCGACCGGCCTGCTCAGCCTGCATCAGCTGACCGGCGAAGGCCGCTGGCTGCACGCCGCCACCGACCTGATCGATCTGGCCGTCCGCCACTTCGCCGACCCCGACCGGCCGGGCCGCTGGTTCGACACCGCCGACGACGCCGAGCAGTTGATGGTCCGGCCCGCCGATCCGGTCGACGGGGCCACCCCCTCGGGTGCGTCCTCGATCGCCGAGGCGCTGCTGACCGCCGCGCACCTGGTCGACGCGGAGCGGGCCGCCCGCTACGGACCGCTGGCGGACGAGACCCTGGCGGCGCACGCGGTGCTGCTCGCCCGGGCACCGCGCTCGGCGGGGCACTGGCTGGCGGTCGCCGAGGCCGCCGTGCGCGGTCCGCTGCAGATCGCGGTGGCGACCGGCGGCGCGGACTCCGAACTGCTGGCCGCCGCCCGCGCGCTGGCGCCCGGCGGGACCGTGGTCGTCGGGGGGCCGGTCGACTCCGGACCGCTGCTGGCCGGACGCGACCGGGTCGGCGGGGCCGACGCCGCCTACGTCTGCCGCGGGCGCGTGTGCGACCTTCCGGTGACCGGGGTCGCGGACCTGTCCGAGGCTCTGGGTGTGCCGTAACGTTGGGCCATGCCCAGCGCCGAGCACATCCGCGAGACCGTCAACCGCTACCTGGCTCTGGTCGCCGGCGGCTCCGCCGAGGAGATCGCGGCACTCTTCGCCGACGACGCCACCCTGGAGGATCCGGTCGGCGGTGAGGTACACATCGGGCGGGGAGCCATCCGCGGGTTCTTCGCCAACATCGAGGGCGTCCAGCGCGAGACCGAACTGCACGAGCTGCGGGTCGCCGGCCACGAAGCGGCCTTCCTGTTCACCATCACGGTCGGGTCGGGGGAGGGCAGGCTGCGGATCAGGCCGATCGACGTGATGGTCTTCGACAGCGACGGCAAGGTCGCGGCGATGAAGGCCTACTGGGCGCCGGAGGACGCGAGCGCCGTCTGAGGGCGGGTCAGAAGACCGCGAACCACATCGCGATGTAGTGGCACAGCGCGGCGACGGCCGTGCACGCGTGGAAGAACTCGTGGTGGCCGAACGTGGACGGCCACGGGTTGGGCCACTTCAGCGCGTAGAGGACCCCACCGACGCTGTAGAGCGCGCCCCCGACGATGAGCAGCACCAGTGCGGCGATGCCCGCGCCGTGCATGATCGGCCCGACGAACCAGACCGCGACCCAGCCGAGCAGGAGGTACAGCGGCACCCCGACCCAGCGCGGCGCCGACGGCCAGCACATCTTGAGCAACACGCCGGCCAGTGCCCCGCCCCAGACGATCCAGAACAGCGTCCAGCCGCTGCGCTCCGGCAGCGCGAGCAACGCGAACGGGGTGTAGCTGCCGGCGATGAACACGAAGATCATCGAGTGGTCGAGGCGTTTCATCCAGGTCCACGCGGTGTGCGAACGCCAACTCACCCGGTGGTAGACGCCGCTGACGGTGAACATCGCGACGATGGTCAGCGTGTAGATGAAGGTCGCGAGGCCGGCCCGGGTGGAGTCCACCGCCCAGGACACCGACACCAGGGCGGCACCGGCGACGGCGGCGACGACGGCCGCGTACACGTGAATCCAGCCGCGGGCCCGGGGTTTACCCAGGAATTCCGCAGCCGCGTCGACGAGCGCCTCGGGCAGGTCCTCGGCGTCCGCGGTGCCCTGACCGGTCGCGGTGGGCCGGGACAGGTCAGCGGTCACGTCCCCTCCCTCGATCTGCTAGGCCGGCGTCACCACCCACAGTAATCTGATGTGCCGTGGAGATCATTCCGCCGCGCCTCAAGGAACCGGCCTACCGGCTCTACGAGATGCGGTTGCGCCAGGAGTTGGCGCAGGCCCGATCCCAGCTCCCGCGCCATATCGCAGTGCTCTGCGACGGCAACCGGCGCTGGGCCCGTGATGCCGGTCACGAGGACGTCAGCTACGGCTACCGGGTCGGCGGGGCGAAGATCGCCGAGATGCTGCGCTGGTGCGCGGAGGCCGGCATCGAGATGGCCACCGTCTACCTGTTGTCCACCGAGAATCTGCAGCGCGACCCCGACGAAGTGGCTTCGCTGGTCGGCATCATCACCGAGGTGGTCGAGGAGATCTGCGCGCCGGCGAATCGGTGGAGCGTGCGTTCGGTGGGGGATCTCGAATTGCTCGGCGCGCAGCCGGCCCGCCGGTTGCGCGAGGCCGTGGAGGGGACCGCCGCGAGGGCGTCCAACGGTTCGTTCCACGTCAACGTCGCGGTCTGCTACGGCGGGCGGCAGGAGATCGTCGACGCGGTGCGCGGGCTGCTGAGCAAGCAACTCGCCAACGGGGCCACTGCCGAGCAACTCGTCGAGGCCGTCACCATCGAGGCGATCTCGGAGAACCTCTACACCTCCGGACAGCCCGACCCCGATCTGGTCATCCGGACCTCCGGCGAGCAACGGCTCAGCGGGTTCCTGCTCTGGCAGAGCGCCTACTCCGAGATGTGGTTCACCGAGGCGCACTGGCCGGCGTTCCGGCGCGTCGACTTCCTGCGCGCACTGCGCGACTACAGCCGACGGCACCGCCGCTTCGGTCACTGACGCGTCTAGAGCGCCTCTGCAGCGCGCCTAGAGCTTGCGCAGCCGCAGCCGGTTGATGGAGTGGTCGGCGTCCTTGCGCAGCACCAGCGTCGCCCGGGGCCGGGTCGGCAGGATGTTCTCGATCAGGTTGGGCCGGTTGATCGAGTTCCAGATGTCGCGCGCGGCGGCGACGGCCTGCTGGTCGGTCAGTCCCGCATAGTGGTGGAAGTGCGACACCGGGTTGGCGAACGCGCCCGCGCGCATCGCCAGGAAGCGCTCCACGTACCAGGTCTCGATGTCTTCGATGCGGGCGTCGACGTAGATGGAGAAGTCGAAGAGGTCCGAGACCATCAGCCGCGATCCGGTCTGCAGCACGTTGAGGCCCTCCAGGATGAGGATGTCGGGGTGGGCGACGACCTGCTTCTCCTCCGGGACGATGTCGTAGATCAGGTGGGAGTACACCGGCGCGCAGACCTTATCGGCGCCCGACTTCACCGCGGTCACGAAACGCATCAGCGCGCGGCGGTCATAGCTCTCCGGGAAGCCCTTGCGGTGCATCATGTTCCGCCGGATCAGTTCGGCGTTGGGATAGAGGAAGCCGTCGGTGGTCACCAGGTCCACGCGCGGGTGGTGCTCCCAGCGGGCCAGCAGGGCCTGCATCACGCGGGCGGTGGTCGACTTGCCGACCGCCACGCTGCCGGCCACCCCGATGACGAACGGGACCGGCCGCTCCGGGTTCTGCTGCGGCTCGCCGAGGAATTCCGCGGTGGCGGCGAACAGACCCTGGCTGGCGGCCACCTGCAGGTGGATCAGCCGGGCGATCGGCAGGTAGATCTCCTCGACCTCGCGCAGGTCGATCTGCTCGCCGATGCCGCGCAGGCCCATCAACTCGTCCTCGGTGAGCTTGACCGGCATCGACATGCCCAGCGCCCGCCACTGACCGCGGTCGAACTCAACGTAGGGGCTGGCCTCGGTCACCCGCGTCATGGGGATCAGTGTGACAGCTAGCGTGGTCATCATGGAGCCTGACCGGCTGATCCGGGAGTACCTCGAACTCGGGTTGCGCTTCGACCGGATCGAGGAGGGCTACGTCGACTCCTTCACCGGCGATCCCGCACTGCGCCGAAAGGTGGCCGCCGAGCCCACGCCGGACCCGGCCGCGCTGGCCCGCCGGGCCGAGCGGCTGCGGGCTGACGTGCGTCAGGTGCCCCATACGGGTGGGTTCAGCGAGCAGCGGGCGGACTTCATCGCCGCACACCTGCGCGCGCTGGCCTGCGCGGCGCGCCGATTCGCCGGCGAGGACGTGGGTTTCGTGGCGGAGGTCCGGGCCTACTTCGACGTCGAGATCAGCAGGGGAGAGCCCGAGCGCTACCGCGCCGCGCACGCGCGCATGGACGAGGCGCTCGGTGGTCGCGGTTCGCTCTCCGAACGCATCGCGGCACACCGCCGCGCCGACGAGATCCCGCCCGCTCGTCTGGTCGACGCCATCGGCGCGTTCTCCAGCGCGCTGCGCGACATCGTTCGGGCGACCTACCCGCTGCCCGACACCGAGACCGTCGTCTACGAGGTGGTCACCGACAAGCCGTGGTCGGGGTTCAACTACTACCACGGCGGCTACCGCTCGACGGTCGCGGTGAATGCGGACCTGCCACAGCAGATGGCGAACCTGCCCCGGCTGGTGGCGCACGAGTCCTACCCCGGCCACCACACCGAGCACTGTCGCAAGGAGGCGGGTCTGGTGGCCGGACTCGGCCACGGCGAGCAGACCATATTCCTGGTCAACACCCCCCAGTGCCTGATGGCCGAGGGGCTGGCCGACCTCGCCCTGCACGCGGCGGTCGGTCCGGGCTGGGGCGGTTGGGCGCAGGAGATCTACGCCGATCTGGGCCTGCGCTTCGACGGCGCGCGGGCCGAGGCGCTCGCCGACGCCGCCGCCGATCTCGCCGGGGTGCGCCAGGACGCGGCGCTGATGCTGCACGACGAGGGCCGCGACGTCGACGAGGTCAGCGCCTTCCTGCAGCGCTGGCTGCTGGTCGACGACACCCGGGCACGGCAGACGCTGCGGTTTCTGTGCTCTCCGCTGTGGCGGGCCTACACCAGCACCTACGTCGAGGGCTACCGGCTGCTGCGGGACTGGCTGGACGACCGGCCGGCCGAGGTGGGGCTCAGCGAGCGGTTCGGCCGGCTGCTCGACGAGCCGCTGATCCCCTCGTCGCTGCGCGCCGGGTGACCCTCAGCGTGGGGGCTAGCGGGGGGCTGGCGCGGGTTCCATGGTCGCCCGATGGCCGATTTCTGACCACAGGGCCCACGCTGGGCGGGGATCCGGCCGCTCCCGTTAGGCTTTGCCCATGACCACCGACGCGATTCTGTCCGCCGACACCGGGTCGGCCGTGCCCGCCGCCGCCAGCGAGGCCTACCGGGCGGCGCTGAGCGTCATCGAGTCCGTCGAACCGAGGATCGCCGCGGCGACCCGCCGCGAACTCGCCGACCAGCGCGCCTCCCTGAAACTTATCGCCAGCGAGAACTACGCGTCCCCGGCGGTGTTGCTGACGATGGGCACCTGGCTGTCGGACAAGTACGCCGAGGGCACCGTCGGGCACCGCTTCTACGCCGGCTGCCACAACGTCGACGAAATCGAGTCGATCGCCGCCGAGCACGCCCGGGAACTGTTCGGCGCGCCGTATGCGTACGTGCAGCCGCACTCGGGCATCGACGCCAATCTCGTTGCGTTCTGGGCGATCCTGGCCACCCGGGTCGAGGCGCCCGCGTTGGCCGAGGCGGGCGGCAAGAACGTCAACGACCTCTCCGAGGCGGAGTGGGAGCGGCTGCGTGCCAAGCTGGGCAGTCAGCGGCTGATGGGGATGTCGCTGGACGCCGGCGGCCACCTCACCCACGGCTTCCGACCCAACATCTCCGGCAAGATGTTCCACCAGCGCAGCTACGGCACAGATCCGACCACCGGGCTGCTCGACTACGACGCGATCGCCGCGGCCGCCCGCGAGTTCAAGCCGCTGATCCTGGTGGCCGGGTACTCGGCCTACCCGCGCCGGGTCAACTTCGCGACCATGCGCCAGATCGCCGACGAGGTCGGCGCCACGTTCATGGTGGACATGGCCCACTTCGCCGGACTGGTGGCCGGCAAGGTGCTGACCGGCGACGAGGACCCCGTCCCGCACGCCCACCTGGTCACCACCACCACACACAAGTCGCTGCGCGGCCCGCGCGGCGGCCTGGTGCTGGCCACCGCCGAATACTCCGACGCAGTCGACAAGGGCTGCCCGATGGTGCTGGGCGGGCCGCTGTCCCACGTGATGGCGGCCAAGGCGGTGGCGTTCGCCGAGGCGCGCCAGCCCTCCTTCCAGGCCTATGCCCAGCGGGTGGCGGACAACGCGCAGGCCTTCGCCGACGGGCTGATGCGACGGGGAGCGCGGCTGGTGACCGGCGGCACCGACAACCACATCGTGCTGCTCGACGTGCAGTCCTTCGGGCTGACCGGGCGGCAGGCCGAGTCCGCGCTGCTCGATGCCGGCATCGTCACCAACCGCAACTCCATCCCGGCCGACCCGAACGGGGCCTGGTACACCAGCGGCATCCGGTTCGGCACACCGGCGCTGACCACCCGCGGCTTCGGGCCCGGCGAATTCGACCGGGTGGCCGAGCTGGTGGTCGAGGTGCTGACCAACACCACGCCCGTGGGCACCTCGAAGGCCAAGTACACCCTGGTCGACAGCACCGCCGACTGGGCGCGCGCGGCGGCCGCCGAGCTGCTGGACGCCAACCCGCTCTACCCCGGACTGGTCCTCTAGGAGCCCCGCGCCCCTCCCGCGAGCAGACGCAAAGGTGCCGCGACACGCCGGGTTTGAGTCCCTTTTGCGTCTGCTCGCGGGAGGGGGCGCGCGGCGATTTCCAAGCACCCGTTAACTTCGGTTACAGTTACCGCATGGCACAGAAACCTGTCGCTGATGCGTTCACCCTCGAGCTGGAGCCCGTGGTCGCCGACAATCTGGCCCGCTACCTGGAGACCGCCGACGAGTGGTACGCCCACGACTACGTCCCGTTCGAGCAGGGCCGCAACTTCGCCTTCCTCGGCGGGGATGACTGGGACCCGTCCCAGGCCACCCTGCCCCCCGAGGTGGTCGACGCCCTCGAGGTCATGCTCATCACCAAGGACAACCTGGCCGGCTATCACCGTGAACTGGTCGAGCACTTCATCCTGGAGGACAAGTGGGGGCGCTGGCTGGGCCGGTGGACCGCCGAGGAGAACCTGCACGCCATCGCGATTCGTGAGTACTTGGTGGTCACCCGCAACTTCGATCCGGCGGCTGATGAGAAGGTCCGCGTCGCGCACGTGATGCGCGGCTACCGCGGCGACAGCTACACCCAGATCGAGACGCTGGTCTTCATGGCGCTCTACGAGCGCGCCCACGCGGTCTACCTGCGCAACCTGGAGGCCCGCGTCACCGAACCGGTGCTGGGGAAACTGGTCGGCCGCATCGCCGCCGACGAAGAGCGCCACGAGCAGTTCTTCAGCACCCTGGTCGCGCACTGCCTGGAGCATCACCGCGACTCGACACTGTCGGCGATCGCGCGGCGCGCATTCGGCTTCGGAGTGGTGGGCGCAGACATCATCGAGTACCGGGAGACCAAGTTGCGCACCGTCGCCGACTGCGGCGTCTTCAACCAGGCCGCGGCCGACAGGGTGGTCTCCGACCGGATCGTCGCCTGGGGGCTGGCCGAAGAACCGCTGCTCGCCAAGTACGTCCTCGGCTAACCCGGCGCGCCGCACCGGCGGCTGCGGTCAGCCCCGGTAGCGTCGGTCGCGAT